>CAZCVY010000019.1:0-51241 GCA_964501985.1 uncultured Acidobacteriota bacterium | reverse complement strand
AAAGACGCCCAGATCCGGAGGCATTTCGGCGGCTGGCGCCTCAAAGGGCACTGACGGCCGCCGTTGGGAAAAACCCCTCACCCTATCACCCCTTCTCCTCTCTTCCCTCTCCCCAGCGGAGAGGGGAGAAGGGGTGATAGGGTGAGACATCGTTAAGGATGTCCGGCCCCGTTGGGATCCAATATCTGGCCACTCCTCGTCCGTAGGTTTCACCGACGGCTAGTGATCTTGTTCCCCTTCGTGGAATTTTTCGGACTTTGATCGGATCCTGGCCGGCAGAGTTCTGGTTTGGAAGGTTGGCTCCAAAGAGCAGTTCGGGGGATCGCAGCGGTTTTTGAATTCCAAAGTTGAAAAACCTTCTGACGCTTCGGCTTCGTAATCCTCCTCTCAAGGAAACACCCTGGGGCCGACACACAATCGGTTGTAACTTCTCCACCCGCGGGATAGACTATGGACTCCTTGAATTGAGGTTCCGTTATGGAATCCTTGGGTGGGCGCTGATGGATTACATCCCGAAACCCCAGGGTGGTTGAGATATTCCCGCTTTTCGAGCCAAGTGCCATGGAAGACCAAGCGATCCAAAGCCCCACACACGCCGTGGTTGAACCTGCATCCCCTCCGGGAGCGGCGGCATCCGAATCGGTGCTGCTACTGCCCTACGAAGAAAGCTGCAAGAAGGTACGGGAACTAGCACTGCGGCAACTCAATCGATTCATTTCGTACGAAGCCAAAGTTTTGAAGGGCGACGATGCCGATGCGATCCACGACATGCGCGTAGCGAGCCGCAGATTGCAGCAAGTGCTCGACCTGCTTTATCCGAAGCCACGCCCGCCGGAGATGCGCCGGATGCGCCGTCAGATTCGGCGCTGCCGCCGACTGCTCGGGGACGTCCGCAACTGCGATGTGCTGCTGCAAGCTGTGGGGCGATCGCTCGGAAGGAAGCGCTCAGCGCGGCGCGAAGCCTGGACGGCGGTGCAACATTTCCTTTTGCTGCGCCGGTCCGAAAACTTCATGCGTGCGATGCGCAAACTCGGAAAGATCAACCTCGCGGTTTTCTACGTAAGCCTAAAGGAATTTCTCCATCACGATAAGTCGCACGGCCGCGCTGACGCGCATCATCATGACGCTCCCGGTGCGCCGCATGCCACCTTCGCCCACGACCTGACGAGTGCGCTGGAATCCGCCTGGAGCGGGTTTGAAGAGCAGATCGCGGAATCTCATCGTCATTCGCGTCCGGAAGTTATTCACGGGGCGCGCATTGCCACCAAGCGACTGCGCTATCTTCTGGAAGTTTTCCACGAGTTTAACGTGGCCGGCGCCGCCGACGCCCTAGTGTGGCTGCGACAGCTCCAGAAGCACTTGGGGGACTGGCACGACCTGGAAGTGCTCGAGCAGATGATGATTGAAATGCTGGCGCGGCAAGAATTCTTGCGCGATCATCTGGCGCTGGCGATGGAAGTGGAAAAGCTGATTCTGCGCAATCGGGAAAACAAGAAGGGACTCGAAGAGAGCTATTCGGTTATGTCCCGCGAATCCGCGGAAATGCACCGGTTGAAGGAGTGGATTTCCTACGTGTTAGAGTCGCCTTCCGCCGCTCTCGCCAAAGCATGAGCCGTGGGAGCAGGCTCTTCCTCGACCGGAGTAATGGTCTTGGCGGGGCCGGGCATTTCCAACACCTTCTTGGTCGTTTGCTCTAAAACGTTGCCAACCGGGGCGGGCACGGAGAACAACGGCTCGCGTGGCTCGCCGCTCAACACTCGGGCCACTCCCGCGCGTAGGTGTTCGAAAACCGTGCGCACGTCGGGCGTGGCGTCGATGACCTCGAAGTTGTATTCCTTCGCCAAGCGCTCGAATTCCGTCAGCAGCTCGGTTTGATACTTCCGGAAGCTGTCATACATATCCTCACTGGGATGGATATCCATGCCGGATTCCCAGTAATCGAATCCGCGGGAAAAAACCACGCGTGGAATGAGGTCGTCCACGCCGATGCGCAAATAGAAGGTGGCATCCGGCTTCAAGGCAAAACCATAGGCATTTCGAATCCAGCGGGCGTCAGCGCCCCGCACGATGGCCCGCGCCATTAAGGAATAAATATATCGGTCGGTGAGGACCACGAAGCCTGCTCGTAGTGCGGGAATGATTTCGTGCTCGAGGCGGTCGGCGAAGTCCGTAGCATAGAACAAGCTCAGGGTAATGCGCCCGAGCGTGTGGCCTTCTTTCGCCTGCTGGATTCCCTTGCCGGCAAGCTCTGAGCGCTTGATGGCGGTGTCGAGGACCGCCCGACCCTGCTGTTCGAGCCACGGGCGCAGCAACCGGATCTGGGTGGAACGGCCCACGCCGTCCGTCCCCTCGATGACGATGAGTTTGCCGGTCATCTCCGCCAGGTTCATCCCCGGCAGAGGAGCGGCATAAGTCTCTCTCACGGTGCTACCCTCAATCTCTTCGCCTGCGCCAGCTTGGCTTTCACAATCTGCCGCATCAAGGTCTGCTGCTCTTCGATGGGAAGGGTCGCATCCACGGTGGTCAAGTCGAACTCCGGGACCATCTTCTCGTACTCGTCCAGAATTCGGCCCTGAAAGATGCGGAAACTCTCCTCCGGGCTCTCGCTCAAGCCCAGATCCATGCCGGCCTCGTAAAACTTCACGCCACTGCGGCCGTCCAAAATGCGCTTCATGGCCACGTCCAGCGGAACCCGGAAGTAAAACGCGGCGGTGGGCTTCACGGCGAAACTGTAAAGCTCGCGCACCCACTGAGAGTCCATGCCGCGGACCACGTCGCGCGCAAAGGCGGTATAAATGTAGCGGTCGCACAACACCACGGCGCCTGCTTTGAGCAAGGGGAGGATATTGTGCTCCATACGGTCGGCAAAGTCCGTGCAGTGGATCAGGGAGAAACTCGCGGGGGTCAGCATCTGCTTCTTTTTGCCCCGTTTGGTGGTTTCGCGAACGAGCGGGGAAGAGTTCCACTCGCTAAAGACCACTCCATAGCCTTCCCCCTGCAGCCACTGGTGCAGAAGCGTGAGTTGAGTGGATTTTCCTGAGCCGTCGATTCCCTCCGCGACAAAAAGCTTGCCGGGAAAACGGTGCTCGCCGTACCGTTTCATACAGGCACTCCGATGGATGATCCCGTCATACGAATGAAACACTATTGTAACATAAGCCGAGAGGGAGGGCGGAAGGCACCAAGTCCGTTCAACAGGAACCGAGCGCTACGTTCCCCCCGGTGCGGGCAATTCATCCTCACCTAGAAACTCTCGCCAAAAAAGCTTTGCAAACGCGCCGGAATGTGCGATAAATCTTGCGCTTTCCGGCGGCGGCTCCTAGCAAGTGTTACCACCGGGAAGCGGCGGAATTGCAATACGGCCGGGTCGCGCTTTTGACCCATCTCATCGACCCTGCGCAAGAAAGCCCGCAGATCTACGCGTTCTCGTAGGATTCTGGTTTTTGCCCCGAGTTCTCCCGCTGTCCGATTGATCTCATACTGGCAGGGATTCTCGTTGCTGTGCCACTCCATCTATCGGTTTGTCCCGCGACTGCACGGCTACATCGTACGCCGCGCCACGCTGGCATGCCTCCTGGCCACGGGGTTTCTCTTCCCGGGTAGCCCTTCCGGCGTTCTGGGGGCAGACCCACCCCTGAAGCGCTTTGAATACTCCCTTCCACGGATGGGTACGATGTTCCGCATCGAGGTGTACGCTGCTGATGCCGAGCAGGCCTCGAAAGCGGCGGAAGCGGCGTTCGGCCGCGCCGAGGAACTCGAACAGATCATGAGCGACTACCGTCCTGATAGCGAGCTGATGCGCCTCGCGCGTGACGGTTCCTCCGCACCCTTCCCGGTGAGCAGCGATCTTTACGATGTGTTGGCAAAGTCCATCCGGACATCGGAGCTTTCCCGCGGGGCTTTTGACGTCAGCGTCGGCCCCCTCGTTAATATATGGCGCGCCGCCCGCAAAACCGGACGCTTGCCGGACCCGGGGGAAATAGCGAAGGCAAAAGCTCTGGTGGGTTATCGCAACATCCAGCTCGACCCCGCGCATCACACCGCCTTCCTTAAGCGCGCGGGAATGATGCTGGACCTCGGCGCCATCGGCAAGGGTTATGCCGCGGACCAAATGCTGGCGGTCCTCGAATCGCAGGGCATCCGCCAGGCCATGGTGGAGGCGGGAGGAGAAGTTATAGTCGGTGATCCTCCGCCGGCAAGTTCTGGATGGAAAGTTGGCGTCGATTCGGCCGACGTAGATGCCGGAGGAGCGCCCTGCACGCTGCTCCTGCACGGCGCCGCGGTCTCCACGTCCGGCGACGAGCACCAGTTCCTGGAACTTAACGGCCACCGCTATTCCCACGTCATCAATCCCGCGACCGGCTGGGCGCTGGAAGGCGAAAGCAGCACCACGGTAATCGCCCGGGATTCGGCCACTGCGGACTCACTCGGCACAACCTTTTCCTTGATGTCGGTGGACGATGGGATGAGGGCTGCCGAAACTCTCCCCGGGGTGTCGGTCCTGTGGGTGCGACAGGAGAATGGAGTGTGGCGACGCTACGCCTCGCACGGCTTTCCGGCATCCTGCCGTGGCCCAGTACCAAGACAAATTCAAGGGAAAAGTAAAACGAGCAAAAGCCAAAGCTAGGGACCCATGTCGTGTTCAGCGCGAGAGTGCCAGGAGCCAAGTCTTGGAGGCAAATGCCGATGAGGGCTTGAAGAGAAGTCCGTTGGGTTGGGGACTCTGCGATTGATCTCTGACGTGTTTTTGCACGCAGGTTTGTTGATTTGTTCGTCCATCGAGGTCGCAAAAGGTGAGTTTACGATCTAGGAATCTCAGTTTGGTGGTGGCGGGGCTGATTGTCGGTGCCTTGGTTATATTGTCCGGTAAAGCGGGGGCGGACGCCACTTCCACGGACAAATACTGCGACCAGTCTTGCCATTCCCACCCGGACGCCACGCAGACGTGGATCCGGTCGCCGCACTTTACCAACAAGAGCGGGGTAGTAACCCACTGCGTCGATTGCCACCTTCCGGGCGGGGGATTGGACTATTACCCCGAAAAAGCACGCTTGGGGGGCCAGGATATTTACGGCAAGCTTTTCAAGGACCCCACCAAGATCAACTGGCAATCCAAGCAAACGCTGAACCAGGCGCGCACGTTCACCTTCGACAGCGCCTGCATTCGCTGCCACGCCAATCTTTTCAGCGCCGGACTCTCGAAGAAGGGCGTGGATGGCCACTTACACTACCAGCGCTCAAAGGACAAGATGCGATGTATCAATTGCCACCTGCACACCGGCCATTTCCGGGGCAAGGAAGCCGAGGAAGTGGTCGATGAGGCTGCGGCACAAGAGCAGGAACTCGACAAAGGGTTCCCGTCAAGCCCCCAGGGATTCCAGAGCTACACCGAGGTAGTCCCCGGCTCAGCGGTGAAAATCCGCATGGTGGCAATTCCGGGGGGAACCTTCGAGATGGGGAGCCCGGAGTCGGAACCCTACCGCCGAGCTGACGAAGGTCCAGTCCACAGGGTGAAGATCAGCCCGTTCTGGATGGAGAGGGCGGAGGTAACTTGGCGCGAATACGAGGTTTACCTGCTCCAACGGGGGAACACGGGACGCAATCGCGACGCACCCACCGCGGGAAAAACCGACGGAGTGAGCGGCCCCACTCCACCTTATGGGTCGCCGGACCAAGGCTGGGGCCGAGGGTCGCGCCCTGCCATCACCATGACCTATTATGCGGCCACGAAGTATTGCGAGTGGCTTTCCCAAGTCACGGGAAAGAAATACCGCCTTCCCACCGAGGCGGAGTGGGAATATGCCGCCCGTGCTGCCAGCGCCTCTCCTTACTTCTTCGCGGGCGACCCGTCATCGTTTACCAACCAACGCTGGCTGAACCATATCTTTGGGGTCCGGACCGCGCCGCTCGTCGATTACGCCTGGTATCAAGGGGATAGCGCGGATGAGACTCATCCCACCGGCATCACGAAGCCCAACGCCTGGGGGATGGTGGACATGCTGGGGAATGTTCGGGAATTCTGTCTGGATTGGTACGCGGCCGACGCCTACCGGGCCCTCGCGAACTCTGAGGAAACGGATCCTCGCGGCCCCGATTCCGGGAAAGAGCACGTGGTTCGGGGAGGGTCTTATCGTTCCGACGCCGCCGACTTGCGCTGCGCCGCCCGCGACCACACCCGAGAGGAAGATTGGCTGCTCACCGACCCGCAATCGCCCAAGAGCATTTGGTGGTACTCGGATTGCACGGATGTGGGCTTCCGCGTGGTCCGCGACGTGGATGCGGTAGCGTCAACGGCAGTCGCCGCAACGCCGTAGCGCAGGGCTCGCTCTCCAGCCTTGCGGCTTTTCCGTCCGCGCAGGTTGTTGTCACGCTGCCCTCCCGGCTCAGTTCAAAAGCCGCAGGGCCGGAGAGCGGGCCCCGCGCTACGGATTTAGTACGATCGAGTGAATTCCCTATACGAGGATATCTGACATGTTTGATGAGAAGAACGACACAGAGAAACGCGATTTTACGCGCAGAACGTTCATAGGAGCCGTTGCGGCCGTAGGCGCCGGTGTGGCTCTGGCCAGTTGCAAGAAGTCCTACCCGTCCGTGGCCTTCGTCGATGCGGCCCCAGATGGCGCGGTCCTGAAGGCCGGATTGATCGGTTGCGGCAACCGTGGCACGGGCGCCGCGTTGAACTTCCTCAAGGCCGGACCCAATCTCAAGATCGTGGCGCTGGGCGATGTCCTTCCGGATCGTATAGCCACCTGCCGCCAGAATCTTGCCAGCAAAGCCCAGGTGCAGGTTGCTGACGACCATTGTTTTGTTGGCTTCGACGCCTATAAGAAGGTGCTCGAATCCGACGTGGACCTGGTGTTGCTCGCCACCCCGCCGCATTTCCGACCCGCGCATTTCGATGCCGCGGTAGACGCCAAGAAGCACTGCTTTCTCGAGAAGCCGTGCGCCGTCGATGCCCCGGGCGTCCGCTCCATCCTCGCAACCGGCCAGAAGGCCGCGACTTACAACCTCTGCGTGGTATCTGGGACACTCTGGCGCCACGATCGTCCCCACCGGGAAACTTACAATCGCGTTTCTCACGGGGCCATCGGTCAGATCCTCGGGGCGCGCTCGCGCTACAATGTCGGCCAATTGTGGTACGCGCCGAAGAAGAAGGAGTGGTCGGATATGGAAGCCATGATTCGCGACTGGGTGAACTGGCGATGGCTTTCCGGCGACCACATTGTTGAGCAGTTCGTCCATAACCTCAATACCGTCCTCTGGTTTACGGGAATGAACCCGGTGAGCGCTATCGGTGCTGGAGGGCGTGCGCAGCGCGTGACGGGCGACCAGTACGATCACTTCAACGTGCAATTCACTTACCCTAACGGCGGAATCAACGAAAGCATGTGCCGGCAGATCGACGGCTGCGCCAACGAAGTGTCTGACTACATCCTGGGGACGGATGGTTACACGAATTGCAAGGACACGATCTTTGATCTTAAGGGCAACGTGGTGTGGAAATATCAGGAAGCCGGACAAGATCCGGGCAAGACCAAATTCAATCCCTACGATCAGGAGCACGTGGATTTTGTTAACGCCATCCGCACTAACCAGCCCGTGAACGAAGCGGAGCACCTCGCGCACTCGACCCTGATCGGCATCCTGGGCAGGACGGCGGCCTATACGGGTAAAGAAGTGAAGTGGGATGAGATGATGGATTCAAACGAGCGCCTCGGCCCCACGGATTACGCGATGGGACCGGTCGCCATCAAAGCGGAAATACCCGTTCCCGGAAATGCCGCGAACATCGCCAAGAACGCGCGGGCAGCCTGAAGCCATATAGGGTCGACTCACGGATTATGAGCCTTCAAAGCCGCGACTCAAGATTCGTGAGCCCCAAAGGGGCGGCCCAATCTAGCCCAGGGCAACGCCCTGGGATTCAGCGAGACGATAGGAATTCAAGCCCGGAAGGGGCGCGCCACCAGGAACCCCATGCCACAATCGCTGACGAAATTGCACATCCACCTGGTATTTAGCACCAAGCAGCGCGAGCCGCTGCTCCTGCGGCCTTTTCGCGAGCGGGTGCATGCTTACCTCGCAAGTGTACTCAACAACTCCGACTCTCAGGCTCAAAGGGTTGGAGGCACGAGCGATCATGTTCACATCCTTTTTCGTATGTCGAAGAATCTCGCCTTGGCCAAAGTGGTGGAAGAGGTCAAGACCAGTTCCTCGAGGTGGATCAAGACGCAAGAACCCGCTCTTCGGGCGTTTCACTGGCAGGGCGGCTATGGCGGTTTTTCGGTGAGCCCGGCAGACGTGGAGGCGGTGACCGAGTATATTGATCGCCAGGAAGAACACCACCGCGTGGTCGGTTTCCAGGAGGAATTTCGGAGATTTTTAGAGACGTACCGCGTGGAGTATGACGAACGGTACGTATGGGACTGAGAGAGCATTTGGTTCGCCCTTTCAGGGCTCCGGCGGCAATAGGCATGTCCCAGTAGACCCAGGCCGTTGGCCTGGGCTAGATTTGTTGGCCACTTCGGGGCTTAAGCAGCGGGTCACCCCTTTGCGGCTCAAACACCGGGATTATACAGGTTCATTCACTCAAAATTGATTCTGGTTATTAAAGGAGATACGACATGACCGATGAGAAGGCGGAAAAAGAGAAGCGGGACTTTACGCGCAGAACATTTATCGGCGCGGTAGCCGCGGTGGGCGCCGGTGCGGTGCTGGCCAGTTGCAAGAAATCCGTCGCGCCCTTGACCTTTGTGGACGTGGCGCCGGATGGCCCGCCCCTGAAAGCCGGATTGATCGGCTGCGGCGAGCGCGGCACCGGTGCCGCACTGAACTTCCTCAAGGCGGGACCCAATCTTAAGATCGTGGCGCTGGGTGATGTCCTGAAGGACCATCTCGACAAATGCCGCGGCGAGCTCGCCCAAAAGGGACAGCAGCAGATCGCCGATGACCATTGTTTTGTCGGATTTGATGCTTACAAGCAAGTGCTGGCGTCGGATGTGGATCTGGTGCTGTGCGCGACCCCGCCGCATTTTCGCCCCTTGCATTTCGACGCCGCGATTGAGGCCAAGAAACATTGCTTCATTGAGAAGCCGTGCGCCGTTGATGCTCCGGGTGTGCGCTCCGTTCTGGCGACCGGTCAAAAAGCCACAGCTTACAATCTGTGCGTGGTGACGGGAACACAGAGGCGGCATGACCGCGCCTACCAGGAAACCTTTAATCGCATATCCCACGGCGCCATCGGCCAGATCGTGGGCGCCTACGCCCGCTGGAATGGTGGCCCCTTGTGGTATGCGCCCCGCAAGAAAGAATGGTCGGATATGGAGGCCATGATTCGCGATTGGGTGAACTGGCGTTGGCTTTCAGGGGATCATATTTGCGAGCAGCACGTCCATAATCTCGACGCCGTTCTCTGGTTCACAGGAATGAATCCGGTCTCGGTCATCGGCTGCGGCGGGCGCATTCAGAAAGTAACGGGCGACCAGTACGACTATTTCAGCTTGCAATACACTTACCCTAACGGTGGAATTCTTGAGAGCATGTGCCGCCAGATTGACGGCTGCGAACAGGACGTCTCCGAGTACGTGGTGGGGACGGAAGGCTACACGAACTGTAAGAATACCATCTACGACCTGAATAACAAGGTAGTATGGAAGTATCAGGAGGAGGGACAGGACCCCGGCAAGACCAAGTTCAACCCCTACGATCAGGAACACGTGGATTTTGTGACTGCCATCCGCCGCAGCATGCCCATTAACGAGGCCGAACATGTGGCCCATGCAACTTTGACCGCCATCATGGGAAGGACCGCGGCTTACACCGGCAAAGAAGTGAAGTGGGACGAGATTATGGATTCCAACGAACGCCTCGGCCCCACGGAGTACGCGATGGGCCCGGTACCCATCAAGGCGGAAGTGCCCGTGCCCGGCAACGCCGCGAACATCGCCAAGAACGCGCGCACGGCGTAATTCTCCGGCTGACCACGCACGGGGCACGGCCCGACGTGCCCCTGCGTATCAACGGATGCAACGCCTTGTACCCGTTACCCTCCTGCCTGCTACCTGGTGATTTACATCTCCGGGGCCAACGGCATAACTTTCACCGGCACTGTTCCTCGAGCCCGATGCCGCCAATTCTGGAGCCGGTCAAAATAGAGGTAGACGACCGGCGTCGTGTATAGCGTCAGCAACTGGCTAACGGCCAACCCGCCGATAATGGCGATTCCCAGTGGCCGGCGAAATTCCGATCCCATTCCGGTGCCGAGAGCGAGCGGCAGAGCCCCCAGCATCGCCGCCATGGTGGTCATCAGAATTGGGCGGAAGCGCAACAGGCACGCCTCGTAAATCGAGTGCCGTGAACTTTTCCCTTCGCTGCGCTCGGCGGCCAACGCAAAGTCAATCATCAGGATGGCGTTTTTCTTCACAATACCGATGAGCAAAATGATTCCGATGATGGCGATCACCGTGAGTTCCGTGTGAGTGAGCATCAGCGCCAGCAGTGCGCCCACGCCCGCCGACGGCAGCGTGGAGAGAATGGTGACGGGATGGACGTAGCTTTCGTAAAGGATTCCGAGCACCAGGTACACCGAAATCAGCGCGGCGGCGATCAAGATCGGTTCGCTGCCAAGCGAATCCTGATAGGCTTGCGCGGTTCCGGCAAAGCCGGTGCGAATGGTCGCGGGCAATCCAATCTTTCCGGCCCGGTCGATAATGGCGTTCGCCGCATCTCCCAGGGCGACGCCCGGCCGGAGATTGAACGAGATGGTCACGGAGGGCGAGAGGCCCTGGTGATTCACGGTGAGGGGCGCAGTCTTGGCGGCATTTGTGGTGATGGCAAGAAGCGGAACCTCCGGCCCAGTAGGTGACTGGACGTAGATTTGGCGCAAGGACAACGGATTCTGCCAGAATTGGGGCGCCACCTCCATCACCACATGATATTGGTTGAGCGGCGTGTACATGGTGGAGATCTGGCGTTCGCCGAAGGCATCGTACAGAAAATTATCAATCAGTTGAGAGGAAATACCGAAGCGCGCCGCCGTTGAGCGGTCGTATTGCACCCAGGTCTCGAGCCCTAGATTTTGCTGGTCCGTGTTCACGTCCGCGATGGTGGGGATCGTCCGAAGTTCCTGGAGCATGCGCGGGCCGAACGATTGCAAGTCGTCCAGATTGTCACCTTGCATAGTGAATTGATACTGGGCAGCGCCGAAGCGGCCGCCCACGCGCACGTCCTGCGAGGCTTGCATATAGAGCGTCGCGCCCGGCAACCGGGCCAGCTTCGGCCGCAGACGGGCGATCACCAAATCGGCAGTGATTTTTCTTTGTTCAGCGGGTTTTAGCGAGATGAACATCCGAGCGGTGTTCATTGCCCCCCTGAGCTGGGTCACCTCCGGCGAAGCCTTCGACGGTATCCACTGCCGGGTCGGCAACAATGATACCGATCATTTGCCGTAGAATACTATCCATCGCTTGAAACGACGTGTCCTGGTCGGCCTGAATCGCACCCATCATCCGTCCGTTATCTTGTTGCGGAAAGAAACCCTTGGGAACATGAATGTAGAGGTGAACGTTGAGCGCGATGGTGGCCAGCAGCACGGTGAGCGTTATTCCCGGATAGCGCAGTACAGTGGACAGCGTTCGGCCATAGGCGTTGACCACCCAGTTAAACGCGCGCTCGCTGGTGGCATACACCCAGCCGTGGGACTCGTGTTCCTTCAAAAGGTGGGCGCACATCATCGGGGTCGCCGTAAGAGAGATCACCATGGAAACCGTGATGGCAGCGGCGAGGGTAACGGCAAATTCCCTGAACAGGCGGCCCACAATTCCACCCATGAGGAGCAGGGGAATGAAGACCGCAACCAGCGAAATGCTGATGCTCACAACCGTAAAACCGATTTCCTTCGCTCCCTGGAGGGCAGCCTTGAAAGGCGGCATTCCCTGTTCCAGGTAGCGGGAGATGTTCTCGATCACTACAATGGCGTCGTCAACCACAAAGCCGGTGGAGATGCAGAGCGCCATCAGTGACAGATTGTCGAGGCTGTAGCCCAACAAGTACATCACACCGAAAGTCCCGATCAGCGACACCGGCACGGCAACACTGGGAATGAAGGTAGTGCGCGCGTTGCGGAGAAAGAGGAAGACCACCAAGATCACCAGAAGCACGGAAATGACCAAGGTCCTTTCAACATCCTTCACCGACGCGCGAATCGTCTGGGTTTGATCCATGGCGACTTGAAAATGAATGGATCGGGGAACGGCCGCCTCAAGTTGGGGAAGGGCGGCGCGGATCCCGTCCACGGTATTGATAATGTTCACGCCCGGCTGGCGGAAGATGATGATCAGGACGGAGGGCTTGCCGTTGGAGTAACCCGAGGCGCGAACTTCTTCCGGCCCATCGAGGCCTTCGCCAATGTCGGAGATCCGAACCGCCGATCCGTTCCGGTAAGCCACAATCAGCGGGGTGTAGTCGATGGCGTGAAAGATCTGATCGTTGGCCCCCACTTCCCACATGCGGTGGCCGTCGGAGAAATGCCCCTTGGGAGTGTTGGCATTCGCGTTGCTCAACACGCCTGCCACCTGCTCGAGGCCGACGCCGTATTTGTTCATCGCGGTGGGATTCAGCTCGATTCGCACCCCCGGAAGTGCGCTTCCCCCCACGATGACCTGGCCAACACCGCGCACCTGCGAAAGTTTCTGGGCCAGAATTGAAGAGGCGGAGTCGTACATCTGGGATTTGCTCAAAACGTCGGAAGTAAGGGCCAGGATAAAAATGGGGGAATCGGCCGGATTCACCTTGCGGTAGGTGGGGTTATTGGGAAGATTGGTGGGCAGGTAACCGCGGGCGGCATTGATGGCGGCCTGCACGTCGCGCGCCGCGGCATTGATGTCCCGGTTCAAATCGAATTGCAAAGTGATATTCGTGTTTCCGAGGGAACTTGCGGACGTCATTTCGGTGACGGCGGCAATACGGCCGAACTGGCGCTCGAGCGGAGTGGCGACGGCGGACGCCATGATTTCAGGACTTGCCCCGGGCACTCCCGCCGAAACCGAGATTGTCGGAAAGTCCACCTGGGGCAGTGGTGACACCGGCAGCAGGCGGAAAGCCACCGCGCCGCCCAACGACACGGCGACAACCAGCAGAGTTGTAGCAATCGGCTTGCGGATACAAGGTTCGGATATGTTCATGACGCATTCCTCGCGGGTCCTCGGGACAAACCACGGGCGCAGGTCCAAACCGCAGCGGTCCGGCCTATGCCCTTACGGGCGACACGCCCCCGGGACAACTGGATCAAGACGGTGAATCCCGTGAAGAAACGCCGGTTGTCCGCCCCCGCGCTCTTTTACTGTGCTTCGACCGGTCGGATTGAAGATGTCGTATTATGTAGGCTTGCTGCTCTTAACCCCTGCACCGAAGGTGAGATTATAGAAAGTGCAGGACCTGCCTATAACTTCGACTGCCGCCGAGTTCGTGGAAACTCCAGTCTCGGCTGGGCTAAGGGGATTCGATTGCTCCCGACCCTTCTAAACTGTTCGGACCAAAGAAAAATACTCCCCTGCGCTGAAACGTCACCCGAGACTTGCGCTTTCGGCACCCCACAATCCTGCCGTCGGCAGGACTTGTCGTGCTCCACAAGACACCGTGCAAAGATTTTGACGTTGGACACCGCGGAAAAGTTGCACTTCGCGAGGTCACGGCAGCCCCAGCCCATCTAGAAAATGGTGTCGCTTCTGAGCATTTGCGCTGGCCGGAGTCGAGACTTGGTGTGGATGGCAAAATAAAGTGACGAGTTCTTTTGGTAGCGCGGGCGTCTCGCCCGCTGGGGCGTGGGCATCCTGCCCGCGCGACGACGGGAGCGGGACGCTTCCGTGACAGCGGGCGAGACGCCCACGCTACGGGTCTCTGTCACCATATATTTTGCTAACCTCCGTAGGTGGCCGATATCCACAAAGCGCCGCCGGCCTTTGGGCCGCTCCCTGCAAGCGAATGGAAATCCGGCTTGACATCTAAACCCTGTTTGCACAATATATGGCTATGTCACATATGGCATCGCAAGCTCTTGATCGAGAATTGAAAAAAGGCAGTGCGGAGCTGTTGATCCTTTCTCTCGTGGAAGCCCGGCCACGGCACGGCTACGAAATCAGCAAGCTGATCGAGCAGCGCTCGGACGGTGCGGTCCGCTTCCACGTGGCGTCGCTTTACCCTCTGCTCTATCGCCTCGAGAAGCGCGGCTGGGTTGAAGGGCGCTGGGTGGAAAAAGCCGGCCAGCGGCGGCGGCGCTATTACCGTTTGACCGCGGAGGGGAAAGAAGTGCTGGCGTCGCAGCGTAAAGGCTGGCAAGTCTTCGCCGCCGCCATCAATCGCATCGCCGGAGTCGAACATGCCTGATTGGAAGAAAGAAATCACCGAGCAGCTTGCCGGCTTAAAGTTGCAGCCGGCGCGTGAAGCCGAGATTACTGAGGAAGTCGCGCAGCACCTGGACGATCGTTATCGCGAGTTGCTGGCGGGTGGAGCAACGGAAATAGAAGCCCGGCGGATCGCGCTGGAAGAGATTAGCGAGGAGAGGCTTCTCGCCAAGGGACTAGAGAGGGTTGAGCGCCAAATGCCGCAGGAGCCGGTCGTTCTGGGAGCCAGCGAAGAGCAGAGCATCCTGGCAAGCCTGTGGCTGGACGTACGCTTTGGCTTGCGCATGTTGTTTAAAAATCCCAGCTTGACGGTGCTTGCCGCGGCCACACTGGCACTGGGGATCGGCCTCAACACCGCGATGTTCAGCATGGTCAATGCGTTCTTGCTCCGTCCGCTCCCCGTTAAGCATCCGGAGCAGATTTATACCCTGTCAGCCGCAGGGAAGGGAGGTGGCAACGGCTTTTCATATCAGGACCTCGAGGACATCCGGAAGCAAACTACAGGGTTGTTTTCCGATATGGCCGGCGCACAGATCCTGAGCGCCACCGGTCTGAGCATAGCCGGCAAGAGCGAGCGGATGTGGACCGATTTTGTGACGGGCAGCTTCTTTCAGATTCCCGGCATTCGCCCTTTTCTGGGCCGCTTCATTCTGCCTTCAGAAGGTAGCGTTGCCGGCGCCGACGCCGTACTCGTGGTTGCTTACCCCTTCTGGAAGGCGCATCTCGGCTCTGATCCCGACATTGTCGGCAAAAAGGCATTGGTGAATGGCCGCCCCGTAACGATCGTCGGAGTTGCTCCGAAGGGATTCCGCCCCTTATCGACGCTCCTCGACACGCAGGGTTATTTGCCGTTGGGGATGGCGGTGGTTGACAACCAAACCAAAAACGACTTCCTGAACGACCGTCAAGACAAGCGGCTGATATTGATCGCGAGACTGAAACCGGGAATTACGCAGGACAAGATTCGATCGGTGCTGGACGTGGTCGCCAAGCGCCTGGCCGCGGAGTATCCGAAGGCCGACGATTGGAATTTGCTGAAGGCGTTCCCGCTTCCTCCGACTGGGCCGACTTCCGATCCCTCGGACGGACTGGGGATAGTAGGAGCACTCTTCCTGACCTTAGCGGCCGTGGTCTTGATCCTGGCCTGCGTGAACGTCGCGAGCATCCTTCTGGCCCGCGCCAGCGTCCGCCGCGGCGAAATTGCTATTCGGGCAGCATTGGGAGCTAAACGCGGCCGGCTGATCGGGCAATTACTCATGGAAAGTGTGCTGCTCGCATTACTGGGTGGCGTGGGTGGATTGGTGTTTGGCTTTGGGGCAAACCGCGTGCTGAGCTCACTCCCTCTCCACATGGATGTCCCCCTCATCCTGGATTTCCATTTTGACTGGCGCGTGTTCGGATATGCCTTAGGGATGACGCTTCTCTCCGGCGTGATTGCCGGCATCGTTCCCGCATGGCGCGGTACGCGGGGCAATTTGAGCGCGATTTTGCACGACAGCGGCCGATCCACTACCGGCGGCGGTCATGGTCTGCGCAAGGGCCTGGTTGTGGCGCAGGTAGGGGGCTCATTAATGCTGCTGATCGTCGCCGGACTTTTCGTTCGCAGCCTCTTGAACGTCCAGAGGTCCGACTTGGGGTTTGATTCGCAACATGTACTGAACATCGCTCTTAACCCTGGCCTCGCCGGTTACAGCGAGACGCAGTCGTATGAGTTTGTCGAAAACTTGCTTGAGCGGATACGCGCGCTTCCCGGAATCCAATCGGCTACGCTGGCGGCGACGGTGCCCATGGGCGGACACAACATGGGAGCCGATATCGCCGTCGAGGGCCTCGTGGCGGCGCCCAAACAGGAAGGCTCTGCGGCAGGCTATAACATTGTTTCTGCCGGCTATCTCCAAACCATTGGCATGAGACTGCTCCACGGGCGCGGCATCGATGACGGCGACACCCAGAACTCGCTGCGCGTAGCCGTCATCAATCAAGCGATGTCCGAGCGCTTCTGGCCTGGCAAGGACGCGATGGGAAGACGATTCAGCCTGGAGGGGGAACCCACCCATCCCATGCAAGTGGTCGGCGTGGTCAGGAACAGCAGAACTGAGGACCTGTCGTCGCCGGAAGGCCCCTACTTCTACATGCCCTTTGCGCAGAAACGCGTGTTGCCCGTCACGCTCCAAGCGCGAACTTACGGAGATCCGGAGGCAATGAGCCAGGAGATTATGGGGCTTGTACGGTCCCTCGCGCCAGCCATGCCGCTTGCCAGCGCTCAAACGATGACCGATGCGCTCAATGCGCCAAACGGACTTTGGTTCTTCAAGTTGGGAGCAGGGCTGGCAGCCGCCATGGGAATTCTTGGTCTGATTCTCGCCATCATCGGTGTGTACGGCGTAGTGGCTTATACGACCGCGCAACGGACACATGAAATCGGCATGCGCCTGGCACTGGGGGCCACGCCCGGTGAGATATTGAGGTTGGTCCTGCGCCAAGGGATGGTGATCATCGCGGTTGGCTCGGTCGTCGGTATCGTCATGGCGTTCGGCGTTGCCCGCCTGCTGGCGCATTTGCTGGTGGGAGTGAGTACCGGCGATCCCGCTACCTATGCCGGCGTCACCCTTGTGTTGATAGTGGTGGCGCTCGCAGCCTGCTACCTACCCGCTCGCCGCGCGACGCGGGTGGACCCCATGGAGGCGCTGAGGTACGAGTGACGTTGCTAAGTGACACGGGCACTCCTGCCGGTGTCCGGGCAGTTCATTGAGCACAGGCAAGAGTGCCTGTGCCACCGGGGAGATTCAAGATGCCTGATTGGAACCAGGAGATTGCCGGTCGCCTCGCCAGGCTGAGGCTTCCCCCAACTCGCGAGGCGGAAATCGTTGAGGAAGTCGCGCAACACTTGGAGGATCGTTATCGCGAGTTGATGGTGGGCGGCGCAACGGACCGAGACGCGCGCCGGTTAGCCCTGGAAGAGATCAGCCAGGAGGAACTTTTGGCCAGAGGGTTAGAGAGGGTCGAGCAGCAAGAGTCACGGGAGCCCGTTGTCCTCGGTGGGGGAGGCGCCAAGACTCTCCTTGCTGGCTTTTGGCAGGACATCCGCTACGGCCTGCGGATGTTGCGGAAGAACCCCGGCCTCACGATGGTCGTGGTAACAACGCTCGCGCTGGGCATCGGTGCGAACACCGCGCTCTATAGTGTGGTCAATGCTGTGTTTCAGCGAGGCTTGCCCGCGCCCAGCCCCGATCGGCTCCTGGGCCTTTCCTTTCACCAGGATAATAATCTGAGTCAGTTCAATTTCTCCTACCCCGATTTCGAGGATCTTCGCAAACAGGAGAACTGCTTCTCCCAGATGTTTGCGTACCGAATTGGCCTCGACGGCCTGGACCAGGGAAATCGTGCAGAGCAAATCATCACCAGCTTCGTCACCGGAAACTATTTTAGTGCTCTCAACATGAAGCCGACGCTGGGCAGACTGCTGTTGCCCACCGAAGGAGCGGTGCCGGGGTCCGACCCGGTGCTGGTGCTTGGGTATACCTACTGGCGGGGACGCTTTGGGGGTGATCCGAGCATTGTTGGCAAGCAAGTGCGGGTGGATGGCCAAGCCTTCACCGTCGTGGGCATAGCGCCCAAGGGATTTCGCGGGCTTCTTTCGCTCGTCGACGTGCAGGCTTACCTGCCGATCAACATGTTCAGCATTGAGGGGCGCGACCGAGGTTGGGCTAACAGCCGGACGTCACGATCGCTTTACATCATGGGACGCTTGGCGCCGGGGGCGAGCGCTGGGCAGGCTCAGGCCTCGATGGATGTGATTGCCAGCCGCCTGGCCTGGCAATACCCCAAGGACTGGCGAGGCGGGGTCATCGAGACGTACCCGGGAGAAGCGGCAAACTCCTTGTTCAACCCCAGCCGCCGCACCTACGAGATGGAAAGGGCAGCAATCGGTTTGTTCCTGGGACTCGCGGGCCTGGTCCTTGTGCTTGCCTGCTTTAACGTGGCGAACATTCTGTTGGTTCGAGCCACAACCCGCGCGCACGAAGTCGCTGTGCGGGCGGCGCTCGGGGCCTCTCGCGGCCGGCTCATCCGCCAGGTCATCCTGGAGAGCCTGCTCCTCGCCCTTCTGGGGGGTGCTGGGGGGCTGGTGATTGGAGGAACAGCGAGCAGAATGCTGAGTTCCATCCACCTCGGGGTGGGCGTACCCGTCGCGCTTGACTTCACGTTTGATTGGCGCGTGTTTGCCGTGGCCCTGAACTTCGCGGCCTTGTCGGGAATCGTGGTGGGTGTGGTGCCGGCCATTCGGGCCTCCCGCGCCGCTCCCGCCGATTCACTCCGCGAAGGAGGGCGCAGCATCGCCGAGGGACACGTTCATCTCCGCCATGCCCTGGTCGTCGGCCAACTTGCCGGCACCATGGTGCTCCTGGTGGTCGCCGGTCTTTTTATTCGCAGCCTCGACCAAGCCACACGGGTCAATCTAGGCTTCAACGCCTCACACCTCCTCAACGTTTCAATGGACCCTCACGAAGTGGGGTACGATCCCGACCGAGCGCGGGAGTTCAGTAAGGATCTCCTGACGCACATCCGCGCCTTGTCCGGCGTCGAATCGGCCAGCCTGGCATTTACATATCCCACCAGTGAATACTCCCAAGACGAGAGGGTCTATGTTGAGGGCCATCTTCCCCCGCCGGGCCAAGCCGGTCCCTCAGTCTTCAACAATTCGGTCTCTCCCGGATATTTTGAGACCACGGGGATTCCCATCATGGAAGGCCGAGGGTTCGAAGACACTGACACCCAATCGGCACCCGCAGTGGCCGTCGTCAATCAAACGATGGCGAGGGAATTCTGGCCGAACGAAGACCCCGTGGGAAAACGCTTCAAATTGTCGAGCGACTCGCACTCGTGGATTCAGATAGTGGGAGTGGCCCGCGATAGCAAAGTTCAGGAACTCACGGCAAAAACGCCGCCCTACTTTTACCTGCCCCTGGACCAAGAATATTGCCAGCTCATAACCCTTCAGGTTAGAACGACGGCGCATCCCGAGATCATGATCCGGGAAGTCGAGCAGGGGATTCACAATCTGGCTCCGGGCCTGCCCATCTTCGGAGTCCAGACGATGGAAGCAGCGCTGAACAGCCCCAAGGGATTTCTGCACTACTGGTTGGGTTCAGCTCTTGCCGCGGTCATGGGATCGCTTGCACTCCTTCTCTCGCTGGTAGGCTTGTACGGCGTCGTATCCTACTCGACAAGCCGCCGCACACACGAAATCGGCATTCGCATGGCGCTGGGCGCCCGGCCGGGCGACATCGGCAGGATGGTCTTGGGCGAGGGCCTGACTCTTGTGGCGGCGGGAGTCTTACTCGGATCGCTGGCGGCTTATGCGGTGGCGCGAGTCATGGCGGGGTTCGTTTTCGGCATCAGCGCGCACGACCCCGCCACGTTTGCATGCGTGGGCATCGTGCTCTCTGCTATCGCGCTCATTGCTTGCCACATTCCCGCACGCCGCGCCATGAAAGTGCATCCCATGGTCGCACTGAGACACCAGTAAGGCGGATCGGTACCTATCAAGGGCGAGTCCGCGTCCCCTACTGCGTCCCATCGCCATGCACCACCTGCTGCTTGGTCCAACTCCCCGGCATCGCGCCGTTGGGATTGGCGTTGGGGTCGGTCGTCTGGTACACGTACTTTCCCGTGCTGTCCCTCCAAGTGTACGAGTAGGCGCTCGAGACCTTGGTGAGTTGTCCCGAGGACGGATCCATCACTGTCCTCTGGTTCAGAGCATAATCCACCCAGTCGGAAGCCGCCGTGGATTGTGCGTTCATGCTCGCTCGGGCGCGCGCCATCGAAAGGTCGGTTCCTCGCTGCAGGGTCGCCATGAATTCCTCATGCATTTGTTGCCGCACGGCCTGGTCGTGCTCAAACTGCGCCTGTTGGGCGTGGAGTTGCGTCATCATCATCTGGTTCTGTTGCTGGCGCACCATCTGACCCCACTGTTGAATTCGCACCAGCATCGCATGATTCCACTCGGGGATGATTTTGCCGCCCAACCCTGGTGTGTCCCACATTCCTTTGACTGACTCGTACTGGTCTTCGGGCGCCACCAGGTACCATACGGTCGCATCGCATTGGTGGACGGTCGAAGGCCCCAACACTCGCGTCGGCCGCCAATCCGTCTGGCGGCAATCCACCGCCGTTTCCAAAAATCCCTTCATGGTGAACGTGCCATTCTGGTAGCGGACGATGGCGGAAGCCTGGTCCGGTGTATTCGTAACCTTGAAGAAGTTATAGTCCTTGTCGCCGGCCTGCGCCGATTTCTGCCGCGCCGCGACCTGGTCCGCCGGGAACGGCACGTCCTCGACGTACTCGACCTTCAGAGTCCCGGCAAGGTACTTCAGAAAGTCCTGCGCGCTCATGGGGCCCTGGACCTGTAAATAGTTTGGCTCCTTGCGCGGCATTTTCGGCCCACTGCCCCAGATCCAACCGAGGCGCGGCAGCCGCTCTCCGAAGCTCAGACCATCCGGGCTCGACGCGCGGAACACAAAAAACGGCAGGCTGGGGAGGCTGCCGCCTTGGAACAGCACACCTTGAAAGTGCCACTTCTCCGGAATCGTCACCGCGACCGCGTTCATGTTGTTCATGGAAGGATCGGTGATGTACTCCACGCGCGTGCCGCTCGACGAAGACATGTTCGCAGCCTCCTTTGCGCTCGCGTCCAATTTCTGCTGCGCTCCTGAACATCCGAAGAGTGTCGCAACGGCGAGCATGGTTGCGAGAAGACCCTTGACCGTCGACATTGATGACCTCTAGATATGGAGTTGACCGGATTTTCCCCGTTACAGTCCCTTGGTAAACCCAATATACACCGCGAGTTTCCCTCGCGCAAAAGCATTCGAGCGACGTTCTTCGCGGTTGCGTGTCGTGGATGAGCTCTTGGCAGGATGCTTGCTCAACCGAAGGCGTATGGGTCCGCGCATCGGGACTTTCACCCACGGGACAAGTTGTCCCGAATTCCCACTTCTCGCCAGTCCGTGTCGAACGGGGGGTTAACCCTATCGAGACGGATCCTCGGAGACCGCCATGTTGAAGACCAAAAAAGGGAAGCAGAAGCTCTCTCGAAGGAGATTCCTGAAGACCGCGGGAATGGCCGGCGGAGCGGTGGCCGTGAGCATGTTGGTGAAGCCTGCCCGTCGCGCCCAGGCGTCAACTACCGGAGCTCAGCCACTAGGGCCGGGCTCGGTGGAGGTTAGATTGAACGTGAACGGCAGGGATCATTTCCTAAAGGTGGAGCCTCGCTTGACGCTGGTGGAAGCTCTGCGCGACCGGCTGAACCTGACCGGAACCAAGCGCACGTGCGACCACGGTGAGTGTGGCGCATGCACAGTGCTGATGGACGGGCGCGCCGTCTGCTCGTGCATGACGCTCGCGGTGAATGCCCAGGGGAAGAGGATCGTCACCATCGAGGGCCTCGCCAAGGGCAAGGTGCTGGCGCGGTTGCAGAGGGCTTTTGTCGAACACGACGCGCTCCAGTGCGGTTTTTGCACTCCCGGCATGATCATGTCGCTGAAAGCGTTGCTCGACCAACATCCGCGCGCAACGTCGGCGCAAATCCGGACGGCGATCGCCGGCAACTATTGCCGTTGCGGGGCGCTCCCCAAGATTCTGAAGGCTGCCAACGCTGTGGCCAGAGGGTAGCTGTTGTGCCATGGCCATTTTGGCCATGACTGAGCACGGGCGGGACGCCCGTGGCACAAAGGCAGGAGTAGGGATTCGCAGGAGGTACGACAATGTATCCAATCGGTCGCGCCGGAAGAGCCGCCAGATCTCCCGAGGAGAAGCAGGCCAAGAAGAAAAGGCTCAAGGCCAAAGTGGGCTTGGCCCAACATCCCCAGGTGGTTGAGATCGAGGTCCCTGAGAATGAATTGCCCGTGTGGGACCTGGACGCCAATCTGAAGATCGTGGGCAAAGGCGTGCCCCGTATCGAAGGTCCGGAGAAGGTCACGGGCCAAGCCAAGTACACCCTCGACTACACCCCCGCAGACCTGCCCGGTTTGCTTTACGCCAAGGTTCTGCGCAGCCCCTATGCTCATGCGCGGGTGGAGCGGATTGACGCCTCGCGGGCCGCGGCCCTCCCCGGAGTGAAAGCGGTTGTACTGATTGCCAAAGGGTCCGGGTTTGATGCCTCGAGCTCGCTGCTGGACGTGGTATCCGACGCCCGCGTTCTGGAACCCCAGGATCGCGACGTGATCGCGGAAGGCGAAGAAGTGGCGGTGGTGGCTGCGGAAACCGAGGCCATTGCCGAAGACGCGCTGGAGTTGATCGAAGTGAAGTACCGCCGCCTGCCGCACGTGGTCGATCATGAGGAAGCTCGCGGGCCCGACGCACCGCGCGTTCACAAGGAGGCCGCCAGCAACGTGGTACCGGGCGATCCGCATTCCGTCGGCGACATCGAGAAGGGATTCAAGCAGGCGGACGTCGTTATCGAGCGCACGCTTCGCGTTCCCGTGCTGCTCCACAATTCAGCGGAGCCCCACGCGGCAGTGGCCAAGTGGGAGGGTAAGAAGCTGACAGTGTGGGCCTCGACGCAGGGCGTGAACGGTTTCCGCGACGACCTCGCCAAGACCTTCAAAATGGATAAACCGCAAATCCGCGTCATAGCCCGGCACATGGGGGGAGGGTTCGGCAGCAAATTTGGGATGCAGAACTACGGCGCACTGGCCGCCCTCATGGCCCAGCGGGCCGGAGCGCCTGTAAAGCTCGCCTATGATCGCCATGAGGAGAGCCAGGCGGCTGGCAATCGTCCCAACGCCAGTATGTGGATCAAGCTGGGCGCAAAGCGCGACGGTACGCTAACCGCTTTGCATTGCCGCGCTTACGGGACGGCGGGGGTGGGCCGCGACGCCTCGGTCACGGGCATGATGTCGACGGTTTATAAGTGTCCAAGCCTCCGCCTTGAGGACAGCGATGTATACACCAACGCGGGCACAGGCATGGCCATGCGGGCGCCGGGCTTTCCGCAGGGTTCCTTTGCCATCGAGTCGGCCATGGACGAATTGGCGCTCGAACTGAAAATGGACCCTCTCGAACTCCGCCGCAAGAATTTCGTCGATTTGCCGCTTCTGGCGCTGGACGAAATGTACCAGGTGGGGGCGGAAAAGATCGGCTGGAGCCAGCGCGCGGAAATGGGCCCAAAGTCCGATTCCCCGGTCAAGCGCGGGATCGGCATGGGCACGGCGGTGTGGGGAAACGGCGCCGGGCCACCGGCGACGAGCCGCGTCACCATCTCGCCCGACGGTTCGGTGGAATCCGCCATGGCGGTGCAGGACCTGGGTGTGGGCACGCGAACCCTGGTGGCGATGGTGACGGCGGAGGAACTGGCCGTGCCGCTCGAAGCGGTAACTGTGAATATCGGCGACACCAGCCTGGAGCTAATCGGGCCCGATAGCGGCGGCAGCGTGACGGCGCTCTCCATCGCCCCCGCAATCCGTTTGGCTGCGGCGAGCGCTCGCCAGGATCTCTTCCAGAAGGTCGCCCCGGCCTTGGGCGCCAAGCCCGAAGACCTGGTTTGCGACGACGGCAGGATTTCCGTCCGCGGCCAGCCGGACCGGGCGCTCACTTGGAAGGAAGCCGCCGCCAAGCTTGCAGCGCCGATTTCCGCCCGCGGCGAGCGGCTTCCCAATGTTGCCCCTTACGGCGACTTGCCGCTCTGGGGCGCTCAGTTTGCCGAAGTCGAGGTGGACACCGAAACCGGCTTGGTGCGCGTCATCAAGGTTGTGGCCGTACACGAGGCCGGGCGCGTCATCAATCGCACTACCTTCGAAAGCCAGGTGAACGGCGGCGTCATCATGGGTTTGGGCTACGCGCTGCTCGAGCGGAGAACCATGGACAGGCCCGAAGGGCGCGTGATCAACCCCAACCTGGAAGATTACAAGATGATCGGGCCTGACGAATTGCCCGAAATCGAGACCGTCATCGTCGAGCCCATCAATCCGGGAAACAACGTCGGCGGGAAGGGCATTGGCGAGCCCTGCACCGTGCCGACGGCGGCGGCGGTGGCCAACGCCGTTGCCCACGCGTTGGGAATTCGCATCTACGAACTTCCGCTGACCCCGGACCGCATCCTGAGCGCTCTCGCCCAAAAGAAGGAGGCGTGAAATGAAACAATTTGTCCTCTTTAACCCGTCCAGCCTCGAGCAGGCAGTTGATCTTTTGGGCGCCGACCCGGAGCGGACGGAAATTCTGGCGGGGGGCATGGACCTTCTCGGGCGCATGAAGAAGCGCATTGATTCGCCGGACCGTGTGGTGAGCTTGCAATCGGTTCCGGGGCTTGCCAGCTTGCGGGAAACTGCCGGCGGTCTGAGCTTGGGCCCACTGGTGACGCTCTCGGAGCTAGGTGAGAATCTCAACGTCCAAGCGAAATACCGCGCTGTCGCAGAAGCCGCGAAGTCGGTGGGCTCGGTGCAAATCCGCAACGCCGGCACCGTGGGTGGAAACCTCTGCCAGCGGCCCCGCTGCTGGTATTTCCGCCATCGGGACTACGTGTGCCTGCAAAAAGGCGGGACAACGTGCTTTGGCGAGGCCGGGGAGAGCCGCTACCACGCGATCCTGGGCGGCGGCCCGTGCTACTTCGCGCACCCTTCGGACGTCGCGCCCGCGCTGATGGCCTTTGACGCCACGGTTCGCCTGGTTGGGCCCAAGGGGGAGCGCACCGCGACGCTCGAATCCCTCTATTGCTTGCCTGGGGAAAAACTGGGGTACGGACTGACCCTGGAGCCCGGGGAAATCCTGGCGGAGATTCGTGTGCCCGCCCCACGTCCCGGAACGCGCAGCACGTACATCAAGTTCAAGGAAAAACCTTCGTTCGATTTCTCGCTGGCAGGAGTCGCGGCCGTCGTGAGTTTTGAGAACGGCAAGTTGGCACACGCGCGGATCGCGCTCTCCGGCGTGGCGCCTGCCCCTTGGCACGCTGCCAGGGCCGAACAGGCGCTCCTTGGCGCCAAACTGGATGAGGCACTAGCCCGCAAGGTGGCAGACTTGGTGGTCGAAAACAACATGCCTCTCGCGGACAACGGCTACAAGGTCCCGCTCACCAAGACCCTCGTCCGCCGCGCGCTACTCAGCTTGGCGTGAAGGCCGACATGACGATGCGGCGCAAACTGTCAAGACCAGCACCGATGGCTCCCTCACGAACTCGCAACGTGGCAGGGGCTGCCCACCCGTAGCGGGCATAAGTGTTAAAACAGCCCGCATTGCTCTGATGACCCGGCTAAGCGATCCCAGTTGCGGCCCTTGTCGGCTTCCGAATGGGGCGTCGCCAGTTGGGATTGCTTGTGGAACGGCAATTTCATAACGAGTTGCGAACGAGTGTGCGATAACGTCCTTTATCATTCACTACGTGTGTTTGGCAAGCTGAATGAGGTTCGGGGGCAGTTGGCCGGATGGACCGTTTTTTCTCCAACTGCCCTCGGCTTCCGCAACACCGTAATTAAGATTGAGAAGTTGAGTCCCTGCCGCGATATTATTTTTTGTGCAGTATTTCTTTGATGAAGCGTCCTTGCTTCATATGCACCGATGGATGCTCAGAGTGGCCTCCTTAGCAAATCCCCGCTGCACTCTTTTTAATCTCTGCCTCTCACCTCCGCAAAGGTACGGTATTTCACCGGACTCCGACTCCCACGCGGTGGTGATCGGGCGTGGAGACTTTGTCCGCACAGTTCGCATCACGGGTTCCACGGAGGCCGTCCACGCCTATGTGGTGCAGGCGGAAGACAGCTTTGCCGTACCACCGGGGGCCCAGTGCCCGTACGGCGGAGTTTAGAGCAAAGGAACTCGGCGGCGGCCATCGCGCCGAGCGACTCTATTCGCGCCTGTCCCTGATTTCCCTCGCTGCGTTCAGGCAGTGGGTACCGGTATATCGGCTGGGGTAATCACGCGAGCTGATCCATTGGTATCGGTCATCAATCGTTCTGCTTGGCGCTCAATACTCGTTTCAAAGAAAGTTCTCACCAAGCGACCATTGCCAAAATTCTCGCTCCGCGTGGCGTAGACTCTTTCGAACAACGCTCGGAGCGGCACTTCGGCATCTCCATTCAGCTCCATTTTTTTCTCGGCGCAAAGTTTGCGGAAGATGGCCACCATTTCGTCGGGCTTATAATCCGCAAAATATAGAAAACGGGTAAACCGGGATTCCAGACCGGGGTTCGCGGCGATAAATCGTTTCATGGGGGCGCTATAACCCGCGACAACTACGGCCAGCCGGTCGCGGTGATCTTCCATGGCTTTGAGTAGGGTGTCAATTGCCTCTCCCCCGAAATCGTGCCCCTGCCCCTGTGCTGATACCAGGGTGTAGGCTTCATCAATGAACAGCACACCATCCAAGGCCGATTTGATGACCTCGGTAGTTTTAATCGCCGTCTGCCCAACGAACCCGGCGACCAAGCCTGCCCGATCGGTCTCGACCATCTGCCCTCGGCGCAGTAATCCGAGTCCGGCCAAGATTCGGCCCAGCAGACGCGCCACGGTCGTCTTGCCGGTGCCGGGATTCCCGGAGAATACCATGTGCAGGCTCACCGGAAGCGGGTCAATCCCTTCGCGCACGCGCCTTTCGTTGAGCCGAACAACATTCACCAGCTTACGAATTTCTGTCTTTACTTCTCCCAGACCGACATAGCAATCGAGTTCGGCGAGCAATAGATCGATGTTGGCTACGGCCTTGGGGCGTTCGTCCGGCACGTCGTCAGGAGTAATGCGTTGCAGTTCGGCTCGATCCGGATTGGCCAAAACGCTCACGCGCCGCGACTGGCGCTCCAGCAGCTTCTCGAAAAGTTCGCGAACGGCGCGGGCGTTGCCAAAGTGTTCGTCGCGGGTCCGGTACATATCGGTGAGTACTTTGGCGAGCCGCGCATCAGCGTCTGGCTCGACCACGTACGCTTTCTCCGCCAAAAGGCCGTGCAGGATCTGCACCATCGCCGGCGGATCGTAGTCGCGAAATTCGACGTAGCGTGTAAAGCGAGATTGAAGTCCTGGGTTCGCATCGATGAACTTGCGCATCGGCGCGGTGTAGCCCGCCACGATGACCGACAGGCGATCGCGCTGGTCTTCCATCGCCTTGAGTAGGGTATCGATAGCTTCGGGCCCGAAGTCGTTCGCGGAGCCTGACCCCGCTAAGGAATAAGCCTCATCGATAAATAAAACGCCGTCGAGCGCCTCCACGATCTTCTTCATGGTTTTCGGTCCGGTCTGTCCGATGAACTCGCCGACCAAAGCCGAACGGTCAACCTCAACGACATGCCCTTTTCTCAGCAGACCAATATTGGCAAAGATGCGCCCAACGATTCGCGCCACGGTGGTCTTTCCGGTGCCGGGGTTGCCCGTGAACACCAGGTGCATGGTCGTGCCGGAGGTGCTGAGGCCCTGCTCTTTGCGTCTCTGCTGATTTTTGGCGAAGTCGAACAGCTTGTGTAACTCGTCCTTAACCTCCGTAAGGCCGATCAGCTTGTCCAGCTTCTCGAAGGTGGCGTTGTCGAAAATCAGGCCGTCCGGCATCGGCTGGCCATTGATTGTGCAGCCTTTGGTCCTGACGGGTCCACGTCCCTCCACGTGAATCGCCGATTCCGGAACCTTGGCAACGAATTTCACGTCCTCCATCGTCGCCTCTCCAAGCATGACGCTGAGGAGTTTGAGGCCGCAGCTGCCCACGAAACAATTCTTCAGCTCGACTTTGCCGCCGCCGAATATTCCGACGCCATGGCCCGATAAATCGTGGATTGTCGTGTCGGAGACTACCGCGGCACTGTTCACCACCAAGACTCCAACACCACACGAAGCAATATTGCATTTCGAGACGTTCGCCTTGGAATTGCCATCGACGCCAACGCCCGCCCGATCGGGGTTGACAATCGAAGTCTCGGCAATGCTCGCTTGAGAGCCGTTCAAGACGGAGATCGCCGTGTCCGAGAAGTTCGTCAAGGTAGACCCTGCGATTTCTGCCCTCCCCCCGTCGGCTACAACGATGCCACCCGCAGCGTCTCGAATCTTGGAGCGGTTGATGGAGGCCGCGCTGCCCCTGCCCGCCCGAATCGCCGGGAATTTGCCAAAACCCCAGAATTCGCAGTCGCTTATTTCAAATAAGCCGCCCTCTTCCGAAAAGACCCCGATGGCGCTGCTGTCGTGTATTTGACATTTTGAGATCGACATTCTGCCGCCTTGCAAAACCCACGCCGCAAAACCAATTTTCGTGATGTCAGAATCCGAAATCCTGCATTGCGCATTGTTGAGCACCTTAACCGGGTTGGCGGCGATATCGTGCAAACGGCATTGCAAAATCGACAGAGAGGCGCCGCCCTCCGCGCACAAACACACTTTTTTCGGGTCGCCGCTGGACAGCTCGCACTCTCGCACTATCGCTTCGCTGTAGTTGTTAACGTAGACTAAGTTGCCGTTTCGACTTTGCAGCCGGCTCTGCGCTATTTCCAGACGGTTACCCTGCCCCTCCATATAGATCGTTCCTTCAAAGTCGAGACCGCTAAAGCTGCAAGTTCCCGTCAGCGTGACGTCACCACGGAGTATGGCGGTGCCAGGCTTGCTCGCCACGAACGTGATCGAATTATATTGCAGCCGGCCGAGCACGTAGGTTCCAGGCCCAAACACGATGGTATCGCCCATCCGTAGCGAGGGCATAACTGCTTGCAAGGTGGAACCAAAAAGACCACTCCCAACTTTGTGTTTCGCCACGTCCAGCCTCCCACCGTTTCTATGCCAGCCGTATCCGGTAGAGTCAACCTTACAACTCTACGACGGAACTCAAAAAGACCAGCTTTCGATGCAGTTTTCTTATTGTTCCGAGTCGCGGCTTTAATGACCTTGGATTTTTGATTATAGTGTGTGGATTTACGAGAAGGCAATGCCTGGCATACTGGACCCGCGGCTCCGTCAAAGTCTTCCATGCGACAGAAAACGATTGGGGGTAAATTGGTGCCGGCTATTTTGCGATGAAGTTGCTAACCTGGAGGCATGGCCAGAGCGGCGCCCAGGCCCCCTCTGGTCGTGCGTCCGGTGCGGCAGGAGGGGTGCGCAGCGTGGCGGGGGCGGCGAAGCGCCTTAAGATTGTTGCCGAGGATTTGGTGAACCACTTCGAGGCGCGACTCGCAGCAATTCCCCAGCCTAGCTCGATCTCGAAACACACGACCAAGCTTAAGGAGGAAGCAGACCAGCTCGCGAAATTGGCCCAGTCGATCCCGGCGGACGTTGATAAGGCAGCGAAGGGCCAGGTCGCTCAGGACCTCGCGGCCCGTTCGAAGCAGATTGAGAAGCTCTCGAAGCAATTAAGGCACGATATTTCCCTCTAGCCAATTCCTCGAGGGCGGAGAAGTAACCCGTCGTCCGCCGCATGTCCCTCATCCTACGGTTAAGCGACTCATCGGCAAGAGGATTAGGCCGGGGTGCAAGTCCGCGTGGTCCGAGAAGGGCGCCAGAAGGGCCAAAGGCTCACGATGACTTCTTAAGTCGCGCCGTGGAACGACGGACCACGAGTTCGGTGGGCAGCAGGACCTTTTCGCTTGGGCGCGGATCGGTAAGTCGAATACGCCGCAAAAGGGTTTTGGCAGCCGTAGCGCCCAGTTCCGCAGCCGGCTGGCGCACCATGGTGAGCGGTGGATCAAGGTGCGCACTCCATTCGAAATCGTCGAAACCGACTAGGGATACGGCCCGCGGACACGCCAGACCCAGTTCGCGAATCGCCGCGAGCATGCCCAGAGTCATGCGATTGTTGCACATGAGCACGGCGGTCGGGCGATCGCCTAGCTTGAAGAGCTCCAGCGTGCGCCAGTAGCCGGAGTCCTCCGTGTTATCGCCGGGCCGGATGAGCTTGGAATCCACCCGAATCCGGTGAGCGCGCAATGCCTGTTTATATCCCGCCAGGCGCTCAGCGGCATTGAGGAGATTGAGCGGTTCGGGGACAATGCCGATGCGCCGGTGGCCGAGTTGGAGCAGATGCTCGGTGGCATTAAATGCCGCCTGGACGTTGTCGATCAAGACCGAATCCACCTGCGCGTGCAGCGGGCTCCGGTCAACGTACACCAGCGGCGTGGCACGCACCAGCCCGGGGATGGAAGCAATCTGGTCGTCGGTGGCCATGCTCGGTACGAGGATGATCCCGTCCGTGGTATTTCCCGAGAACAGCATCAGATAGTCGTACTGCCGTTTCCAGTCCTCGCGGGTATCGGCAACGATCAGGCGATAACCCTCGGAGGAAAGGTAGTCTTCCGCACCGCGCATCAGATGGGAGTAGAAGGTGTTCGCGAGGTCGGGGACGATCATGGCAATAGTGTGCGTCTCGCGCAGGCGCAAGCTGCGGGCGATTTGGTTAGGATGGTAGTCGGCTTTTCGGAGCGCCTCTTCGATGCGCGCGCGCAGCGAGTCGCTCACGTACCCGTTCTTATTAATTACCGCCGAAACGGTTGAGATGCTGACCTTGAGCTCCCGGGCAATCTGGCGAATCGTGGGCATGAGAGAGATGTTCGCGAATCGTTTCGCAATTTTTCTATTATAGACGGAGCGCCTGTGTCAACTTTTTTTGCGGCGTTGCCCCCACAGGGAGATGAACCCGGGCGAAACAGAAATTTCACCGAATCGTAACTTGACTTCCAGAGCCGACGGCGTAATTAATGGCCTCAGGGCACGCACCCGAAGGGAAACAGCCAAGCCCGCACGCCGGAGTTGAGGGAGGGAGCCGTCGTTCCCTCCCGGAACGACCATGCCTCCGGAAGCGGGCCGAAAAGTTCTTGACACGGAAGGCCGCGAGCCGGAGAATGTCGAAACGATTCGATATACGGGTTCTCGGCTAGGGTTTGATCCCGGCGAGGGCCTCAGGGCTTAGTTGAAGGAGAAAAGATAAAGATGATCCGGTGCCGATAGGCGCTGCGGGAGTCGTTTCTTTTTGCTGTGGGCTCAGGCAAGGATCTAGTTCGTGAGGCAGCGGTAAAGTCAATCGTCGCACTCAATCCCAGAAAACGATAGGCACGAAAACTCTTCAGGTCTGATGGAAACGGGGAACTGAGGCACTTTGCGCCGGGCAGTAGTGTCAAGGGGAAGAGGGCTAGGTCTGAATCGGTCCAGGACCGTGACAAAGGAGAGTGCCATGAGTGGAAAATCCGATGCGGCCCACCTGCTTCACGAGCGGGTGGCGAGACATCTACGCACCGCCGGGCTCGTCGCGGCGGTTATTTTTTTGCTTGCTGGAAAGGCCGTGTGGGGCAGCGTTACGGGGAGCATTTCCGGCGTGGTGCGCGACGCCACGGGGGCGTTTATCCCGGCGGCGGAAGTGGTGGCCCTCAACACTGAGACCGGCGTGAGGTGGACGGTCTCAACGGATGCGCAGGGATTCTACTCGTTTCAGGCCTTGCCTGTGGGCGACTATGAAGTGGACGTCAGCAAGAATGGATTTAATCGCTATCGGCAAACCGGCTTGACCCTGACGGTTAATGCCGCTTTAACGGTCGATGTCCCGCTGCAAGTGGGACAAGTCACCCAATCGGTCACCGTCAACAGCACCGTAGTCCACGTGGATACGACCAGCACGCAGATGGGCGAGGTGATCGGCAGCAGCAAGATTACCGAGGTGCCCTTGCTCACGCGCGGGTATACGGATCTGCTGGCCCTGCAGCCCGGAGTCGTACCGGTCAGCTCCGGGATGGCGGGAGGCCAGGGTGGAGAGTTCACCGCCACGGGATTTGGCATTGCTCCGGTCTCGGGCGACCTTAATGCCGGCAACCTTTCTGTCAACGGAATGCGGGAATCCGCGAACGGCTTCTTGTTGAACGGCGCCACAGTGCAGGAATCGGGATTTTCCGGCACGGCCATCATTCCTAACCTGGATTCCATCGCCGAGTTTCGCATTCTGACCAACAACTTTGACGCCGAGTACGGGGCTTATGCCGGCGGGCAGATTAACGTGCTCACCAAGTCCGGGACCGACCGGTTCCATGGCGACGCCTTTGAGTTTGTGCGCAATACCGACCTGGAAGCTCGCAACTTCTTCGATATCAATCGAGGCCCTTATCAGCAGAACCAGTTCGGCGGCACTGTGGGCGGGCCCATTTTGCGCAACAAGCTGTTCTTCTTTGCCGACTACCAGGGTAACCGCAAGGTGCTGGGACAGAGTTCCGGACAGATTACGGTTCCATCGCAGGCAGAGCGTCAGGGCGATTTTTCGGCCCCGGCCCTCGAAAGTCAGATGACCGGAACTGTGCAAGGCCCGGCCTGGGCCGCGAACCTCACCAGCCTACTGGGTTACTCCGTCACTCAGGACGAGAACTACTACACCCCCGGGTGCACGACTTCCACGGCGTGCGTATTCCCCAATGCGTTAATTCCCTCGGCCGCCTTCACGACGCCGTCCCAGAACATCCTCAAGTACATTCCGCAAGCCAACAGCGGCCCGTACTTCGTGAGCTCGGGCGCGGCTAGCCGGCTTCAGGACGATAAGGGCAGCGGGCGGCTGGATGCCAACACCCACCTCGGTATGCTCACGGGCTACTATTACTATGACCAGTACGAGTCTGCCAACCTAAACCCCGAGGCGCCGCTGTTTGGTGGCGGGAGCACGGTCTCGTCCGACGTGGTGAACGTCGGGCTGACAAAGTCGTTTGGGTCGAGCGCGGTAAACGAAGCCCGCCTGGCCGGCACGCGCCGCAACATCTTCAACCATCCGAACGCCGGCGAACCTCATGGCTTGACTTTCCTTGCGTCATTGGGCTTCCCGGTAGGCGCCGGCTCGCTTGGCCCTTGGCCGGTTCAACCGACATGGGCCACCGTGCCCTCACTGGGCTTTGAGGACTTCAGTACGGGTAGCGGTGGGGGCGTAGGCGGGATCATCGAAAACACGTTCCAGGGGCTCGACAACTTTAGTAAGATCCTCGGCACCCACACGATTAAACTCGGCGGCACGGTGCGCTACAACCAGCAGACTCAATACAATTGGGGGTCCAATGGCGCTTATACCTTTAATAATGGGGCGGAAACCGGCATCGATTTCGCCGACTACCTGATTGGCGCTCCAGTCGGATTTCAGCAAGGCCAGGGCTTTCCCGATTACGGGCGCAATCACTATGTGGGTCTCTACCTGCAAGACAGTTGGCGGGCGCGCCACGATCTCACCCTGAATTACGGCTTGCGCTGGGAATTCGACACCCCCTGGACTGAGAAGCACAACGAGTTCCAGACCCTCGTGCCCGGTTTGCAATCCCAGGTATTCCCCGGTTCTCCCACGGGCTGGGTTTTTCCGGGCGACCCCGGGATTCCACGCGGCTTGGGACCGATTCGATACGACAACTTTTCGCCGCGGCTGGGTCTTGCGTACTCGCCCAGCATCGACGGTGGATTCATGGGTAAACTAACCGGTGGACCCGGCAAGACCAGCATCCGTGCAGGCTTTGGCCGGTTCTTCACCACGTTTGAAGGCGCCACCAACTTCAACGCCATCGGCGATGCTCCGTTCGGATTCTACTATGGCAGCCCGCATCCCCCCGAGTTCGCCACGCCCTACGTCGACCGAGGCACAGGCTTTGTCGAGGGCCAGAAGTTTCCCAGTGCCCCACCGCCTGCGAATTCCTCCCCCCAACACCCGGATAACAATATCAATTGGTCGCAGTACACCCCGATCAGCAGCTCACCGGGTTTCTACTATAAGAACGATCTGCCCTACGGGGAGGACTACGAGCTTACGGTGCAGCGGCAACTGAGCGCCTCCACCCTCGTGTCGCTCGCTTACGTCGGCACACAGGGTCATAAATTGCTCACCACTTTGGAGGCCAATCCCGCGGACCAGGCCTTGTGCCTGAGTCTGAGCCAACTGGCCGATGTGGAGCCAGGCAGTGGGACGTGCGGTCCCAATGGCGAGAACGGGCCTTTCACGGCGGCTGATGGCACGGTCATCCCCACGGCGCGCCCGACCTTTGGTCCACTAATTCAGAGCAACTCATGGTTCGCGACACTGGGAAATTCCAGTTACAATTCTTTCCAGGCGAGCGTGCGCCATGTGACCGGACGTCTGGAGTTTCTGGCCGGTTACACCTTCAGCAAGTCCTTGTCGAACGCCTCGGGTTACGGGGAGGCGGTCAATCCTCTCGACCACAATGAACGCTCATTGTCAGCCTTCGACATCACCAATAACTTTGTCACGAGCTATAACTACCAGCTCCCGTTTGACAAATTGGGTGGCCCGCGGCGCCTGACGCAGGGATGGCGATTGAGCGGCATTACGCGCTTTTCCACCGGCAACCCCGTCACGCTTCTGGAAAGCGACGACCAGTCTCTATTGGGGACGAACGGCTCGGGACCCAGTGAGTTACCTATCGACACGCCGAACTTTTCCGGCGGGAAGCTGACCTTCCACAATCCACGCACCGGGCAGCCGTACTTTGACCCCAGCTTGTTCAGCGAGGAGACCCTGGGCGTGCTCGGATCCGCTAGCCGCAGGTTTTTCCACGGCCCGGGACTCAATAACTGGGACGCCGTCTTCGCCAAGGATACGCGCCTGACGGAAGGCACCACATTGGAAGTTCGCGGCGAGTTCTTCAACACCTTCAATCATGCGCAGTTTCTTCTCCACACCGATGGGAACTACGCCGACTACCTCGACGTGCCGGACTTCGGATATGCGCGGGCTGCCAACCCCGGCCGTGTAATCCAGCTCGGGGCCAAGCTGTATTTCTGATCCGCCGACCCATGAGGATTGATGACCCGTGACTTTCAGTTGCGCCTCCTCTTGGGAGCTTTACTTGTAGCATTTCCTCAGACCGGGCATCTCGCCGCCACCCGGCCGGCTACGGCAGCCTCCGTGGCCGAACGGGTGGCGCCGGCGGATACTCCACTAAATCTCCTCGAAACCCCGGACGGTTTCCTGATCAGCACCAACTCGGGTTACGGCGCACAGTACCTTCAGGCCTATGATGAGGTGCATAACAAGATTGCCGACCGCATCGATTTTCCGAGTTTGTGGTACGGTCTCGCCTACGCTTCCAGCCAAAAATCCATCCTCGCCTCGACCGGGGCAACGTCGGTTATGGTTGTCCCGCTGCACGCGGGGGAATTTGGTGAGCCCCGCGAAATTGCTCTCGAACATTGCGAATTGACCGCGGGCCTTGCGGTTCAGGATGACTCCACCGCCGTAGTAGCGTGTAATCGATCCTACGAAGTTGTCCGATTTAATTATCTGACCGGCAAGATCCTGCAGCGCGCCAAAGTGGGCGAATTCCCCTACGCGGTGAAGGCTCTTCCAGGCGGCAAGATCGCCGTGGCCAACTGGGGCCAGGCTTCCGTCTCCATTCTGGACGGCGAAAATCTTGAGGTCGTACGGACCATTCCCGTGGGAAGCCATCCCTCCGATATGTTGGTGACCCCGAGCCGGCAGCATTTACTCGTGGCATGCTCGGACGACGATCTTGTTTCCATCATTGACCTGCAAGAACTGAGGGAAGTTCGCCGGGTGAAAATCCAAGTCCCCAATTCCGATGTCATTGGCGGGCAGCCAAACGCCCTGGCTCTCGATCCCGCGTCCGGCAAGCTCTTTGTCGCTCTTGCCGCCGTCAATGCTCTTGCCGTGGTTCGCTTGGACGCCAAGGATGAAGAGGCCAAGCTGGAGGGGATCATCCCCGTGGGCGCCTACCCGACATCACTCGTCTACTCGCCCAATCGACGCGAGCTTTTCATTGCCGACGGCCGCAACCTGGTGACGGGCCCCAGCTCTCCGCTCAAAGCTGCGCCGGGTAGCGCCGAGGGGTCCGCCACTCCGCTCGAGCCGCGCCGCCGTCCCGCGCTGCCTGGCACGCTCGGGCAGAGGCACATGACCGACTCCGGCTCGCGGACCGACTACATCGGCTACTTGCTCGGGGGTGGGCTCGAAGCGCTACGGGACGATGAGATTGCGACGCAGAGCGCGCGAGCGAGAACTCTGGCGCAGCAAGTTTATGGAGAAACGGAACTCCCCCAGAGCTCGCGCGATCTCATTGGATATTTTTCCGCCAAGAGCAATTGGCACGCTCCCATCCGGCACCTCATCTACATCATCAAAGAGAACCGCACTTACGATCAGATCTTGGGCGACATGAAGGAAGGAGACGGCGCTCCTGACCTGGTCCTGTTTGGCGAACCCGTGACCCCCAACCATCATGCCCTGGCCCGTCAGTTTATTCTCTTTGACAATTTCTATGTCGATGGCGATGTGAGCGTGGACGGCCACGTGTGGTCTACCGCCGCAGCGGGCACCGACTACGTCAACAAGCTTTGGCCGTCGATCTACGCCGGGCGCCTGAAGTACGATTTTGTAGGCCCCGATTACGATGGCGATGACCAGCACGACCAACCCTTCGCGGTCCCGGCCTCGGGGTTCATTTGGGATCGGGCGCGAAAGGCCGGAATCAGCTATCGCGATTACGGCGAGTGGTGTGTGGATGAAGACGACCACCCTGGCCTGACCCGCTGCTACGTTCGGGGGCTCAAGGATCATTACGATCCACAGTACGTGGATGGAATCGGGGCGGTCACCGACCAGAAGCGCATTGAGGAATGGGAGCGCGAATTTCACGAGTTCGAGAAGAATGGCAATTTGCCGCGGCTCACCATTATGCACCTACCCAATGACCACACCCTGGGGACGCGTCCCGGACGCCCCACCCCGCGAGCCATGGTTGCGGACAACGACGCGGCTCTCGGGCGCCTGGTGGACGTCGTTTCCCACAGCCGCTACTGGCCGGAGATCGCCATCTTCGTCCTCGAGGACGACGCGCAGGATGGGCCCGACCACGTCGATGCCCATCGCTCTCCGTTGCTGGTCATCTCGCCTTACGTCAAGCGCGGCTCCCTCGAGCACGCGCATTTTTCCACTGCGTCCGTGCTCAAGACCATCGAACAGATACTGGGACTGCCGAGCCTCACGTATTTTGACGATCGCGCCCCGAGCCTGCTTGCGGACTTCCAGAAACAACCTATACTGGAAGGCTACAAGGGACTGCAACCTCAGATTTCCTTGCAAGAGGTGAATTCGCCCGAAGCACCGGGCGCGAAGGAGTCCGCCCAGTGGGACTTCACCCGGCCTGACCGGGCCCCGGAAGAAGAACTCAACCGGGTTATCTGGAAGTCCGTGAAGGGCGTAGAGTCTGAGCCCCCTGCGTCCATCCAGAGCGCGCACTGGGAGTAGACGTCTCTCGCCCAACGGCTCGAAGCGAGAGCGTTACTTTTTCAGCATGAAGACAACGTTGTACGGACGGGTCGTCTTTGGCGCGTCGGCGGTGCTGTTCGGCGTCATCGCACTGATGTGGCACGACTCTGACACCTGGCAAACCTTGAGCCAGATCTGGAGCCTGCCCCTCGGCGCCCTCATCGGCGGGTGTCTCATGACCTCTCAAATCGCCGGTGGGATCGGGATGCAATTCCCACGGAGCGCCCGCTTGGCGTCGATCGTTCTCGGCGTCGTTTATTTGCTTTTCTCGCTGGCCTGCATCCGGCCGATCATTGCCGCACCCGCCAACTATGACCACTACCCGAGCTTCTTCGAGCAGTTTTGCGCTCTCTGCGGCGCGATTGCCCTCTACGCTGCAACTGAAGCGAATGAAACACGAGCCGTAGCTATCGGGCGAGCGGCGCGCCTTGGACTTGGAATCTGCGCTGTTTCATTTACGCTGAGTCAGATCATCTACCTTTCGTTCACAGCTCAGTTGGTTCCCAAGTGGATTCCGCCCAATCAGATGTTTTGGGCCATACTCACCACGATCGCGTTTGCACTTGCGGCGATTGCCATTCTCATCAATCGCCAGGCACGGCTGGCACTACGCCTGCTGACCGCCATGCTGGCGCTCTTTGGTGTGCTGGTTTGGATTCCACGCCTGATCGCGCACCCACACGCGCATCTGAACTGGTCCGAGTTCTGCCTCAATTTCCTGATTACCGGCGCTGCCTGGATGGCGGCTGAGTTGAAGGCTTTCTGATTCATCCCCCCTCAGGAGCGCGCGGATCAGCAAGCGCTGAGAGGTTACGGCTCCACAAGGGCTTGAAACACCATGGCTCGGCTGAACGTTTGCATGTTCGGTCCATGGCCGCCCATGCGCTGAACCATGCCGACGAAAGTCATGTCGTCGGCCGGATCGATCCAGAACCAGGTGCTGGCAGCGCCGTCCCAAAGGAAAGTCCCTTTGCCCGTGATGTCCACGGCTTGCGCGGGGTCGCTAAACACCGCGACATCGAAGCCAAAACCCATACCGGGGCGGATGTGCTGGAGTCCAACTCCGAATTCGCCGGTCATCAGCTTGTCGGGCAGGTGATTCGAAGTCATCAGTCTGACCGTCGGCGGCGCCAGCAGGCGGACGCCATCCAGTTGGCCGCCATTCAAGAGCATCTGTGCGAACCGCAGATAGTCCTGCGCCGTCGAGAGCAAACCGCCCCCTCCGCTCGGCATCGTCGGCGGCTTGGTCAGGTCGGGGGCCAGATCGTTCTCGGGTGAGGCGGGTGTCCACTCGCCTTTGTCACTCACCCGATAGAGTGTGGCCAGCCGGTCCATCTTCTCTTTCAGTAAGTAGAAGCCTGTGTCCTTCATGCCCAGCGGCTCAAATATCCGTTCGCGCATGAAATCCGCCAGAGACTTGCCGGAGAGCTTTTCCACCAGGTACCCCTGAATGTCCACCGAAATGCTATAGACCCAGCGCGTCCCGGGTTGATAAAGCAACGGCAGCTTGGCCAGCTTATCGATCATCTCCTGCAAGGTGGCCGAATGCTGGACTTGCTGATCGCGGTACATCTTATCCACCACATCGCTGCCACTGCCGTAGGTGAAACCCGCCGTGTGCGTCATCAACTGAAGCATTGTGGGTGGGTGGACGGGATCTTCCAGAATGGGCTCGCCGCTATTGTCGACGCCTTTGAAAACTTTGAGGTTGGCGAACTCGGGAATGTACTTTGAAATGGGGTCGTCCGGCTGCCATTTGCCTTCCTCATAAAGCATCATCATGGCGACGCCCGTGACCGGCTTGGTCATGGAATAGATGCGAAATATCGCGTCCTTGTCCATTGGCGCGCCGGTCGCGAGATCCTTTTTGCCGTAGGTTTTGAATTCCACCACCTTGCCGTGGCGCGCGAGGACGGTCACAATCCCGGCGAATTGCTTGTCATCCACCTTTTGCTGCATTGCCGCGTCGAGGCGCTGAAGCCGCTCGGACGAGAAGCCGACTTGTTCCGGCCTCGCGGTGGGCAAGGCTTGCCCCCACACCTGCTGGGTGAGCGAAGCCATGCTCAAAACGACGGCAAAGTTCCAAAGCCAAATCACAGCACCTCGTGAAACACGGCCGGAAGCTTGATTTTTCATTGTTCCCTCTCCTGTTCTGCGACAGCTTCCCGCGCTCAGCGCCGCAGGGTCGAGTGAAATCAGCGCGGCAGCGGTCATCTCCAATTCGAATCATCGAAGCGGCTGAGGTCGATATTGTCGTCGAGCCTCCCCAGTGTAATGATGGCGAAGGTAAAGACCCTCGTCCCTTCATGGAGGTGCCCCCCGAAAGCTTTCTTGTCGTCGGTCATGGTGATGTGCGCGTGGATTCGGCCACCGAGTACATAGCCGTTCACGGCGATCAGATCCATCGGCCCGGAATGTTCGCTATAAGCCAGTGTCGCCGGAAGCGTGGTGTTGCTCACGGCGTGGACATGATAGCTGGTGACGGACCCGACGCCGCTCAGGATCACCGCGTTCTTGATCTTCTCGTCCTTCACCGCCTGCTGAAGTCCGTCCAAGAGGTCGGTATAGTATTTCAAACGGACCAAAACGACGCCTTTGATTTCAGTGGAAACGCTTACGACGGCTGGCGGCGCTTGCCCCGCTGCAATCATGGACATCCCCGCCAAGGCGAAAATCGATAAACTCAGAAGAGTTATGTTTTTCATTTATTCCCTCCGCACGGAGTAGGTTAGGCGAAGACAGGGCTGGAAACAATGGGTGGTGAGCTGGGGGGCAGTGTCCTCATGTGACGCGCGAGCGGTTTTGATGCATAAAGGACTTCTCAGGGGGAAAGAAAATGAGCTCATTGGGCCAGCCAGTGCCGGAATTGCCGGACGCTGATGTCAAACGCGCATGACAGCATTACCGGGCTGCACTAAAACTGTGCAGGCAGGCACGACGTTCAAGGGTTTTAACTTGTTCCACGTTGACAATGGTCCCATAAATATGGGAGACTCTTTCTATGAAAACGACACTGGAAATCCCCGATCGCATTTTTCGCCGCGCGAAGTCCGCGGCGGCCGAGCGCGGACTCCCGCTGCGTGAATTTGTGACGCAAGCGGTCAAGGAGAAGCTGGCGGCTGGTTCGACCCCTGCCGAGAGGCCCTGGGTTAAGCACATGGGCAAACTGAAGCATCTGCATGCGGAGACGGTGCGCGTCAACCGCCTGATCGAGGCGGACTCCGAGAAAATCGATGCGGAGATGTGGCGTTGATACTGGATACGAACGCCTTGTTGGCCGCTGCCGACCGCCATCCCGCCGCGCTGGAAGTGGTTGCCAAGGCCGAGCGCCTGGCGGTTCCGGTGATTGTCCTGGGGGAGTATCGGATGGGCATCGCCCAGTCGCGGCGCCGGGCGGAGTACGAGAACTGGTTGCGCGAGTGGGTCGCGACAGTGACCGTCCTCGACATCGACAACGAAACTACATACCACTACGCCGCTATTGGCTTGGAGTTGCGAAGATCAGGCAAGCCGATTCCCACCAACGACCTCTGGATTGCCGCACTTTGTCGCCAGTATTCGGTGCCGCTCATAAGCCGGGACCGCCACTTTGACGTGGTGAAGGACCTCGAACGAATCGATTGGTGACGGACTGCCTGTAGCCATTAAAGGGCGTTCCGTATCGGTGGGGTGACGGCAATCATTGCTCCCGCACAGCGGCGAGCGCCTGCGAGTAGCTCAAAATGCGCCCTCCATGCTGCTGCCGATAGGCTTCGGCTTCTTGCGGCGACTTGAATGCCACCAGAGTCGGCAGGCAGCGATCATACTCGCGCACGGAAACGCCGTGGGGTTCGCGCGCCGTCGGCTGGTTTCCGTGTGTGCAGTACTGGATGTCGCCGCCCTCAACATAAATGGCGGATTCTGCCGCGACACTCTCGCCGGTAGTGACGTCAGTCGCCCAAGCCTGACCCGGAATTCCCTGCGTCTGGCCCACCTGGGCGTGCATGCCGCACCGCGGACAGCACGCCGCCAGCACCTGGCCGCCAACCTTCAATCGATAGACAGTAACCGGGTGGATCATGCGGTCGCAAAACGGGCACATGCCCACCGTCTCGCTTTTTCGTTCATACCGATAAGCAAAAAAGGATGTGACCCCGATCGCCAACAGCGCGACGAGCGTTATGAGGATTTCGCGGGCCTTCATGGATTCTCCAAAGGTGTTAGGTGCCAGGTGTTAGGTGCTAGGCTGCGATTAATCTTTCTTTCAGGCTCTTGGTTAGCCCCGATAGCATTCTCCCCAACTCATCCGTCATTGCCAGCGCAATTTGCGCCTCGCTTCCAATTCTATATAAGCGCTGCATGAGAAGTATATGGGTCTCGAGCTCCATTAACGAACCATTGGCTATCGACAGATGCCGCAAATAGTCGCCCAAGTGTTCCCTTCCATGGCCTTCCGCGATGTTGGCGGGGATTGAGACAGCAGCCCGCTGAATCTGCGATGTCAACCCAAACGTCTCGCTCTTCGGCAAGAATTTAGCGAGACGATAACTTTCGACGACAAGGTCCATTGACTTCTGCCACACTTTAAGATCCCTATACCCCTTGAACATTTTAATTCTCCCCCTCGCGAGACAATGAATGCCCTTAGGAGTTTACACCTGGCACCTAGCACCTGACACCTAGCACCTATTTTTCAGTTCAAAATTCCATTTCCAAATCGCATAGATCGCCGGGTAGACCAGCAGTTCCAGAATGAACGAGGTGAAAATACCGCCGACCATGGGGGCGGCGATCCGCTTCATCACGTCCGCGCCCGTGCCCGTGGACCACATGATGGGGAAGAGGCCCATGAACATACACCCGACGGTCATCACTTTGGGGCGAACGCGCATCGCCGCGCCATGCACAATGGCGTCCTGCAGATCTTTGTAGCTCTTCAGGCGGCCCGCTTGCTTCCAGCTTTCGTAAGCGAGATCGAGGTAGAGCAGCATGAAAACCCCGGTTTCCGCGTCCACGCCCAGCAAGGCGATCAAGCCCACCCAGACGGCGATGCTCATGTTGTAACCCAGCCAATGAAGCAGCCAGACGGCTCCCACAGCGGAAAACGGCACTGCCGCGAAGATGATCAGCGTCTTCACTGCGGACTTCGTATTGAGGTAGAGAAGGATGAAGACCAGAAAAATGGTGATCGGGACCACCAACTTCAGCCGTTCGCGCATGCGCTGGAGGAATTCGTACTGGCCGCTCCAGCTCAAGCTATAGCCGGCGGGCAAATGCGATTCCACCTGTCCGCGCACCACGTGTTGCGCTTCCTCCACATAGCTTCCCAGGTCGCGCCCCGCCACGTCCACGTAGACGTATCCGCTCAGCAAACCATTCTCGTCGCGGATCATGCTGGGCCCTTCCACCAGATGAATGTCCGCAAGCTGGCTGATGGGGATTTGCAGTCCCGAGGGTGTGGCCACCAGCAAGCGGGCGAGCGCGCCCACATCGCTGCGGTAATCGCGCAGGTAGCGGACGTTCACGGAGTAGCGCTCCCGCCCCTCGACAGTAGTACTGACGTTCTCTCCGCCCACCCCCGACATGATGTAAGCCTCCACGTCGTCCACGGTCAACCCATAGCGCGCCAGCTCACCGCGGCGGAGGGTGAAATCCAGGAAATAGCCGCCGCTCACGCGCTCGGCGTAAACGCTGCGGGTGCCAGGAACTTTCGCGAGGACATGTTCAATCTCTTCGCCAATCTGCTGAATTTTATTGAGATCGGCGCCCAGCACCTTGACTCCGACGGGCGTGCGCACCCCGGTGGTGAGCATATCCACACGGTTGCGGATGGGCATGGTCCAGGCGTTCGACGTCCCGGGAATGCGCAGGGCGCGGTCCATTTCGTCCACCAGGTCGTCCTGGGATATCCGGTCGGGCCAGGCGTGGCGCAAGATTTTCTGCATCCACTCCGGGGCGCGACTCGAATACCACTGCGGCTTCTTGCGCCATTGGTCCTGCGGCTTCAGGAGGACCGTGGTCTCCACCATCGAAAGCGGGGCGGGGTCCGTGGAGGTCTCCGCCCGGCCAGCCTTGCCAAACACGCGCTCAACCTCCGGAAAAGTTTTGAGGATACGATCCTGGATTTCCAGGAGCCGCTGCGCCTCTGCCAGCGAGATGCCCGGCAGCGTGGTAGGCATGTAGAGCAATGTGCCTTCGTTGAGCGGCGGCATGAATTCCGAACCCAGGCGCTGGAAAACTGGAACCGTCAGCACGACGGCAGCAATAGCCGCGCCGATCACGATCCACCGCAGGCGCACGGTCATTTCCACTACGGGGCGATATAACTTGATCAGCACGCGGCTGATCGGGTGTCTTTCCTCCGGGAGAATTTTCCCCACCAGGACAGCATTGGCGATGCGGGCCAAAAAACGCGGGCGGAAGTTAAAGGAAGTGGCGTGAGTGAAAAGCAGCCGCAGGGCAGGGTCAAGCGTGATCGCGAGCACGGCCGCGATCGCCATGGAAAAATTCTTGGTGAAGGCAAGGGGCTTGAACAGCCTTCCTTCCTGCGCTTCCAGCGCGAAGATGGGCGTAAACGAAACCGCGATGACCAGCAGCGAGAAGAAGCTGGCAGGGGCGACTTCCTGGATAGCTTCGATGACCACAGCGTGATAATCACGTTTGCGACCCTCTGCTTCCCAGATCTCCAGCTTCTTGTGCGTTTGCTCCACCACCACGATGGCTGCGTCCACCATGGCGCCGATGGCGATGGCAATTCCCCCCAGCGACATGATGTTGGAAGTCACTCCAATCGCTTTCATGGGAATGAACGCGATCAGCACCGTAATGGGAATCGTCAGAATGGGAATGAGAGCGCTGGGGATGTGCCACAGGAAAACCAAAATCACGAGGCTGACAATGCCGACTTCCTCAAGCAGGGTGTGCTTCAGTGTGTGGATCGATTTCAAAATCAGTTCCGACCGGTCGTAGGTGGAGACAACCCTCACGCCCGGAGGCAGCGAGGGTTGGATTTGATTCAGCTTGGCCTTTACGCGGTCGATCACGCGCAGAGCATTCTCGCCGGAACGCATGATCACCACGCCGCCCACCACGTCTCCCTTGCCATCCAGGTCCGCAACTCCGCGGCGAATGTCGGGGCCGAGCGTGACCTGGCCAATGTCATTGACTGTGATGGGCACTCCCCGCCGCGCATCGCCTCCCACCACGATGCTTCGCAAGTCGTCGAGCGAGCGCGCATAACCGCGCCCGCGGACCATATATTCGCGGCTGGCGAATTCCACCAGGCGTCCACCGACGTCGTTATTGCTGGCGCGCACCGCCTCCAGTACTTTCATCAGGGGAATTTTGTATTCCGCCAGCTTGTAGGGGTCCACCTGGATCTGGTACTGCCGCACCAAGCCGCCGATGGGCGCAACTTCCGCCACTCCCGGAACGCTCTCGAGGTAATAGCGCAGGTACCAGTCCTGGTAGGAACGCAGTTCGTCCAGGCTCTGCTTTCCGGTGGTATCCACCAGCGCGTACTGAAACACCCAGCCGATCGAGGTGGCGTCAGGCCCCAGTTCCGTCTGTACGCCGGAGGGAAGGCGAGGGGTGATTTTGGAGAGATACTCCAGCGTGCGCGAGCGTGCCCAATAGATGTCCGTGCCTTCGTCGAAAATAATGTAAACGTAGGAGTAGCCAAAGTCGGAAAAACCGCGGATGTCCTTGACGTGAGGCGCGCCCAGCAGCGCTGTGATGATGGGATAGGTGACCTGGTCTTCCATGATGTCAGGGCTGCGGTCCCAGCGTGAGTAGATGATGACCTGCGTGTCGGAAAGGTCGGGAATCGCGTCCAGCGGCACGTTTTGCAGTGACCACCACCCGGTGGCAACCGCAACTCCCACCAGGAGGAAAACCAGGAATTTGTTTCTCGCCGAAAAATCGATGATTTTATGAATCACGGGTGGTGCTCCTATCGGGGCCTCTTTTAACTCTTCAACTTTTCGACTTTTTCAACTAGTTGAATTAGTTGAAACAGTTGAAGGAGTTGAAAAATCCTCCAACCCGGTCAATGGTGGTGGTCCTCTCCGGCCTGCATGCCCTCCATCGACTCGCGCATATTGCTTTCCGAGTCGATCAGGAAGTTGGCGCGGGTCACCACGTGCTCACCGGCTCGAAGGCCGCTGAGGATTACGGCGAAATCCCCCGACCGCGCGCCCACGGTTACGGTACGGGGCTCAAAGACGCCTTTGCCGCGATCGATGAACACCCGTTGATGAACGCCCGAATCCAAAACCGCGTCGACGGGCACGGTCAATTGCCGGCCCAGGCCGCGATGCAGCTCCACGTTAACGAACATCCCAGGCTCGAGCTTCAAATCGGGATTGGGAAACTCCATGCGTACGCGTTCCGTGCGGGTTTCTTCCATCATGTGCGGCTCGACGAAGCTCACGCGCCCTTTGAGTTTCTGGCCGGGAAACGCCTCCGCCGTTACCACTGCTTCCTGGCCCTCGCTCACGTAGGGGACGTCCGGTTCGCGAATTTCCGCATAAATCCAGATTGTGCTGTGGTCCACGATCTTGTAGAGTTCAGCCTCGGGCGTGACATATTGATTGGGAAAAACTTTGCGCTCGAGCACATGGCCTTCGCCAGGCGAGTAGATCGTGAACTCCCGATTCGGCTTACCTGTCACCTCGAGATCACGGATCTGGTCGGGTGTCACGTCCAACAAAGAGAGCTTTAGGCGCGCGGCTTCCAGCAGACTCGCTCCACCCGCGCTCACTTCCACAAGGGAGCTCTGCCCCAGCGTTTTGCCTGCCTTGAGGGCGAGCAAATACTCTTGTTCAGCGGCCAGAAGGTCGGGACTATAGACCGTAAAAAGAGGTTCCCCCTTGGTGACGTGCTGAAAGCTGGAATCCACGAAGACCTTCTGCACCCAGCCACTAAATTTCGTGCTGACACTCGAGATGCGGGTTTCGTCGATTTCGACTTCGCCCGTGGCGCGAATGACCCGGTCAATCGTCCGGTATGCTGCCGATGCGCTCGTGACTCCCATGAGCTGCTGGCGGGCTGGGTTGATTTGCACACTCCCCCGAGGAAGCGAAGCCGCCGGCACGTCCGTGGCATAAACCGGCACGAGTTTCATCCCGTCTGGCGCCAGGCCGGGCTTGTCCGAGTGATACGAAGGATTCATCGCGTCCTGGTAAAAGAGAATCTTTCCCTCGCCGGGATTTGCTTGGCCTCCCGCCTCCACCCTCGCCACTAGGGTGAACAGCGCTGAGGTGAATCGATGCCGGATCGAGTTGTGTTCGCGGGCCTCCCCCCGCAACGGCGGCGCAATCGAAAGGGCGGCAAGAACAACTGCCGCCACCATAAACTGGCGACAAACAATGATTGGTTTCATGGGAAACATCTCCTCAAGCCCCCGCAGGGGGCGACTGATCGTCACTCGTGTCCAAAACAAAAGCTTCGCATCGACCGAGGACCTGCGGCTCTGCCGCTTGCTACGCGGGCTGGCTGCGCCTGCTTTTGCGTCGGGCTTCGCCCCTTGCTGTGCGAAAAGGCTCCGCCTTTTCGGCTGATTTGACCCCTTAACCCCTCGTTCGTGCCGCGCGGAATGCATAGCCTTCCACGCGGCACGAACGAGGACGGAGAGAACCTGCGGCGACGGAAAGGCGCAGCCTTTCCGCATAGCAAGCGGCGAAGCCGCAGGTCGTCGACTGATGGCCAGATCTTGTTTTGGACACGCATGACACATTGCAGCCCACGGCGTAAGCCGTGGGGAAAGATGCGCATAAGAGTGGCGAGCCCCGGAGGGGCGGCAGAAACATTCTGTGTGGACGGCCGCGGTGCCCAAGAGACCCCTCGCCCCCCCTCCTCCTTCGGGTACCCTCTCCCCACGGGAGAGGGCCGTGTGTTCTTGTGCCCGAGCGAGTTCACATAACAAACGATTCATTTCGACCCCTCTCCCTCCTGAATCAAATTCAGCCCCGTCACTTCCTCAAGTCGTGCCAGAGCCTTTTCATGATTTGCAACCTGCATGTGGTAATCGAGCTCCGAGTCGATGACCGCCTGAAAATTGCTGAGCACGTTTAGAAAGTCCACTCCACCGGTTTCATAGCTGTTGACGGAGGATTCCAGCGTCAGCGACGATTGCGGCGCAATCCCCTGCGAATACAGTTTTAGGAGCTGCTCCGTGGCCTGAACTTCCAGGAAATCCTGTTGCACCTGGTAGCGCAGCACGGTGAGTTCGTTCGCTTGCATCTGCCGCGCGGATTCCAGGTTGGCGGCTGCCTCGGCGATAACCATGTCCTGCTTGCGATGGCGAAAGATGGGCAGCGACGTCGAGAGCGTGATTCCATACATGTCCGGCAAGGCATCGCGCTGCATGTACACGTAACCGACGCTGAAATCAGGGCGCACGTCCTTGCGGGCAAGCTCCATGGAAAGACGGCCTTGTTCCACCATGGTTTGGCGCTGCTTGAGGACGGGGTAGTTCGCCTGCGCCGCGCCCTCGAGTTGATCCTGGGTGTAGGCGAAGGGGCTCGGCTGGACAATGGCGGGCGTCCCGAGGGGTGAGTCCATGGGAACATTGCGCAGGCTGTTCAGTTGCGCCTCGAGCGTGCGCCGCTGCTGGTTGAGCATCGTCTCCCGCTGCGACAGGCGAGTAACTTCCAATTGCGCGCGCAAAACGTCCTGCTGCGCGGCTTTGCCCACCGAGTAGCGGATCTCGGCAGCCTTCTCGAATCCCTCGAGTACCTCCCGGTCCTTGTGCAAAATCGCAAGGCCGCGATCGATGTACGCGAGGTCGAAGTAAGCTCGCCTCACTTCCGCCGCAACGCGTCTCGCCGCGGCCTCGTACGCGAGCGTCTCGGCGTCGGCATCGCGAGTGGCGATTTCTGTGCGCAGCCGCGTCTTGCCCGGGTAGGGGACCGTCTGTTCCGCCATGAACTGCCGGGCGCTGGAGGGGTCGGCGCGCATGACCGTGAACGGCGGCAGCGCGTTGCCTCCATAGCTGAGGGAAACCGTGGGGTCCGGCCAGGCGCCGGCCTGCGGAACCCGCGCCCTTTTGGCATCCACAGCTCGGCGCGCGGCTAGAACTTCCGGGTTGCGTTCCGTTGCTTCCTTCACCAGCGTGGCCAGGCTCAGTGGAGGGCCCGCCTCGGCGTCACGTGCAGGCGTTGACTGCGAGAAAACCCACACGGGTGCACCAATGCAGATGAGGGTCATTATGAGAAAAGATAGATTCCGTTTCATTTTCAACTCTCCGTGGCAACACCATCGTGGCCAAGAGCTATTCTCGCCAGCAGTCACTAGCCGCTGGGCGCTGTCATTGAACGCAAATGTAGAGAATTGCCCGAATGCCTTTGCGGGCAGGGACCGGCACTTTGGGCTTAGCGTTGAAGGAGAGTTTTAGATCAGAAGCAAGCAGGATTGGGAAAGTGGACTTCGGGGAGGAGAGCTTGCAAGCAGCGCGGGCTGCGGCGCCGGAGAGGTGGGTGCAACCATGGGCACGGCCATGGGAGCTGCAACCATCCCATTTCGAGCTGTTAATTCCGACGGTCGGTCGGGATTGCGGATCTCGGTGATGGACCCCTGAAAATTCAAAACGGAGGCGATGCAGCAATCCGGAAGCGAGGAAGAATTGGGAAGCGTTGTCTTCGTGCTCGCGGGGCAGCACGCGTGCGCCTGACCGTGCCTCGGCACACAGAAAGCCCTCAGGCCGGAGAGCTGCACCAAAAAGACGGTGAGCAAAAGATAAACAACGCGCCGCACTTCATCACCTCACATCTCATTCTACAGCAAGCAGGGTGCCATAACACAAGACCAAATAGCTCCCAAATCCAAGTAGGCTTGCATCGGCAGGATTGGAGGTTCTTCGCAAGAAGAGCCGCAGACCTCAACGGCGGAGGTCTGCGCTACGGTCGCTCATCGTCGTTTTCGACTCGAAGTGGAGCGTAGGGAGCAGGCTACTTTTTGAGACGCGCGTCGAACGGATAGGAGAATCTTGCGGCAATGCGAAACTTTTCTGCGCCGGGATGGAGTGGATTGAATAGATAATTCGCGGTCTCCGGCACGATCGCGCTGGGGATTTGTAGCAAGACGGTTTCCTTCTTTCGCAGCCACGCCGTGCCAAGATCTCGAGTTACTTCGTAGCGGAGTCTCCAATTCTTAGGCAGGTCACCAAGCGTAATGACGGAAAAATGTTGGTCCGGCCCGTCTATTTTCAGGAGCACGAATTCCGGCGGTATGTCATTTGCGCTAGTGTGAACACACACCTCCAGTAACGCCGAGGCGGGACTCTGAGCGAGGTAGACAACTGGCTGGCCCGCATGGTGCCAGCGGCCCGGAACCTTCAGGCCGCCTACTCCCTTGAGGTCGCGATGGCGGCTGATCCTCCACAGGGTCATCAGATGAACATGCCTTCGTCAATTTGAAGCAACAACTCTTCCACAATCCGGCTGCCCGTATCCGTCCCCAAAAGCGAAAGCGGCGTGCGGCCACCGAGCCGAGCATGGTGTCGGCGCAGCCAGCTTAAGGCTCTCTCTCGAGTTGCATAAACGGACTCTGCCAACGAAAGCGCACGAATGACGCGGAGCACACGGTCAGTTTCCTCAATCGTCAGCTTTTCACGACGCGACCTGCGATGTTGAAGGGTTCGTCGAGGGATGATGGTGGCATCGATCTCGGGCCTCTCAAGTCCCAGGTCGACCAACCGATTGATGATGCTGGGGGCGAGTCGCCCTTCGACGATGCGCAGAATTTCGCTCTCCGTTGCCGGAGGCGGCACTCCGAGCCAATCACCGATCTGGACGTTGGCGGTATTCATAACCCTCCCTCTATCTACATTTTGCCATACAATCATGGGCAAAATGACATCATACATCATCCAGCCGTGTTGGGCAAAGTGAAGAAGATCACGGGCAATCCCGACCCTGAGCACATCTCGACCAGTTTTATCGAGAGACAGAATTTGAATATGCGGATGACCATGCGCCGCTTTACCCGCCTGACCAACGCCTTCTCGAATATCGAAAACCACGCCTATTCGGTTGCGCTCTACACGATGCACTACAATTTTTGCCGGGTGCATCAAACACTGAGAGTGACGCCCGCGATGGAAGCTGGAATTACTGACCACGTGTGGACAATCGAGGAAATGTTTGATAAAGTCGGACTGTAGGCCATAGGACGGCTGTCAAGTTGAAAATTTCTCTTGACAAACCTACGCTTCGTATTATACCAAGCCCGCTCGCAGGAATGCGCTATTGCTGTCATAAGTAATCGCGTTAATTCCAAACGGTGGCAGGGGAAAGTATTATGGCACGCCCAATCGAAGCAACACCTATAGTGACCGGTAAGGATGCAGAAGTGTTTCTAGATGACATGCGTATGAATGAGCCTGTATCCGCTGATCGTCTGCGTTGGCTTGAGTCTGTAGCCGAAGCTAGCAAGTCCGCTGAAAGGAAGAAGCCAAGATTATCTTCCACCTATGCCGGTGTCTCTAGATGACCTAGAAATCATACCTTTTGATCCCGCACAATATGACGTATCCAATTTTGATTGCGGCGACGAAGACCTCAATGACTTTCTGAAGAATGAAGCCTTCAAATTTCAGGCAGATCATCTTTCACATACACAGCTAAGTTGACTACACTAAATAATGCTCTTAATTGGTAGCGACCGTGGAATTCAG
>CAZCVY010000018.1:0-52291 GCA_964501985.1 uncultured Acidobacteriota bacterium | reverse complement strand
AGGGAGAGGTCTGCAAAACCTTTATGCGTGAGTTCGATTCTCACCCGCGCCTCCATCTCTATTCAATTGAAAATAAATGGGATTTCTGCCATTCCGCATTTTCATCAAAAGCACCAAATTTGAAGCGTCGGCTGACCGGATGGGTTGAGTAGGACCATTTAAGGAGAGATGGGGTTTAGAGAGCTTAGGGCTTCATGAAATCATGCTCGTTGACTTTCGTTGGAGCGGCCATGGCCCGGAATTGGTCGATGTCAAAGTCCTGGTACAAATCCAGGCAAAATAACTCAGGCGCCGAACGCAATGGAACCTCGGCCTCCAGAAGAAACGCGAGACTGTGTATGCCACCGGTAACGGTGACCTCTGAAAACAAGTTGGGCTCGAGCGCGGCGGCCGCGAGGGCCACCACTTGGCTGCGCAATCCAGCCGCCTCCAGACGGACGTGGGCTTGTCCGGAGGTTTGCGCTAGCCACCTCGCGGCTCCTATCAACTGACCCACCTCAAGGCCCAGCGGGCGATCCCCCATGCTGGCCACGATCAATTCGTAATCCGTGGGGTCGGGGCTCTGCGGCACTGTTTCCCCATTGAAGATGACGTCCAAAGCGAGTACCTGCTCGCCCCGATTGACGCGGTCGGATACTGCCTCGCCCGCAGCTTTGCGGCCTTTGTCGCTAAGAACCAGCGTTGCCGGAGCATTGCTGGGCGCCGTGATTCCTTTCAGCCACACTCCCAGAGCGCCCAACCCATTGGAGAAATCGAGCCGATAGGAAAGCGTTTCGAGGCCTTTGTCTTTGGTGTTCCATACTCGCCAAGCGTTGGTTACCGCCACCGCTTTGTAGCGAATGACCGACTTCAGCGTCGACCGCTGCGATGCTGCCCAGGTCTCCCGCGTTGCGGACTCCGTGGGGATAGCGGGCCGGGTAATATGCTCGGCGAGTTTCTTCGCCAGGCCCACGGTCGTCAGGTTATCGCCCGGCAAGCCTCCGCTGAGCTCCTCAGAAGTCTTCAAGTCTGCGCCGCTGGGAATCTCCTCCGTGGCCACGGGCAGATTAAAGTGTTCGGTGAAAAATCTGTAGGCTTGAAGGCGACTGTCGAGTTGGTAGTTGTGCGTCCCCGGATCGCGGTTTTCATAGAAAGCCAGATTCTTTTCCTGCCCAAAAATTCGAAAGAAGGGCTTGAGATCGTCAAAAATGTAAGGCTTCACCAGCATGGCGCGAAAGCAGCAGTCGTCTTCGCCGTTGTGGATCAACAGCGTGGGGCGCGGAGCGCGCAAGGCGACAAGGGTTGGGTAATCCTCACCCGCCAGGAAATCGGTAGGAGTCTCCTCGATTTCGTCCGTATCAACGGGGTGGATGATGTTCGAATCGAGGGATGCGAACCCTGCCACTTCCACCATCACAGCGACGCGTGGGTCCAGAGCGCTCAGCACCGTGGTCTGCCAGCCGCCGCCAGAGAGGCCCGTTACTCCCAGGCGTCCCGCGTCGACCTGCGGAAGCTCGGCGAGATAGTCGAGCCCCCGGCGCATCGCCAAATAAAAGAGCCCCAGCGCATTTGCGCCCACCAGGTCCAAGTGGGCTCCGTAATCGTGCGCATTCTGGTCCCGTGCAAGCTCACCCATTCCAATCCACTCGGGGTTGAGGGTCACGATTCCGCGCTTCGCGAAATTGATACACGCTTTCTGTGCGTATTCCACGGACTTGCCACCCGCAGGCTCGTGTCCCTCAAGATACAAGATGGCCGGAACCTTCCTCACGGGGCTTTCCGGCTCATAGAGAACCGCTGTTGACCAGTATCCGGGAACGATTTCAAAGCGGAGTTTCCGCCACCGGAAGCCTTGACCATGCTCAGCCGGCCCGACTTCTTCGAACCGCGGTCGAGAAACCACCCACTCGCGGGGCCAACCATGGAAAGCGATATCGTTGACGATGTGCTGGCGAAGGCTTGCCCCGTCACTCGTCCACTGCTTAGGGCTTGCGGGGACTGGAAGTTTGGGGATCCGTTCCATCATATAGCGCTGGACCTGGTATGCGGTGACCGGAACAGTTTGAATGGTCGCGGAAAGGACTCGCGTGACTGATTGGGAGGTAGTCTGGGCTTGCACTGAAACCACGCTCAACAATGTAACGAGGAGGAGGCGTTTTGTGGAATGCATGATCTCATTTCCGGGGGCTTGGAATTCAATGGTTCTGCGGAAGTAAGACGCTAAATCGAAAGCGCGCCGTGCGGCTGTGTCGCCCACTGCCACAGCCCAATTCAGACGGCGCGCTTAGGATACAGTACTCAGACTTTCCGATACAACAGCAAGACCGCGGGAGGTTATCCGGTGGCCGGCCTTGGCAGATTACTTACCATTCTGATCCGTGTATTCGCTCACTGGATTCGGACCCTTGCTCCCTCAGTAGTGGACCTTCAGAGCAAATTGTATGATTCGCGGAAGAGAAGCTGGATTGGTAATCTCTCCCACGGTAGTCGATGCGGCAAAGGGATTGATGGCGGCATTGGGAAGTCCCAAAACCGGGTGATTAAAGACATTGAAGAGCTCGGCGCGGAACTCAACGGCAACACGTTCGGATACTTGCGTTGTTTTCAAGAGCCCCAAGTCCTCGGCGAACGTGCCCGGGCCCCGCAGGATGTCGTAGCCTGCTGTGCCCTCGCGGAGTAGTGCCCCCGGGGTGGTGGGCTCGATCGGCAGCACAAAGCAAGCGGGATTGAACCATTGGGCTGCGGTGGGATGACTTGAAGCGCCGCCGCAGATCCTGTCCGGCCGATCCTCGCTGTTGTACCCATTCAAAAGGAGCAAATTGGTCCCGCTCAGAGTCGGATTGTAGGGGAAACCACTATTTATCGTGATGATGGTGTTTGCCTCCCAGCCACCCACGAGTTTCTCGGCGACGTTATTGCCCGGCGCCCAATGTCGACCACGTCCAAAGGGGAGTTGCCAAATGGGCGAAATCACCACCGCCTGTGAGAGGTCGTCGGCCGAGGGACCCCGATCCAGTTTATAATTCCGCGGATCGCTCAACCAGCTCAGCGTCGTGAGACTCTTTCCGTAGGTATAGGCGACATTTAGAGAGAGGCCTTGCGCCAGACGGCGCCGAAGACTTACTTGCAGCGATTGGTAGCTCGCGTTGTCAACGTCTTGGAATTGTCCAATGTTGGAGAAGTTCGGATCGGGCACCTGTTGACTTTGGCCCGGCGCCAGCACCACTCCCCACGGTTCCGGGATGTTGTACTGAGCCTGGGTTCCCAACTGCGCCTCGTCAAGATGCTCGCTGGCACTGGCGACATACCCAACCGAGAGAGTTGTGGAAGGCGTCAATTCTCTTTCCGCCGTCAAATTCCACTGAAAAGTTGAGGGGAGTTTGCGGTTCTGCTGGGCGCAGTTCGCATACGTGGGCGCGGCAGGGTTGCCACCTTGAAAGGGATTGCTCAAACTCAGCGGCGGCGGAGCGGTTCCGCTGGGCGGAGCAAAGAAAAATTGCGTCGAGGTGGTGAGCACCAACGGATAACTTTGGCAACTTTCCGTGTCGGAATCTCCCGCCAGCGATCCGTAGAAGATCCCGGCGCCGCCGCGAAGCACCGTCTTGGAGTTGGCCTGCCAGGCAAACCCCACGCGCGGTTGCCAATTATTCTTTTGCGAGATCAGGCAGTTGTCGGGAAGTCCGGCGGCGCGGCAGGTCTCGACCGAGCCCGGAATAAGTGCGAGCGCGCCGGGCAGGAGATCCGGGGGGATGTCGCCATTGGAAGAATTGGCCACGGCGATCATCCCCGTAAACTGGTTGTTTTGGATGATGGGCTGGGTATAGAAGGGCGGACTGGCATGGAATCGGGTTTGATACTCATACCGAAGTCCGAGACTTATCGTGAAGGCTTTGTGTACCCGCCAGGTGTCATTGACGAACCCCGCCCAGTTACTAAAATACTTGTGGATCGGGGGGATGGGGGTGCCTCTCTCCGCGATCGCGAGGTCGCCGAGCAGGAAGTCAGCAAAGCCGTTGCCCGCTTCGCATCCGTTCGGATCGGTCCCACCCGGGCAATAGGTATTTCCCGTGTAAGGGAAATTTCGGTCGTAAGTCTGGGCGCCGTAGAAATAAAATAACCCGGTGGAGAGCTGACTATTGAAGGTCAGCAGCGTCGTCCGCCGAAGGTCCCCACCAAGGCGGAGGGTGTGGGCGCCCCGGATTAACGTCAGGCTATCGTTGACTTGATAATTCACCTCGCCCACCTTCAGAGGCCGATAATCACCCGAACCAAGATTAACGCTGCCGATGACAAAGTGAGGGAAACCCTTATAGGCGTTGGGTGCAAGGAATTGGCTCAGGCCAAACTGGGAAGCGTAGTCGGTGGTGTTACCTTTCTCATAGTCCTGGGGGTCGGTGGAGAAACCCGCGTGAAATTCGCTGATGGTGCGCGGGCTGAAGGTGTGATACCAGCCCCCGGCAAGATTCTGGCCTCCAAGGTTGGCAATTTCCGAGCCAATAATAGAACCCTGGAGGTTCGTGGCCAGGGGTCCATCGCCAATTCGCAAATTCGAGCCGTAGGTGTAGCGTGCGAAAAACGCGTCCTTCGAGGAAAGATTGTAGTCAACCCGACCATTGTATTGGTTGATCCTCTGATCCCGCTGGGGGACATAAACATAGTCGTTGAGCGGAGCGAGAGGCAGACCATCATTACTCGTGACGGGTGTGCCGGCGCTATTGGGAGCGGGCAGGTAGGGCAGCACCTCGGATGAGATCGAATTCCAAAGGCCCTGTGGAATCGTGTTGGAGGGGAACGGCTGCTGGGTGGCGGGGTCAAAAATAACGTCGCCGGCGGGGAAGACACCCGTACGCATGGCCGCGGTAGGAACGGTCTCAAGAAACGGCTCCGTGAAGACCTCGCGGGTGCCGTCATAACTGGCGAAGAAGAAGAGCTTGTCCTTCTTGATGGGACCGCCCACGGTTCCGCCGAACTGGTTCCTCTTCAGATCGTTCTTCAGGTGCGGGCCGCTGAATTCCCACTGCGCCGCGTCAAAGACGTCATTCCGTACAAACTCAAAGACTGAGCCGTGGAACCGGTTGGTCCCTGATTTTGTGACCACGTCCACCTGTGCCGCGCTTCGACCGTATTCGGCGGAAAAATTTGAGGTTTGGAGGTTGAACTCCTGTATGGCGTCGACAGAGATGGGAATGTTGGCGCCGCCAAACTCGCGTTCGTTGTTCTCAATGCCATCCAATCGGAAGAAAGTTGCCGCCCCACTCTGACCGTTGATGTCGAATGCGGGCATGCCATTACGCTGGTGTCCGGCTTCGGACGGGTCGGAGGGATGGGCGAAGTTGTTGGAGTTGATCGATGCCACGGCGCCAGGGGAGAGTTCCAAGAGTTGCGTGAATGAACGCCCATTGAGCGGCAGATCCTGCACCTGCTGGCTCTCGACGACGGTGCCGACGCTCGCGTCGACCGTTTGCAACAAGGGCACGGAGGCCCCGGTCACCGTCACCTGTTGCTTTTCCGATCCAACGGCGAGCTGGAAATCGATGCTGGCCTGTTGATCGACGTCCAACTTGACGTCGGAGATTAATTTGGACCGTAGACCCGACGCCGTCGCCTCGACGGTATAGGTGCCAGGAATAAGGTCGAGCAGAACGTAAAGTCCGGCGCCGGTGGTTATAGCTTCCTTATTCACGCCCGTCGCCGTGTTGGTCACTGTCACGTGGGCCCCGGGAACCACCGCCCCGGAGTCATCCTGAACGGTGCCCGTGAGGGTTGCGTTGCCGGTCTGCCCGATGGCGATCGCGCATAAGGCTAACCATATCAAAACGGTCAGCAGCGCTCGTGTGAACTTATGGGGAGTGCGAGAAGTTGCTGCTCCTCGCGCAACGGAAAGTGGCCGCCCAGCAGCGTGGTTGATCCTTCGATGCCCTTCCGAAGTTGAACGTTTCATTATCCTCTGCTCCTTATTCATGAGATTTTTTGAGAGCCGAACAAGTGATGGGTCTAAATCTGCGATGCCTTCGAACTTCCGCAGGGATCGCAGTCCTCTCCCCATAAACAAAAAACCCACCGTGGAACGGGTGTCCGACGGTGGGTTGGAATCAGATCCTTAAGAAAATCTGGCCCCTAGGCGGTTCCTCCACGAGTCGGCACATGGGCGGTGCGTGTACATGAACATGTACACGGGTGGCCACAACAACAGATCCGAGGGCCGAATTGGAGGAAGTTGACCATAACCAAACTTAGAGCCAAGGGAGAACTATAGCTTCAGTTCCCAGCCCTTTCGGAATGCCGGTTTAAGGTACTGATTCGCTTCTGGATTGTTGGTGAAGCGCCGCGCCTTCGCGTCGTATTCGAGCTTCTCTTCGAAGCGATAGGCGATGGCCCCAAGCGTAATCCACTCCGCATACGGTCCCGCCACGCTGAAGTTCGAGCATGCGGGTTCCCCGCCTTTACAAGCCCGAATCCAATCGCGGTAGTGCCCAGGGGAACGCGAAAGAGTCGGCGCGGGCAGCGTGTAATCCGCCCATCTTGCGGCAGGCAGCAATTGAACGCCTTCACCTCTGCCCACCGTTGCCAAGTATCCCTTGTCACCTACGAAGATTGACCCGTCCTGGAGAAGCACTCCGGGAGGTGGGCCACCGTTCTTATGGCTGGGTTGTGGACTCCCCCCCAGGGGTGAAGTCGGTCCCCCCAATCCCTCGACGTGCTGATGTTTGCCACTCCAAGCACGACTAGATCCAATATCGGGCCGTCCCAATGCGGCAAGGTTATTCTCGTCCGGCAGGAGCACTTCATCTTCCAGGCCCTTGGGGTGATAGTAGTTCGCCGGGTTACCGGTGCGCGCTGTGTCGTACCAATACACGGATACAGGCGGCATGTTTCCGCGAGCAGGAAAATCAAAGCGCAGGAGCGCGTACAAGGGGTAGCTGAAAGGGCTCCTCTGCTCGGCGCGGACGCACTCTACCGCAATTGGGTCACCCAGTTGTAGCGCCTGGTTTGCTGGGCCCAAAGCGTGAATTGCCGCATCCCCCAGCGAGCCGGTGCCAAAATCATAGAATCCACGCCAGTCATGCGGCACGTAGAAGCCATAATTACTCCCGTTGTAGGGGCCGGTTCTGCCATCGGGAATATGATCTTTGTCCCAACCGCCTGATGTGTACGGACGCATGGCGGCGCAGCCCAGCCACAAATCCCAATCCAGCCCTTGCGGAACGGGCTCTTCCGGCGGAATCGTTGGGATAGCCTGAGGCCAGTTTGGCGAACTGGTTACGGCGTGAACCTCGGTGACGTTGCCAATCTCTCCCGACCAGATGATTTCGCAGGCGGTCTTGTGCCCCTCGTGGGAATACCCCTGGTTGCCCATCTGGGTTGCAACCTTGTATTTGGCCGCTGCGTCCAACAGCAGGCGTGCCTCCCAAGGCGTTCGCGTCAGAGGCTTTTCGACATAGACGTGCTTTCCGCGCTCCATGCACCACAAGGCGACGGTGGCATGCATGTGATCAGCCGTGGAGATGACCACGGCGTCGATATCTTTCCCATCCTTGTCCAGCATCCGGCGGAAATCGGAATGCTGCGTTGCCTTCTCAAACCGCTTGAAGGTAGGAGCACCCTGCCGGGCATCGACATCACAGAGCGCAACGATATTCTCCGACAGCAGTCCGCTTAGATTTTGCGCACCCCGGCCTCCAATCCCGACAGCGGCGATGTTCAATTTCTCGTTGAGCGACTTGTAACTACCGGCTTTCAACGAGGGAACGCTGCCCAGGGGGGTTCCGGAAATTGCGCGGGCACTACCGCTGGCAAGTGTAAGCAGCGGCGTCATAAAAAAATACCTTCGGGACATCTGAGACCCTGACACTCTTTGCCTCCTCAACAAACTAAATTCGTCTTCTTAGAGAACTTGGCGCGAACCGTGCTTCTCTCCGCCCCACTGCCACAGCGGCGTTGATGCCATCACCGTTGCTCGACCGTCGGCGCTATGCCAGCGCATCCTTGCAAAACTGAAGGCACTTCGCGATCTCCGCTGTCGCCGTGGACCCTTCCGGGATCTTGTACTCCAACTCGATCGATGCCGGGAACGGGTAGTTCTCGGTCTTAACCAGTTGCAGTATCTCCCTGAGAGGCGTATCGCCCTGGCCCCAAGGCGTGTTTCGGCCCCCGTTAGTGCGGAACTTGCGATCCTTCAGGTGCAGGCTTGTGATCCTGTCGTGATGCTCTTTGATGAAAGGAATTGGGGATGAGTTCGTAGCAGCAGCGTAATGGCCAACATCAAGGTTGATGCCATTGTATTCCGACTGCGCCAAAGCCGTGTCCCAACTGTGTTCATTGACCTGCGTGTGGTTGTGGTAGCCCATCCTGATCTTGTATTTAGCGGCGAAGTCGCCAACCCGTTTTGTCAGGTTCGGGTCCTCAGGAAGCTCGACCGTAATCTGGTTCGCACCGAGTGCCTGGGCCGCGTGAAAGAAGTATTCGAATTCCTCGTCCGAGGTGGCTGCCGTCATGTTAGCCAGCCGGAAGGCATAGATCGTCACCCCAGCATCGCTGTAAAGCTTCCGGAGCGATTCATACTTACTCAGAGAAACCGACAGACGCCATTGCTTGAGCTCGTCGGCAACCTTACGCCGCGCATCCGCCACTTCCTGCGGCGACAGGTTTTGGCCCGCAGCACCGCCTGCACGGGCCGAACCGGAATAACCCTCGCGAGGTTGGCTCGGCGCTCCGGCGTAGGTCTCGGCTCTAACGTCCTGCATCTCGAACGCGCTGATCCCAAGTTGAACCAGGGTTCTCAGGGTTTCGTCGGCGGGCACTGGAATTTCCGGATAGTTATACGGCGAAATGATGATCCCAATTTGGACGCCATTATACTTTGAGCTCGGTCCCGCGAAGAGGGCGCCGCTTGGATTCAAACCGGCCAATGGGAGCGCCGCGAAAGCGCCCTTTAATACGTCCCGCCGCGTGGGGGTCATTTTTTGCACGTTCGCTTTCATAGAATCCGTCCTTCCTGACGGTCGAGCCACAGGCTCGCTTGATTTGCCCGTGTGGGGTGGCTGTCCGTAAGCCCCTCCCCATTGATGTCACGGTCATTGGCCAAATTCCAGAAACAGTTGTGCCAGCGAAGATCTAACACATCACTGCTTCTTAGCAGTAAAGTCTCCAGCCGAATCCGAGGGATACACGGCGATCGTGCCCTTTATTGACGTGTCGGAATCCAGTGTGCCGTCGAAGGTGAGGGTGTAATCCGTGCCCTGATACTCCAGCGTAAGTTTCCATGTCGCCTCCTTGCCCTTTACCTCTCCGGTGACATCCGAAACATGATCAGCATCGAACTGGCAGCTACCGGAAATCTTGGCGTCTGTCTGTTTCAGCGTGCAGGTGGGAGTGACCGGGTTGTCCTCCACTGACCCGTCTACCTTCCACACGCCGGAGATATCAGCAGCCGACGCGGGAAGCGCGGATAACAAAAAGAAAGAAAACAAGCGTCTTCATGAGAGTCCTCCATTCAGATCGGCCTTGCTCGTCAGCATTTCCGAGTAAGACAGGTATGCACCCAAAAACAAAAAACCCACCGCGGTACTCGTGGCCGACGGTGGGTAGGAATTGGGGCGTTAAGAATTTTTGCCTTTAGGCGATTCCCCCAAACGTCGGCGCGAGCGCGGTACATGGACACGTACACGAAGTGGTACAACAGGAGATGCCAGCGCCAGGTTGAGGAGATTGAAACATACCGTGGGGCATAATATATGATATCCGAGAGAAAAATGTCAAACAAAATCGATTGTTGGCCACGATCGATGTATTCTGCCGTTGGGCTGAAAGCACCGCCGTGACCCCTGGATGTCTTGGCGAAGGGTCAACACCGGTAGGCACGAATATCAGCTCAGGTGGCCCCGCACCAGGCGTTCGGATCGCGACACGTAAGCGGCGGCGATGATGCCGCCCGTAACATTCACAGTCGTCCGGCACATATCGAGGATGCGGTCAACGCCGATGACAATCGCGATCCCTTCCGCCGGGACCCCCACCGTTCCCGCGACAAGCGCCGTTAGCGGAAAGGTTGCGCCGGGAACCCCGGCCGTTCCCAGCCCCATCAATACAATCAACACCACAACAAGTATCCGCGCCGCCAGACTCAGGTGAATTCCAAAAGTTTGCGCGACGAAGAGAATGACCACCGCATCGAATAGCGAGGTGCCGTTCTTGCACACGGTTGCAGCGATGGGCAGGACGAACCGGCAGATGGTGGTGGGCAATTCGAGCGATGTCTCACTGACGCGAATGGCGGTGGGAAGTGTGGCATTGGAAGAGCCGGTGGAGAAAGCGGTTAGCAGGGCGTCTCTAGTCCGCACAAAGAAGTCGATGGGTTTGAATCCCGCGAGCAGCACGATAAGGATGGGATAAACCACCGCCTCAAAAACAAGCTAGCTGCCGATGCATGTCACGAGATAGAGGCCCAGATGCACCACAAGATCGACGCCAAATTGCGCGGCGACACTGAATACCAGTGCAAACACACCGATGGGCGCGGCTCGGATGACGACCTCAACAAGAGCCATCATCACGTCGCTTAAGCCGCTGATCGCCTCCACGAGGGCTTTCGTCCTCAAGGAAGGCAGCATGGCCAAGCCGATTCCAAACAAGATGGAGAAAGCTACGATTTCCAGCATGTCGCCTGACGCAGCCGCGGCAACAGGATTCAGCGGGACAGTGTTGCTCCACGTTTCGACCCCCAGCTTTACATGGTCAAATTGATTTTCGGCGCCCTGAGAATCTTGATGGTAGGTTACGAGTAGTTGTTGGCGCAAACCCTCAGAGATCCCTTCACCGGGCCGGATGCTAGCAGTCGCGAAAAGCCCTACGGTTGCCGCCAAGGTTTGTGTGACCAGGATAAATGCCAACAAATTTAGTCCGACGCGTCCCAGTTTGCGAAAGTCCCCGAGTCCAAAGATGCCTAGGGTGAGAGAGGCGAAAACCAGCGGCACGGCAATCATCAGGAGTGAGCGCAGCCAGATCTGGCCCACGGGATTTGTTCCATATCGTACAAGTTTTGCCAGCCACATCGAGCCGGGCCAAAGTCGGTTGGCGGCTAGACCCATCACAATTCCCACCGCCAAAGCGTAAAGGGCCTTGCTGTGCTTTACTTCCGGCTTCTGCGTCACCTCTTGCTGCACGCTGGAGTTCATTTGCAGTTGCCGCTCCTCCTTCCTTACGTTTTTTCTTGCGAGCCGACTTCGGTTAAGGGTCGTCCTATTCAGTCCAGAAGCACGTCCGGATTGTCCAGAGAGCTGATGCTACGCCGGAAGGCAGTTTGAATCGACTATGGAGTGGATTAGCTTTCCGACGCCTTACACGTTGGCGACAAACCTAGCGGGTAGGAAACAACAACAGCGGTGTTGGGTTGCAGACAAGGTGGTAAGCCGCCGAGAAACAGCAAAATCAGGCGGCACGATGTGAATGCGATTGATGGTACGCACTTCGGATCTCACTTTAATCGCAGATACTCCCTGGTCTTTGAATACTCGCAGAATGAAAATTGACTTAACAAATATAGCGAAAGGACCGGTAACCAGCAAGAGCGCGAACCAAAAGGCATCAAGGTGGGTGCCCAGAACCCGCTCGGTGCGGTGCGCTGACAACGGTGACTCTCGAAATACCGCTAAGGACAAGATTGATCTCGGTGGCAGGTCCAGCTACGAAATAGTTAGCAACAGCAGGCGAAGCGCGGCTACCTTGCGGAGGAAACTTGACAAGCCGGGATTAATATATAGGATATTAGATTGCTTCGAGCCTCTGTGAAATCAACTGCAAGGTGACTGGGGACAGGTCGAGTGGCGAGAGCCACGCCAACCACAAGCAATACTCATCCGCCCCGCAAGCGTTTGCCGAGTTCGAAGCGATTTTGAGCATGCGCTCTAATGATCATCTTGAACGCCGATTGTAACAAGTCAAGGCGTGCGAAAGAGGCTTGCCCCGGGCCGGTTCTTGACATAGGAAGCAGTTAGGAGGAAAAATGCGACAATTCCTGGTGCATGACATTCGAGACAACGTGGGCGTTGCCGTCGTTGATATCAGTGGTGGTCAGGTCATTTCGGGAACAACTTTGGATGGCGGCCACGCCTTACAAGTTACGGCCGGCGAGGCAATTTCGTTGGGCCACAAGATTGCCCTAAAGGACCTCAAGCCGGGTGACACTGTCATCAAATACGGTGAGGACATCGGCAAAGTTGTTGCGAATATTCAAACCGGACAACACGTGCATGTACACAACCTGAAGACCAAGAGGTGGTAAGGATGGAAGAGATTCCGAAAATCAAAGGTTTCCGCAGGGAAAATGGGCGAGTGGGGATCCGCAATCATGTTGCGATCCTGGCAGTCGATGATATTTCCAATGCCGCCACCGAAGGTGTGGCTCACGTTATCCACGGAGTCTTACCTCTGCCCCATGCCTACGGAAGGCTGCAATTTGGCGAGGACCTGGAGCTGTTCTTCCGCACGATGATCGGAACCGGAGCGAATCCGAATGTAGCGGCGGTGATCGTCATTGGGATTGAGCCCGGTTGGACGGGACGGATCGTCGACGGCATCGCAAGAACCGGAAAGCCCGTAACTGGTTTTTCCATTGAGCGCAATGGGGACTTGAAGACTATCGAGGCGGCATCCCGCAAGGCGCAGGAATATGTCCAGTGGGCTTCCGAACTCGCGCGGGAAGAGTGTTCCCTGCATGAGGTCTATGTTTCCGTGAAGTGTGGCGAGTCCGACACGACGACGGGACTGGCGTCCTGCCCCACCGTGGGCCACGTGGTGGATCGCGTGGTGGCGATCGGAGGCACGGCTTCATTCGGTGAAACCTCGGAACTGACCGGCGCCGAGCACATCGTCCAAAACCGTGCTGCCACCGCGGAAGTAGGTGAAGCGTTTCTGAAGACCTTTACGGAATATCAAGATTTCATCAATCGCCACAAGACTGACGACCTTTCTGAGTCCCAGCCCACCAAGGGCAATATTCGCGGCGGCCTTACCACGATTGAAGAAAAGGCCATGGGGAATATTCAGAAGATTGGCAAGCACGCCCAATACGTCGGTGTGCTGAAGCCCGCGGAGGCCCCCACGGGCAGAGGGTTGTGGTTCATGGACACGTCATCGGCCGCCGCCGAAGCAGTCACGTTGTGGGCGGCTTCCGGGGCCGTGGTCCATCTCTTTCCCACTGGGCAAGGCAATGTCATCGGTAATCCCATCGAACCGGTGATCAAGATTTCAGGCAATTTTCTAACCTGCAAGACCATGAGCGAGCATATCGATTTGGATGTGTCGCGCATTTTGACGGGTGAAATGACCCTGGACCAGGCCGGCGAAGAACTTCTGAACCTGACGGTGCGAACCTGTAATGGCCGGCTGACCGCTGCTGAAGCACTGGGCCACCGTGAGTTCGTGATGACCAAGCTCTACCGCAGCGCTTAATCTCCTCGGGAACTCCTTCGCATCGCCGGGCAGCCTTACCCCAATTCCTCAAGAGTGTGGGCGCCGCCCGGAATTGCATCGGAATCTCCAAACCGCGTTTGGCATCCTAATAGTAGTGAGGAGGAGTTCGACGCCGTGGGCAAGCTTCAGGAACTTTCATTCCGGTACGGCTCCGAGTCGCGGACCCTTCGCCTCGCGCCCGAGCTTGCGTGCGAAACCTTGCTGCCCCAATCGCTGCCTACCCTCGAAGACCCTGTTTCCGCGATTCGTGCTGCCCTGGCGGACCCCATCGGCACGCCCCCGTTGCGTGAGATCATTCATCCCGGCGAACGTGTGGCGATTCTGGTAAACGACATTACGCGCCTCGTGCACAGCGAGGTGTTTCTTCCGGTTATCGTCGACGAAATAAATTGCCGCGGAATCCCCGACCAGGATATTTTCATCGTTTTCGCCTTGGGCCTTCACCGGCAGCAGACGGCGGAAGAGCAGCGACGCATCGTTGGTGAGGTCGTGGCGCGCCGGATCGCCCTCTATGATCATGACTGTCGCAACCGAGAGAACCTCGTGGCGCTCGGCCGTACGACGCGCGGCAACGAGGTTTGGATCAACCGGCAAGTGTATGAGGCCGACCGCGTCGTCCTTACCGGTGAAATCATCTACCATCAGATCGCCGGATACAGTGGAGGACGCAAGAGCCTGGTTCCGGGCGTGGCGGGGGAGGAGACCACCACCTTTAATCATCAGCTTATTCTCGATCCGAATTGCCGTCCAGGCATTCTGGAGGGCAATCCCGCCCACGAAGACCTGCTGGAAGGTTGCCGAATGTTCGGCCCGGATTTCCTATTGAACGTCGTGTTGTCGCCCGCGGGCGAATGGGTTAGGGTGGTCGCTGGACATTATGATCTCGCCCATCGGGCAGGGTGCGAGACCGTCGATCGGATGTGTCGAATCCAGATCGACCAGCCTTATGACCTGGTCTTGGCGAGCGCTGGGGGCTTTCCCCTCGATATCGATTTGCGGCAAGCTCACAAAGGCATGGAAAACGCCGCGCGGGCTTTGCGCACGGGAGCAGTGCTCGTCTATTTTTCCGAATGCCCGGACGGCACGGGGAGCGCCGCCATAGAGGAATGGGTGGAGAAGTTTTCCGATGCCAATCAGATGGAACGTGAGCTCCGTTCCGGGTTTGTGGTGGGCGCTCACAAGGCATATTGGCTGGCACGATTGAGCGAGCGGGTGAAAATCCTGCTGGTCTCCGAGCTTCCGGAGGCGCTGGTTCGGAAATGCCATCTGCATCCTACGATCGACCCGCAACACGCCCTTGCGCAGGAGCTGGAAAGGCTGGGAGCGGGTGGGCGCATCGCATATATCCCCCACGCGGGAATCACTCTGCCAGTTCCCGCGGACGGGCAGAATTGAGGGGCTTGAGGTTTACATCACGCGACGCAATAAAAAGGAGCATGACCTATGACCGCGGCGACCATTGAAAGAAAAGACTTCCCCATGTTGATCGGCGGCGAGTGGGTGCGTACGGGCACGCCGCACACTGTCCGCCTGCCCTACGATGGCACGCCGGTGGGAGAAATCTATGAAGGCGATGCGGCGACGGCGGAGCGCGCTGTGTCCGCAGCCCACGCCGGAGCGGCGGCGATGGCGGCGCTCACCTTATACGAGCGCGCCGAGCTTCTGGAACGCATGCGGCGTCTATTGGAGCGTGATTCCGCGGAGTTCAGCCTGCTCGTCTGTTATGAAAGCGGAAAGCCGATCCGCGAGGCGCGGACCGAAGTGGACCGGTGCCAGCAAACGCTGATTGCTTCCGCCGACGCCGCCCGCAGCCTGCGGGGAGAAGTGATTCCGATGGATGCGGCCCCCATCGGAAAAGGGCGTTGGGGTATGACCGTACGCGAGCCTTTGGGCGTCATCGGCGCCATTACGCCGTTCAATGTGCCCTTGAATCTTGCCTTGCATAAGATTGGCCCCGCGTTTGCGGCTGGCAACAGCGTGGTTCACAAACCTGCCGGCAACACTCCGCTCAGCGCGCTGCGTCTGGCCGCACTGATTCAGGAGGCAGGTGCGCCTGCGGGCGCCTATAACATTATTACGGGGCCCGGAGGCAAATTGGGGCCGCCGATGATCACCGATCCACGGGTGGCGATGATCACCTTTACCGGCAGCGTTCCCGTGGGTGAACAGATTCGCGCGCGAATGGGCCTCCGGCGCGTCACCCTGGAATTGGGTTCCAATTCCTCACTCATCCTCGAGCCCGACTGTGATCTGGACATGTTGATTCCTCGCGTCGTAGCCGGGAGCTTTTCGCATTCCGGACAAGTCTGCATTTCAGTGCAGAATATTTACGTTCACGAATCCATTGAGAAGACCTTCACCGAGCGTTTCGTAGCGGCCACACAGAAGCTCAAGATCGGGCACCCCCTCGAGGAGAGCACGGATATATCCTCGCTGATTTCGCTCGGCGAGGCGGAGCGTGTTGAAGGGTGGATTGAGCACGCGCGTTCCCGCGGAACGCAAGTGATCGCCGGAGCGAAGCGGCAGAATACGACGATCGAACCCACCATTCTTACCAATGCCGCCCCGGACCTCGAGGTCTGCTGCCGAGAGGTTTTCGGCCCAGTGGTCGTGTTACATCCCTACCGGAATCTGCCGGAGGCAATTGCCGCGGTGAATGCCAGTGAGTACGGCTTGCAGGCCGGCATCTGCACGCGCGATCTGGGAAGAGCATTTGAAGCGGCACGTCAGTTGCGCGTGGGAGGCGTCATCGTGAACGATGTGCCTACCTTCCGCGCCGATCATATGCCTTACGGCGGAGTCAAGAAAAGTGGGATCGGGCGTGAGGGGCCGCATTTTGTGGTGGAAGAGATGACGGACCTGAAACTGATCTGCTGGCGTTGATCGTTCGTAGTTTCCCGGCCATCCGGTTCTCGCCTGAACTATAATACGCAGCCGGACGACCTCCAGGCGGATCCAAATCCCTGAGGTCTTAGGAGAGGGATATTGGGCCTGAAAATTCCTGAAAACCTAACTCAACAGGCCTTCAAATATATTCGGGATGAAATCATCCGCGGAAAACTTGACGGCCGGCAGCATTTAACCGAAACCTACTTTGCCGAGCGCTTCGGAATTAGCAAATCCCCGGTTCGTGAAGCGCTGAATCGTTTGGAATCGGAGGGGCTGATCACCATCGTTCCCCGGCGCGGCGCCTTTGTGGTGGACCTCTCCATCCAGGATATGGAGGAAATCTTCGACCTGCGGGAAGCGCTGGAGACTCTGGTGGTGAAGAATTCCGTTCTCGACGCCAAGGTCCTGGGGCACATGCGCGCGGCGGTTGAGTCAGCGAAGAAGTTCCAGGAACAGGATGACAAAGCAAATTATATTCGTGTGGATGCCGCCTTCCATACGACGCTGGTGGACGCGAGCACGAACTCCCGCCTGAAAAAAATCCTGGAAAACATGTTTAACCAAATGCTCATTGTCCGATGCCGCACGTTTGACCTGACCAGCCATACTTCCGTGAGCCAACACCTTCATATCCTCAGAGCTCTGGAACAAGGGAAACGGGATGTGGCAGCAGATTTGATGGCGGAGCACATCCGCACCGTCCGAGCCCGGCTGATCAATCACCTGCACCAGATTGAGAGTTCGTCGACGTCCTCAGAAAACTAGCCATTTCAAAAGAGCGAGGGCCGGATCGGCAATGCCGTGGTTTCGTCGGTATGAACGACGCAGTCCGGATGGCCTCGCAGCAGGGTGGAAGGATAATCGGGCCTTGGTTCGTCAAGCAGGGTGATGCGGAAAACGGCGCGGTGGCGCTCGCCCCCCGCGAGGAACAGGCGGATGCGGCGCGAGGCAAGGATATCGCGCATGCCCAGCGTCACGGCCATGGGCGGAATTAAGTCCGAACTCCCTCCCGCACTATTAATACTTTGCACCACGATCGAATCCTCGCCGAGCATCACCACGCGCGTGCGCGATTGACGAAGCTGCTGAAGGGAAATCCGGTACCAGCGCGAAATCGGTGGATCGTTGAAGGCCACGTGCCCGTGATAGCCGATGCCGCCAAAGCAAGTGTCGACGCCTCCGGCCGCGGCGACTTGCCTGCTGATTTCGTCAGGATCGAAGGGGTTAGGAAAGTGCGTGTGGTCGGCGCCAGGCCTCAACTCCGGATCGAGTTTGGCGAACACTTGCCGCCGCATGAAACCTTCGAAGCTCAGCGGATGGTCGAGGGGAAGCGGACGCCCCTCCCAGTCCAGAAACTCGTCCATTTGAAAGGTGTACACTTCCTTCCAACTGATGTGTTCCCGATTGCAAATTTCCGTGAGCCGAAAATATTGCGCGACCGGACCCACAGGCAGAATCCAACGCGTAGGCTGGTTCCGTTCATTATTCGTGCTAATTTCGTCCGCCATCGAGCGAGCGAAGTATTCCATCATGGCAGGGATATCCGGAAAGAGGCGTACGCCTAACTTCGCCTGCTTCGTTAGGCCTTCGACCGGCAGGCTGAAGATCTCTTCCAGCGTCATAGCTTTGACCCCTCAGCGGAACGCGTTAGTTTTTCACTCGGCTAGATGCAAGAGCCTTGCCGCAGTTCCGCCGTATATCGCGTCCATCGTTGATTGATCCAAATCAAGCGACTCAAAGATTTTGTCATGCACTTGCTTGCCGGATGCAAGCTCTTCCACTTTGAGGATATCCGTACCGAAAACAACCTTTTGCCACGCACCAGGCCAGAAGAAGTGATAGCGGTAAAAGTCAGGACCCTTATTGGCGCGCCAGCCTCCCCAGGAGGCTCCCGTAAGATCGACGTAATAGTTGGGATGAATGCGAGCCATCATCGATGCTTCTTCGTGCCAGGGGGCTCCCAAATGCGCGCCCACGATGTTGAGTCCGGGAAAGCTGCGGGCCACGGCATCGAGGCGTGCTGGCGTCATCTTGGTGGAATTCACCTGCCGCGCCCGGTCGGCAGGAGTTCGCATCACGATGCCGGTGTGAAACAAAACCGGGAGGTTGTACCGTTCCATGCGCTCGTACAAAGGGAAGAAAGATAGGTCGTCATAAGGCGCTAGTGGGTTAATGATCTTGATGCCTTTGAAGCCCTGACGGACAAATTCATCGACCACGTCCGGAGAGTCGATTCCGAGTCGAACGTGCGCCAGGCCAATAATTCGGTCGGGGTGCCGTTCGAAAGCAGCCCGCACCTCGGCGTTTCCCACGTGGCCAAACTCCTCTCCTGCTGAACACAAGCAGATGCGATCGATTCCCACCTTGGGCATGGCCTCGATCAGGCGCAGGAGAAAGTCATCCTGGCGGGCGTAGTGCGCGTGGAAATCGATGACCAAGCTGAGGTTTCTCCTTAAGGCAAACTCGCCGGTACATCATTGAACTTTACCACGACCCACCGCCGGGGCGCATTTTCCCTGATTGTTGGTTGCACGGGAACACAATTGGATTGCGCTTGGACAGGATCGCCGAAATGATGCGGTTCCCATCGATCAGAGCCTGTCGGCTCAGGTCGAATCCCTCACAGCTCGGGAACTAAAGGTCCAAGCCGCATATTCTTTTTTCTCAGCGACTTACACCTGGTAGTACAGGTTTCCGCGTGCACACAGAATCTGTCAATCCAGTTTCACATCGAATGAGGAGTAGAGACTACTTGCCGTCAACGCAACCTTTTCACTAGAGTTGGAGATAGCGGGGCAGAGCGACCCTGGGTGGAATTGGAAAGTGCAAGAGGGACGAGAGCGAAATGGAAAATCAAGGACCACAACCGGGACCAGAGCAATCCCTGGTGGCGCGGCATGAGGCGCTTATTCGCGTGTCACGCGCCATCAATGTTCACCGGGATCCTAAGGAACTGTTCCGAGTTCTCGCGAGCGAACTTCAGCGTGTGGTGAACTTTGACTACGTTGCGCTATTTCTATACGACGAGGCAGCGAACACCATTGAGAACCCGGCTCTTGAAACGATCGCGGGTCCGGGCTTCGCAATCCCCAGTGGTTTCCCTCCGCAGGAAACTATCACTTGGTGGGTTTACAAGCATCAGGAGCCGCTGCTTGTTTCTTCTCGAGACGAAGAGACGCGGTTTCCCCGCATGATGGAAATCTGGAAGCAGTATGGTGTGCAGGCGGGCGCTATCCTGCCCTTGACCACGGCATATCGGCGTCTGGGAAGTTTGAGTTTCGGCGCACTTCATGCAAACGCATATTCTGCCGATGAACTGCGTTACCTTTCCCTGGTTGCGGAGCAAGTGGCCCTAGCCGTCGATAATGCGCTCCGTGATGATGAATTACGCAAGCAGAAGGCGCACTTTGAACGGCTCTTCGAATTAGCTCCTGAGGCAATTGTTTTGCGCGACTTCGAGAACCGCGTATTGCGTGCAAACAAAGAATTCACGAACCTGTTCGGCTTCACTCTTGAAGAGGCATTGGGCCGCAACATCAGCGAATTAATCGTTCCCGACGGCGTGTGGGAGGAATCCGAAGCGTTGCGTGAGGCGCTGAAGCGCGGGGAGCGTGTAGATGCTGAAATCGTTCGCAAAAGCAAAGATGGCTCCCGGATGATCGTGTCATTCGTGGCAGCGCCCGTGTCAACGGACGGTGGTGCGCCGGAAATTTATGGGATCTACCGGGACATCACCGAGCGCAAGAAGGCGGAAGAAGCCTTGAGGCGAAGTGAAGCCTATCTCGCGGAGGGGCAAAGACTCAGCCATGCAGGAAGCTGGGCCCGCAATGTCACAACGGGGGATATTTTTTGCAGTGAAGAGAGTTTTCGCATCTTCGGTTTCGATCCGGAAAAAACCAGTATGACTCTCGCTCTGTTTTTGAACCTTGTGCATCCGGAGGACCGACCGGCACTCGAAGAGACTATTCAGAAGGCCATCCGCGACGTGAGCCATTACGAGACCGATTTCCGGATCATCAGGGAGGACGGGACCATTCGACACCTCCACACCTTGGGTCATCCCGTCACCAACGCTGCGGGTAGTCTTGTGGAGTTTGTTGGGACTCATATCGATGTCACCGAGCAGTACAAATCGCGAAAGGCCCTCGAGGACGCTTTCGCGGAAATCAACACCCTGAAGGATCAGCTCTTTCAGGAGAATATCGCGCTGCGGCAGGAAATCGACGAGACCTCGATGTTCGAAGAAATCGTCGGGAAGAGCAAGGTGCTACAAAGAGTACTCAAGCAACTGGAGACCGTCGGGCCCACGGACTCGACCGTGCTAATCTATGGAGAGACCGGCACCGGCAAGGAATTGATTGCGCGTGCCATTCACAACCTGAGCCCCCGACGGACCAACGCCATCGTCAAGCTCAACTGCGCTGCGATTCCGACCGGACTTCTGGAAAGCGAGCTCTTTGGGCACGAGAAGGGAGCTTTCACCGGAGCGATTGACCAGCGCATCGGACGATTCGAGCTGGCAAATCGGGGAACGGTTTTTCTCGACGAAATCGGGGAGATTCCGCTCGAGCTGCAGCCCAAGCTCCTGCGGGTTTTGCAGGAGCGCGAATTCGAACGGCTGGGCAGCACGCGCACGCTGCATACTGACGCGCGTTTGATCGCGGCCACGAATCGTGATCTCGAGACCATGGTGAGTGAACAGAAATTCCGGCCGGACCTCTTCTATCGCTTGAATGTTTTTCCCATTCGGGTTCCTGCGCTTCGTGAGCGTCCGGAAGATATCCCTTTGCTCGTCGGCCACTTCGCCGAACTCTTCAGCCGTCGCATGAATAAATCCATCACCGCAATACCGTCCCAAACCATGGGCGCCCTCACGCAGTATGACTGGCCGGGAAACGTTCGCGAACTCCAGAACGTGATCGAGCGTGCGGTCATTCTCTCCACGCATGGGGTTTTACACGTGCCGGCTGCGGACCTGAAGGCAAGGGGAAGTGCGGCGGCAAAAAACGAACTAGCAACTACCCGCAGCAGCCACAAACGCATCCGGGCCGTCGTTCCGCCGCTGAGCCGGGAGCAAGTTGTACAGGCCCTTAAGGAAGCGGGCGGGCGCGTTGGTGGGCCGGATGGAGCTGCGGACCGGCTGGGCTTGAAGCGAACCACGTTGATCGCGCAGATGAAGCGGCTCGGCATCGATCCTCAGACTGTCACTAACCGCTAATGACAGTGTCACTACCGCTATGACATTTTGACACCCCTCGTCACTCCACTACCTCAGTTCCCCCCAACATCTTTCGACTGAATGACTTCCGAACTCCTCGCGGGTCTCCAGGGTTTGGCATCCGCAGTGCCTTTTATCGGCGTGGGAGCCAAGCACATATGTTGAGAACCATGATCAGAGACACACCCTTTGAGCAGAAATGGGTTTTGCAAGGCCGACTCTGCGGCCAGTGGGCGGTCGACCTGAAAGAAAAGTGGGAAAACATGAAGAGTACACGGACCGGAAGGAAGTGCGTGATCGATATGGAAGATGTGGTCAGCGTGGATAACAAGGGTGAAATCCTACTGCTTGAGATGGTTTCCGAAGGGGCCGACCTCATCGCCCGTCGGTTCTATGTGAAGCATGTATTGGAGTCGTTGAACGAGCTCCTAAAATAAATCGGTATGGAGGAATCAAGATGCAGTTGGAAATGGCAGATCAAACCGAAACCGGGCGTAAAGAAATCGTCGCGCAGGCCATCTGGAGGGACGAGCCGGATGAACTTCTGGTTGCAGAAACGCTTAACGGATCTGCCACGGCGTTCGGAACCTTGTTCGAGCGGTACGAGAGGAAGATGTTTCAGGTCGCAATGCGCGTGCTACGCCACCACGAGGACGCTGAAGACGGGGTGCAACAAGCCTTCAAAAGCGCTTTTATTCACTTGGCGAGCTTTCAAGGCCAATCGCGTTTCGCGACCTGGTTGACGCGCATTACGATCAACGAATCCTTGATGGTGTTGCGCAAACGCCGTCCGGGCCACATTTCGCTCGAAGGGAACTCCGCGATTGCAGGAGAGGAAGTCGCTCTGGAGATTGAGGATACGGCGGCTACGCCCGAGGAGCGCTATGGGGAGCAGGAGCTGCGCGGTGTTTTGAATGAGGCAATTGGAGAGCTAAAGCCTTCCTATCAAAAAGTGATCCAACTGTGCGAGATCGAGGAGCTGCCCACCGGGAAAACCGCCGAGGTTCTCGGGGTCACGGGCGGGACGATCAAGTCCCGGGCATTCCGCGCGCGACATGCCTTGCGCCAAACGCTGACGAAGCGTTTGGGAATTCGCAGCCGCCGAGCCGCCCAATCCTTCTTCCATCAGCCAAGAGGCACGCGCGGCAATACGCGGCACACGGGCATGTTGGCGAACGCGATTTAAAGCCCGGTTTCGGAGTTAAGAACGAAATCATGAGGTGCAGGCCATTCGCATAGGACCTGCCGGGAGAGTTGTCATGTGGATCGTGCGAGTTGCCCTCAATCGTCCCTACACTTTTATCGTGCTTGCGCTGTTGATTCTGATCTTGAGTCCCGTGGTGATTCTGCGCACGCCCACGGACATCTTTCCGAACATCAATATACCAGTGATCGCTGTTGCCTGGCAGTACACGGGTTTGAATCCGGAAGAAATGGAAGGGCGGCTCACCAGGGTGTATGAGCGAACCCTGACCACCACGGTTGATAACATCGAACACATCGAGTCAACAACCGTGAACGGCGAAGCGATCGTCAAGATAGCCCGGAGCGAGCCTGGACACCGCAAACGCCCAGGTAACTGCCATTTCGCAAACCGTTCTGCGCCAGCTTCCGCCGGGCACGTTGCCTCCGTTGGTCATTAATTATAGCGCATCGAGTGTGCCGATCCTGCAACTGGGGTTGTCCGGAAAGGGCTTGTCCGAGCAAGAGCTAAATGACATCGGGCAGAACTTCATGCGACCGCAGCTTGTCACAATTCCGGGGGCAGTGGTGCCTTGGCCGTTCGGCGGAAAGCAACGCCAGGTGATGGTCGATTTGAACCCGGGCCTGTTGCAATCGAAAGGGCTTTCACCCCAGGACGTTTTGAGTTCGTTCGGGAACGAGAATCTGGTCTTGCCTTCCGGCACGGCAAAGATTGATGAGTTTGAATACGACGTGCGCGTAAATTCAAGCCCCAGAACGGTTGCCGAGTTGAACGACGTTCCCATCAAGCAAGTTGGCCTTTCGACGGTGCATGTTCGAGATGTCGCGAACGTCCGCGACGGATTCGCGCCGCAGACAAACATCGTGCGCACCGGCTCGCCCGTGTAATGGGCGCGGATGGGATTTTCGCCCAAGGTGGTGCCGGAATTATGCGGGCAACGATGACTTGCAGTGCACCGGGCACGTAGATTCTTCTGCGAGCCGAGAGTATTTTCCGAGCGGCCCATCAACACAGCTTGATAATAACCGACCGTAGATCAAAAAGTCACCCGGCGCTCCCGCAGTTATTACTTGTGACTCCGGAGTTGAACGCCTGACGTAACGCAACCGCAGTTTGTCGAGAAGTGGAAAACTGCGCCCAAAGCACATGGCTGGCTGCTGCAGATTTGCAGGCGCCAAAGTAAAGGCGCCAGATCCGGAACGCATTCAGGTCGCTCAGGTGGGATCAGGGCCTTGAGCATCAAAGGGCCGCTCCGTCGCGTCCAGACCGAACCTTCGAATCTTCTCGTACAACAATCTGCGATTAACGCCGAGCCGACGCGCAGCTTCCGCCTTGTTGCCGTCACTTTCCTTGAGCGCCTGAGAAATCCGAAACTTCTCCCACTCGGCTACGGAATCGTGTAGGGGAAGTCTTGCTAGAGATTCGATCCACGATCCGTTTGTTTCCACAGACCGTTGCTCAAATTGCAAATGCTCAGCCAGAATGACGCGTCCGTTGGCCTGCAATAGCGCGCGTTCAACAATATGCTCAAGTTCGCGCACATTCCCAGGATACGAGTATTGTTGCAGCGCCGCCAGCGCCTCTTCCGAAAATCCTGCCGCGGGAACCCTGTTCTTGGCGGCATAAACTTCACGGAAGTGTTCCGCAAGGGGAACGACGTCCGATCGCCGCTCGCGCAGGGGCGGTACCGAAATCGTAAAGGCGTTGAGACGATAGTAGAGATCCTGGCGAAACACGCCAGACTTAACCAGTTCGCCGAGATCGCCGTTGGTTGCGGAAATCATACGAAAATCGGAGCGAATGGTGTCATTTCCGCCCAGCCGTGCGAAGCTTTGTTCCTGCAGGACTCGCAAGAGTTTGGGTTGCAGTCGAACGGGGAGTTCCCCGATCTCATCCAGAAAGATCGTCCCGCCGTGAGCAATTTCGAATTTCCCTTCCTTACGCGCGATTGCTCCGGTGAAAGCGCCGCGCTCATGACCGAAGAGCTCCGATTCCAGCAGTTCGTCAGGAAGTGCAGCGCAGTTGACAGTGACCATCGGCCCATTCGCGCGTGGACTATTCTTATGGATCGCGCAGGCAACGAGTTCCTTGCCGGTACCCGATTCTCCCAGGATCAGGACTGTCGTATCGCTCGCCGCTACGCGACCGATATCCTTAAATACGCTGAGCATCACTGGGGACGAACCGACAAACTCGTTCTGCTCCCTTCGTGGACTTTTCAGTAGCTTCTCGCGAAGGTCCTCGACTTCCTTTTGCAGCCCGACATGTTGTAAGGCGCGCTTCGCGGTCGTGCAGATTTCATCAAGATCGAAGGGTTTGGAGATAAAATCGTAGGCGCCAAGTTGAATGGCCTTTATGGCGTTTCCACTGGTCCCGTATGCCGTCATAATAATGATCGGTGGTTTTTGAATCGTCTCTTGTCGCTGCAACCCCTGGAGAAATTCTTCTCCTCCGCCCCCAGGCATTTTCCAGTCGCAGAACACCAGGTCGGGGTCTCGCTCACGAAGCAAAGCAAGAGCGTCGGGGGAATTATCAGCCTCCAAGATTTCGTAGCCGTGCGAGGCGAGAATTTCCGCCAGTGTGACTCGCAGGTTTCGCTCATCGTCAACAATCAGGATTCTGGCTTTCATGCGCTCTCGATCCACGAAGTTTCCACGCCTGCAGACGGAGTGCAAGGCCCGGCCACGGGCAGGCGAACCGTGACCATCGTTCCCTCGATTGGTAAAGAGCCGATTTCGATCGTTCCCGCATGAGCCTGCACAATTTCGTAAGCTATCGAGAGCCCCAGTCCAATCCCTTTCGGTCGCGTCGTGAAAAAGGGGTCAAATAACTTGTCGCGAATTTCTTCGGCAATGCCGTGACCATCGTCCCGGCATTCGACCGTGGCACACTCCTGTTGATCGAAGACCTTCAACTCGACCTTTCCCCCTGGTCCTAACGCATCAATGGCGTTGGAAAGAATATTGTCAAAGACTTGATGAAGTTTGGAACGATCTCCTTGAATCATCAGTGGGACATTTGCGGCCTGGAACAGAAATCGTACCGACTCTGCCTGAACCAGCGCCTTCCTTGCCTCGACGCAATTGCGCAGAAGTGACGCCAGATCAAACCGTTCGACCTGCAGGCTCAGGGGTCGGGAGAAGTAAAGAAGACGCTCCGCGATCCCATTCAAACGGTCAATCTCCTCTAACACCATGGTGCAGTTTTGTTGCACGGTGCTGTCCGATACAGCTCGCTGGCTCATCTGGGTTCGCAACCGCATCGTCGCCAGGGGATTTCGGAGTTCGTGGGCAACCCCGGCAGCAACTTGGCCCAATGCTGCAAGGCGCTCCTTGTGCCGCAGTTGCTCCCGAAGATCTCGTTCCTGCTCGATCTTTTGGCGCACCGAGTCGGCAAGCTGATTCACTCCTCGATAGATACGCCTCAGTTCAGCGAGTCCGGAAAATAGTTTCCCCGGCGAGGCGAGATCCTGATCCAGCTCGTGTAACCTGTCTTCGATCCGATTGACACCGGCTCCCACGTCGCGGGCCACCAGAAAAGCCAGAAGCACACAAACCAGCGACAGTATGACAAATGCCGCAGCGCCAAGGCTGAGCGTCCAATCCTGCTGCGCGCGCATACTCGGCAGCCGTTTCATGACCCACGCGCTACCGATGGGATCACCCTTCACGACGATGGGGGAAGCCTCAAAGACGATTACGGCCCGTGGTCCCCGGTAGGTATAGGAAACGTCATGACCTTGGATCGCAGCGCGACGGGCGACGTCCTCGATCATGGGTCGTTCGATCGGAGGAATGTCCCTCTTAACGCCGGGGCCCTCATGCGTCGGGTATGCATACCCGAGAAGCCGATCCGAAGCCTTCGAGTAAAATCCACCTTCGGTGCCTTGTTCATTTTTAAGCACCATCGTCGTCATCAAGGAAAGCACATCATCTGAGCCTGAGGCATCAGGATTCTCAAGAGGGGGAAACTCCCGATGCAGCGTCTGAAAATCCTCATGATTGTTGTAATCCCGCCCCATCGTACTAGCCAATGCAGAGAGGTTTCGTTGTGTGTCCCCAGTGACCACGCTCTGCCTATTTTGAAGTAACAAAACAAAGGCGAATCCGCAGCCGAGTAGTAAGACAATTACCAGCGATGCGAGGATTGCCACGCGCGTTCGCAGGCTGCCCAGCCACGGCATTCGTTGTGTCTGCCCATTCGTCATTCGAACCGGACGGATCCGCCACGTTCAGACCTAAGATATTCCACGCAAGTTAGATGCCGGAAGAGGGTTGTTGTGGTCGGAAAGAATCGGCGCGGCCCGAAACCTCAAACCTCCCGTACGTTCACTTACTGGTCCAGATCGTTTCGAACGCGAAGATACTCCTCCCGAGAGATCTCGCCTTTCGCATAATGCTCGCGGAGAATTTCGCCGGCCTGCGACCGCCATTTGCCGTGCGTCCTGAAGAAAACAGACCACTTCAAGCGGCTGAGCCACGCCCCGGCGGCGACACCTATGGAAACGAGAGCAATCCACTGGAATCCTGGTCCAAGATCCGGCGGAGGCGGTCCCGGAGCGAGAACACCGGGACCGCAGTTCGAAACCGTCAGCGTAAACAATACGATGATCACATACGTCAAAGTGCGTCTCATAACTACTCCAGCGGGTTCAGCATGGATGTCCTTCGTCTGACGCCATGCACATCTCTCAATGTTCCCTCAAGGACCTGGCGGTGGAGGTGGCGTACCCGGCCCGCCTGGAGGGGGAGGCGGAGGTCCGGGTCTGCCTGCGGGGCCGGGGGGCACTACGCCGGCAGCAATGAGATAGCGGTTCTGGAGGTGGTCCGCAGCGTGCGCAATCGCGTCGGATGCCCGAGCAGCGGCGGAGGCTTCACGCGGATTTTGCGATAGTGACGACTGCGCTCGCTGTTGAAGTTGCTGGCTCAGACTCAAGAGATCGCGCACGCGGCGGGCGGTCCCAGCAGGTACTACGTTCGAGTAGCCGCTCGCGCCTTGCACTTGCAGAATCGTGTTCCCCGCGCGCGCGATTTCGTCATTGGCGCGAAACGCTTCTTCCGCGATGCCCGGCTGGCTGGGCGGGGCGGTGATTCCGGCGGCATTGCCGGAACCGATGCTGCTCATGGCCATGGTCTCTGCCGCACGAGCCAGATCGTCGGCTGCCGCAGCCAGTTCGCGGGAGCCGATATAATCGAACCCTTGGTACCGGCTCAGGGCTTCCTGATAGAAGGCTTTCCCGTCGGCGAGGAGACGGTCGAGCGAGTCGCCGTTGCCTCCTTTCGCCGCTTCCACCAGAGCGGTAGAGCGGTTAAGTCCGTCATAGGCGCGCTGCATCGCATCCTGGACGTCACGCTGAGCGTCTTGAACAGCCATGCCGGGCCCTTCGGGGCCTCGTGGTCCCCCGCCTCGAGGGCCGCCTTGAGCGAATCCCATACAGCATCCGCTGATGACAACGAAAATCAGCAGTTGTACTAGTCGTAGTTTCACGATGAACTCCTTTCGTCCGCTAATTGATCTTGCCTGTCATTCTTAAGAGCACGGTGCGTGCCAGAATTTGCCATCCTCTGGCGGCGCGGAATCAAGCGTTTGGAAGCACACGTCTCGCCACATTTCTGGCGGGTGAGCCCAAAGCGAACGCGTCAGTGAGCGGAAGTCGAACACGAACGAACTTTGATGATTCATGCGAGGAGGGAAGTAGACTAGCCCCGGCCAGCAAGACGGAGGGCCTTGTGGAAGCAGTCACCCGGATTTAGAACTTCGCGATCAGGGTCACTCCTGCCACCAGCAGCAGGCCTCCGAGGACTCTCCAGAGGTTCAGCGGGTGATATTCCATCCTGAACCATCCGAAGTGGTCGACCATTAACGACATGATCAGGGCAGCGGTCACCGTTAAGCCCACAAATGGGCCCGCTCCCACTTTCGTGACAAGGGTAAGCCCAGCATAGACCTGCACGGCACCCACCAATCCGCCGATGACGGCCCACTAGGGCATCGAGGCGAGGTCTTTCGATGTGGGATGAGGATTCGGCATCACAAGAAAGGCTCCGGAAAAGAAGAAGGTGATGAGAGCAAAAGATATCGCCGAGGCAAGCCACGGATTGATCACCGACTTGTGGAGTTGACCGTTCATAGCCGCCCCGCAAGACTGCAGGGCTGCGCCCAGGATGATAAACGGAATTATCCAGCTGGCGTTCATTCTCCTAACCTCCTGTGTCGTTCGTTTGTGGACCGATACCTACGTCGCTCGGAAGCACCATTGCGTCAACATCGCAGCACCCAGGGACAATAGAAGTGCTGCCGGCATCTCCCAAGCCCCAACCTTCAGAAAATCCCAGAAATTCACATGGAGCTTCTCCTTGCGCAAGGCAATCAACCATAAAATGGTCGCCAGCGAACCCGTTATGGAGAGATTCGGCCCCAGATCGACGCCGATGAGAACGGCATCGGCGATCAAACCTCTGGTGTGTGCGGCCTGCAGGGTGGTGCCTGCAATCAAGCCCAGTGGCAGATTGTTAACCAAATTGTTCGCGACACCCACCGCAAATCCGACGATCAAGGTTCCGCCCGCCGCCCCCAGCGTCTGCGCCCATTTCAGCCACTCCGTTGTAAGCCGCATCGCGCCCACACTCTCCATCGCATCCACTATGACGAAGAGCCCTGCCACTAGCGCCAAAGTTGCCCAGCTAACCTCGCGCGCGAGCCCCAGGGGATTTTTCCGTCCTTTGATTGACACCACGGCGGTAATTGCCAGCGCGGCCAGGCACGTCGGCAAACCCAAATCCTTGCCATATGATGACGCTGCCAGCAGGACAACCACCATGGCGGCCAATCCTCCGAGCACCAGAGTGCCCTCAGTTGGCAACGGACTGGCTTGCACCTCATGTTCAATCCTGGCCGCGAGGTCCCGGCGAAATATCCAGCGCATCACCACGAACGTTGTCACGATGGAGAGAACACAAGGAACGCCGTAGGACGCGAGCCATCGTCCCAACGGAGGCATTTGGTTGTGGAACACGACCAAATTCGCAGGATTGGAAATGGGCAGGAGAAATGATGCCGCGTTGGCGATGAAGGCGCAAACGAAGAGGTACGGCAAGGGCTCGACTTTGGCCTTGCGTACCGCCGTCAGGATTGCCGGCGTAAGAACCACCGCCGTCGCGTCATTCGACATGAAGATCGTGACGATAGTGCCGGCGGCATAGACCAGCACAAAGAGACTTGAGCAGGAGCCCCGGGCATTCCGCACGGCTACCGAAGCAAGCCAATCAAAGACCCTGTGCTCGCGTGCAAGTTCAGAAAGCAACATCATGCCGATGAGAAAAAGGCATACGTCCAGCGCCTTCGCGACCGCTCGACCCGCAAGTTGCAAGGGTACCAGCCGCAGGAGGAGAAGCAGAAATACCCCGCCTCCGATCCAGTAGACTTCCGGAATATCGCGGGGGCGGATCAACATCAGCACCACGCTGGCGCCGACGATGAGCAGCAGCAGAAAATGGGCGAGCGCGGGCGAGATCATTTAGCGTTTTCTCCCGTTGTTGTTCGGTCCCAACCGGGTGCCTGCAATTCCGTCCTCCGGCACCACGAGACGCATGAGGTTGTCGCGGCCTTTCGAATGAACGTCCGTGTCTCCCAAAATCGCGAACCATGGGAAATTGTATAGGTCCTGTCCGTTGGGTACGGACAGCGTGGACACTCGGTTATCTATTCGTACGGATCTCATTGGACAAGAGCTTCCTTCTGAGATGGTGGTTCAGCTTTAGGATCGGAAGTTGGGCTGGCCGAACTTGGGGAGAGAGTTTCAGGGATCGCGAACCACAACACCGCGAACGCGAGCAAGGCGATTGCCGATAAGCCGAGAAAAGACGCTCTGTAGTTTACGTGTTGGATCAATAGGCCGCCGATTGTCGTACTCAGAGCCGCCCCAATGCCAACCATCGTCGCAAGCGATCCGGCAGCCACATTGAATCGGCCCGTGCCCTGGGTCCTGTCTTTGACAACCAAAATCGAGACAATGCCGAATATGGCGTTCGCTACCCCGTCGAGCGTTTGAATCGCAATGAGCGCTCCGACGGCATGCGTAAGGGTGTAAAGAATCCCGCGAAGGGGAAGAACCCCGAAGCCGAGCAGCAACAGCGGCTTTCGCCCTCTCGCCGCGGCCAATCTTCCAATCCAGGCCGCAGAAACGGCTATCACCATTTGCGTCACGATAATGCACGCGGACATGAACGGGGCGGCGGCTTTCAAATTGTCCTTCGATAGCATCTCCCCTAGTTCCGGCAACATCGCGGCGTTCGCGAGATGAAAAAGAAAGGCCGTTGCCAGGAAACAAATAAGTATGCGGTCCTTGAGAAGAGCGGACCACCCCTCCATCTTGATCGTGCCTTGCTCTTGGATTGCCCCACGGGCCTGGGCGTAATCGATCTGCTTGGCATCTACTAAAAAGAGAGACAAGGCAGCAGGTATCGCAAGCAATGCGGCGACAGCAAATATCGCGCGGTAACCGAATTGGTAGCTGACATAAGCGACGAGCAGCGCGGTGAAGACGTTTCCAGCGGCATTGAAGGCCTGATTCCTGCCGAACTGCTGGTCGAAAGCTGCGGCCCCAACAATCCCGAGTGTGATCGCCGCAACTGTGGCCCCCAGAAACGGTCCTGAACTGCCGATAAGAAACTGGGCGGAATATGCCCTCAACGGGCTCAGATGTCCCATCAGGAGGACCGCCCCCGCTACCAGAAGACCGACATTCACGGCAAGCAAGGTCCGTTTGCGATGGACCGCATCAATCACGGCACCCGCCGGCGTCTGCATCAAGACCCCGACCAGCCCGCCAAAAGTCAGCACATAACCCACACTACCCGGGCTCCATCCGCTCGAAGCAAGGTAGGCCGCTAAAAAGGGTCCGAGACCAGTTTGCACGTCAGCGAGAAAGAAGTTCAGCCATTCGAGTGACCGCAGACTCCGCTGTTTCGTTCGTGTCGTGGGGCTCACAGAGTTCCGCAAGGTGTCTCCCGGTTGTCTCCAGTCTTTTCTACCTTCAGTAACAGCCCCGTGGCGGCAAAATCCTGTCGGTCTCTTTCTTTTTCTTCTCGCCGTCCGCCATTCAGTCGAAACAGCACGACTATCGCCATTGTAACCAATAGATGTTTCAACACATTTCACAGATGCGCTGTTACCAAAACGAACAACCGCTGTTCGCTTTTATGCCCTAATGCGCGTGGGCGAGCGAACGGGGTAGGAATATGGGGACGTTGCAGCTGCGCTCCTGATGCGCGCCTCGCGGCTGTGTCGGACAGTGAGGGTGCTGAAGGCAGATTCCTCGTTTGTAGACAACGAGAGCAGGCCATTCCACAACCCAAGCAAGATTGTGCCCGGGAAACGACCTTCCCGCCTGTTAATGATACAGACTCCCCTGAAACGTTTAGGTCGACCATATGGAAAATGGCGATTTGCCAAAGCAGGTCCCCCGAACGCCGTTGTTCTTACCGACCAGCCGAGTTATCAATCGACGCAGGCCTCACACTGAACTACCCAAGGCGCGTATCATTCAAGCTGTAGCAACTATCAAATTCACACCACGCTTGGACAATCCTTTGGGGAAGCTGGAAGGGTGGGGCATGCGTCCCTGCTGTTGGTCGAGATGCGCGAAGCTTTGGCAACTCTCAGGAAACGCCGCGCGCGAATTCGCCGGGCAACATGGGTTCACACTTGCGCAGAAGGGAAAAGAATCCCACCATGGCGGAAACGGGCAACGCCGAAGCTGCTACAAAAACGGGCAGAAACGAAAAATGGTCAACCAGGAACCCCGTCACGAGGCTCATCCCCATGTTCATCAGTCCTTCGCCCACGCCGGTAAAGCTGGTAACGCGAGCCTGGGCGGACTGCGGGAAAACATCCGTTATGACGGCAATGTTGATGTTGCTCATGACGTTGGCTCCCAGGATTCCCATGCCGGCCAGCAGGTTCGCCGCCCGCGCTGACGCGGCCATGGGCACAAGAAAAGTGCCGACGGTGGCGATGATCCCGCCCAGAGCGAACGTGAACTTCCGCGCGCCATCGACGCTATAACCCCGCCGGATCAGCCAGCCGGAGAAGTACCCTCCACCCACCTGCCCAATTCCACCGAGGAGATAAGCCAGACTCGCCATTCCGGCCATGGACCCAAGGGTCACGCCGCGCCCCCGGACCAGATAGAGGGGAAGCCAGAACCAATAAAAGGTGGTGAGAGGACCGGTGAACGAGCGCATCAGGATGATCCCCCACACCTGGCGAGGCCGAAGCAAATTGCGCAGGGAAATCCCTGCCTGCGGAGGAAGGGCTGTCACCCGCTGCTTCGAGCCCGGACCGCAGGCCTGGAGCCACGGCAGCACCCAAATCAAACCGATGAGGCTGGGAAGCAGAAACGCCGCGCGCCAGCCATAGTGCACGGTAATGAAGACCACCATGGGCGGCGCGATCACCGAACCCAGAATGCTTCCGCTATTGAAAATTCCCAGCGCGAAGGCGCTTTGGTCGGGCGGGAAAAGCTCTCCCACCGCTTTCACTCCGGCGGGATAATTGCCGCATTCGAACATCCCCATTACAAAACGCATGCCGCTGAAAGCGCTCACGCTTCGGGCCAGAGACTGAAGCGCGTTCGTGAGGGACCACCCCACGCAGAGGCCCGGCAGCGCGGCGCGAAAACCAATCCGGTCAATTAGCGTCCCGGCGGGAATCTGGCCCAGGGTCATTCCCAGCGTGAACGCGAACACAATGTAAGAGTATTGCGTGCTGGAGAAGTGCAAGGTGGACTGGAGCGTGGGTGCCACGGAACCCAGCACCAGCCGGTCCATGAAGTTTACCGTCATCGAAACCAGCAAAAGGGTGGCGATCCACCATGAGTGGAGGGTTGCGGTGATTTGCGGCGAGGATGTGGTCTCGTTAGATTTCACATTTTACCGTGGCAAGGCCGGGAGAGCATTGTGGATAGTCCGAAAATAACGACAATAAATTGCAAATGCATGGGTTGGCTTCAGGGCCGATCGCGTCCGGCGCGCGCGTGGCGTCTCGGTTTGAATTCGCAGTTCACCTCGCCAAATGGCGGCGCAAAGCCGCCTCTACACTAAGACACCTCCGGACCGCGTTACAGCGCGATGTCGGCGGAGTCCCAGGGGACAATTTGTCCTGTCCGCAGCGAGTGCTCTGCCGCCAGGGCAATGTGAATCGCGTCGCGTCCTCCCTCGCCATTGGCGAAGGGCGGCGCGCCTGATTCTAAAGACTTTAGGAAATCCCGGTGAACTCGATAGGTGGAAATCTCTTCGTCCGCGGACGGCGGGTCCATGTGGCGGCGTTGCACCAGGTCATTCCAGACACTCTCCTCATCGGGGTGGAAATAGGGCACTTGAATGCGCTCGGCGGCACCGCGATAGGGCGTGACGACAACATACTGTCCATCCGATTCCTGCCGAAAGGTCATTTCTCCCTTGCTGCCGAACAATCGCAGCACCCGGCCTTCTTTAGCGCCTGGAGTAAAGAGCGAGAACCCGAAGTTGCAGCGGACGTTGTTGGCAAACTCAATCAGCAGCCCGGCGTTGTCGATGGTCTCGCGGTCGCGGAAAACGTTATTGCCGCCCTGCGCCTGAATGAGTTTCGGCTGGGAATTCACCAGCCAATGGATGACGTCGAGTTCATGGATGCCATCTTCCATCAGCGAGCACCCGGCCGTATAGTTCAAAAACCGCCAATTTGTCTTCGCGCCGGTCGGGGGGTCGGTATATTTCCAACTCCGGGGGTTCCAGTCGCCGCAAAGAGTGCGGCAAACACCAGTTCGAGGTCGCCAATCGCCCCCTGGCCTAGCAGGTCGCTCATACCGTGGAAGAGGGGGTAGTAGCGCATCTCGAATCCCACCGCCAGGATGCGCTGGTGCTCCTTCGCCGTTTCGATCATTTTTGTGGCATCGGCGACGTGCGTGGCGATGGGCTTCTCGGTCAGGACGTGCTTGCCAGCCTCGAGCGCCGCGATGGTGACGGGCGCGTGCAGAAAATTCGGCGTCACCACCACCACGGCGTCCAACTCCGGGTGCTCGGCGAGCATTTTGTGGTAATCGCTGTACGCGGCCGCGGGCTTTCCATAGACTTTAAGTCCTTCCTGAAGATTCTCGGGGGTGATATCGCACAGGGCCACGACTTCGACTTCGGGAAAATAGTCGCGCAAAAGCTGCAAATGCGATCCGCGCGCACGGTAGCCGGTCCCGACTACTGCGAATTTCCACTGGCGGGGATTCGCGAAAGCCGGCGTCGGGTGTGCCTGATCCAGTGCCAAACCAGACGCGCCCGCGAGCGCGCCTCCCAGGAATTGCCGTCGCGTAAAGGGCTGATCTGTTTTCATCCGTTATCTCCTTTGTTTCAGAAGCTATAGGTTCATTTTTGCGCCGCGGGAATCCCCTGCAAGCCCTCCGCGGCTTCCTTATTGTTCGGGTCACGTGCCAGCGCGCGCCGGAATTCGGCCGAGGCCTCGGCATCGCGCCCCATCTTTCGGTAAAGAAGCCCGAGATTCGAATGTACGCTAGAAGACCGCGGCGACAATTCGACCGCCTCGCGGTACTCCTTCAGTGCCCCATCGAGGTCGCCCTGGTAAAACTCCATGGTTCCCAGCGCCTGATGGATCGTGGCGTCGCGCGGCTCAACCCTAGCCGCCCGTAGCAGGTCCTGCCGCCCTTTGTCCCACTCGCGCAGCATCAAGTGGACGTTCCCGCGGTTGAGCAGCGCATCGAAATCCGAGGGATCGATGGCGAGAGCGCGATCGAACGCCGCAATTGCCGGGACGAGTTCTCCTTGCTGAGCGCGAGTTATTCCCAAGACGGTGAAAGCGCGGGAGTTCGACGGGTCCAGCTTGGTCGCCAATTCGAGCTCGCGGACGGCCTCGGGGTAGCGGCGCAGGTTTCCCAGCGAAACGCCCAAGTCAAAGTGGGCGAGCGAGTTTTGCGGGTCGGCACGCAAGGCGGCGCTGAAATGCTTGACTGCCGAATCATCTTCGTGGAGCTGCTGGCGCGCCAGGCCCGCCTCGATTTGTACCATCACCAACGCCGGATCGGTCGAGGCGATCCGCTCAAGCCCGGTCGCGGCATTTCGCATGTCTCCGTGGGTTTCGAGTTCCAAAACCTTCTGGAATTGGTGGTACAGCGCAATGCGGTCTTTGGGGTCGGGCAGTGCTGGATCGTATTGTGGCTGGCCGCTGGAAAGTGACGTCGGCCCCACATACCCCAGACTTTTCAGCTCCTCCAAAACCTCGGGACTGGCAGGGGAAGCCTGTGGTCCATGCGCCATCGAGGCAAGCAGATTATCCAACTCTCCGCGAAGGTTGTTGGCGACCGCCTGGCTGGTATGGATCAAATCGTGCAACTCGGCGGGGTCCTGGCGAAACTCGTAGACCTCCGGGCGCGGAGCCTGGACGAAAGCAAACCGGTCGTCGCGCAAGGCATAGAGCGGCGCCGTATGAAAATGGCGGTAGGGGTACAAAGTCTCGGAGTACGCCGGCAGGGCCGGGCGCTCCTGCCCGCTGATCTCCGGCGCCAGGCTGCGCCCTTGAAACGAAGGGGACGATGGAATTCCCAGAAGCGCGCTCACTGTGGGCGCGATGTCAATTAATCGCGCGACGGTGCTGACCCGCTTCCCGGCATATTGCCGGTCCGGAAATCGAACGATCAGGGGGACATGGGTGGTGCTGCGATAGAGCAGAAAACCATGGGTTTGCTCACCATGATCGCCCAGACCTTCCCCGTGATCGGCAGTAATAACCATGAGAGTGCGGTTCGAAATGCCCAGGCGGACCAGATCCTCCCAAAGCTTCCCGATCAGGTCATCCACGTAAGCCAGTTCCCCATCATAAAGTCGTCCCGGAAAGCGGGCCCGCCAGGGCGCCGGCATGAGATAAGGGCCGTGCAGGTCGTAGAAGTGGACAAACGCAAAGAAGCGGTGGGAGTTGTGCGCGGAGATCCACTGCGCCGCCGCGGCTTGGACCTGATCGCCCCGAATCTGGATGGTGCCCGGGTCGGCGCCCTCGTACCGGTGCAACGGGAATTCGCCCCAGTATTCATCGAACCCTCGCGACAGTCCAAACCGGCGATCCAGGATGAAAGCGCCGACAGAGCCAGCGGTTTGGAATCCCTGCGCCTGCATCTGCTCGGCCAGGGTTGGAACCGAGGAAGGCAGTATCTCTCCGTTTTCATGAATCCCGGTTGCCGGGGGATATCTGCCCGTGAGAAGTGAAGTGTGGGCCGGTAAAGTCAGGGGGACGGGAGTATAGACCTGCTCGAAAACCACTCCCTCACCTGCCAAGCGGTCGAGCGTGGGAGTCACGGAACGGTATCCATAAGCGCCCAGGTGGTCGGCACGAAGCGTATCAACCGAAATGAGCAGAAGATTCCACTGGGGAATCGACGGGCCCTGTGCCCAAGCGGGTTGGAACGCGAGTATCAGCGCCCAACCGGGCAAGAGGAGCCGATAGATCCACCCAAGAGTTTTCACAGCATCCGTCCAAGGTCGTTCTGATTGTGACCGCGTTCCAAGATACCAAAGCCTGATGGTGCGTGCGAAGCTTTGGAGTGCGGCAGCTTGCTGCCGCTTTTTCTCGAGCCAGCTTGCTGGCGACGAATCGCGCCCGACGTCGAAGTCCCCGCGAGCAAGCTCGCGTGCGGGAGAGCGGCAGCAAGCTGCCACTCTCTAAAGCTTCGCCCCGTGTGCCAGAAATATATTTCCACAATCCGCGACAGAGATTGCTGAGTTTTACATGCCAGACCGAAAACAAAAAACCCACCGCGGAACTTGTGCCCGACGGTGGGTTGGAATTAGGTAGTTATAAAAGGCTGGCCCTTAGTCAATTCCTCCGCGCGTCTGCACAAAAGTGGTACATGAACATGGACAGTTGCAACAAGCTACGCCTGCGCCGCGCTGGAAAGAATGGACCATAGCCAAGACGTGTAATATATGGTATCTGATTGAGAATGTCAAACCCCGGCTGGCGCATCAGACTCCCGTCTTCGGGAGTCGGCGATCCCGAGATGAGTTCTCATAAGACGAACTCACCCCATGCGATCCATGCGGAGTAAATGTAGCGCCTCAACCGCGCTACGAACTCCTTCGCCCGCGAGCAAACGCAGGGAACGGGCCGTAGCGCTGACCTCCGGTTTTTGCGCCTGCGGCTTTTCCCTCGCCTCACGGTCCGAAGTTCACGTCCGCGGCTCTTCCTCACGACCACAATGCCATTTGCGAGTGCCGACCCCCAGTAGAGATTTGTGGACCTTGAGCGGAAAGAACCGCAGACGACAAAGCCGGAGGTCTGCTACGGGCTTCGGAAGTCATCAGCTCAGTTCCAGCGGAAAAAATGAGATCCTGATTCGGCAAACGGATGTATAGTTATCGCATCAAGTCCCATTGACAAAAAACTAGGCCAAAGTCGATTTAGACCCCGGGGAAGAAATCCATTTCGTGGAGGGGACAGGGTCATGAAAACTCGACGGAAAACAGCTTTAAGGATTCTGGCCGCCTTGGTTGCGGCGGTCGTTGTCATTCCCGGCGTTCGCTCATTGGTTGGAGCGGCAAAAGGCCCCGTCGATCCCGGGGTACGCGGCGGCGCGGCGGACGCGGGCGGCCCGCTGCACAACCTCACTCCGGACGAACAAGCGTTCTTCGCGGATGGGGCCAGCCGGTTTGCGGAAATCGAAGTCGTGTCGGGAGGCGCGAACAACGGCCTGGGGCCTCGCTTCAATTCCAATCAGTGCCTGTCGTGCCACGCGCAGCCGGCTCCGGGGGGATCGAGTCCGACGCAGAATCCACTGATTCAACTGGCCACGCTCGACGGGGCAAAAAATTCCATGCCATGGTTCCTGATCCCCAACGGCCCGGTTCGTGAGGTCCGGTTTAAGAAGGGTCCCAACGGTTCTAATGATGGCGAGGTGCACAATCTGTTCGTCATCACTGGCCGGACTGACGCGCCAGGGTGCAATATTTCCCAACCCGATTTCCTGCCTGCGGGAAATCCCGTCACGGGCCAGGGCGGGAACTCCAACCTTACCTTCCGCATCCCGACGCCGGTTTTCGGCGCGGGGCTCATCGAGGCAATACCCGACTCAGCGATCCTCGCAAACTTGCAGACCGATACATCCGCGAAGGCGGAGTTGGGCATTTCCGGCCACGCCAACGCCCACTTGAGCGGCAATGTCAACCTCAGTGCCAACGATGGAACTGTTACCCGCTTCGGTTGGAAGGCCCAGAACAAGTCCCTGTTGATGTTCGCGGCGGAGGCGTACAACGTCGAGATGGGAATTTCAAACCAGTTGTTCCCCCAGGAACGCGACGAGACTCCGAGCTGTCTGTACACCGCCTCGCCCACTGACACCCTCAACTTCACGCCAACTGCCACAGGCGGCGCCGCCCCCTACACGGCCGTCATCTCCGACATCGAAGCGTTCGCCGACTACACGCGCATGCTGGCTCCACCCACCCCCGCGCCCGATACACCTTCCACCGTGAATGGGCGCACCAACTTCACCAACGTGGGTTGCGCCCATTGCCACACGCCTTCGTTCACCACGGGTATCCGCATCGCCAGCGGCTCCTCGAAGGTACCAAGTGCCGCACTCTCCAATCAGACAGCCCATCTCTGGTCGGACCTCCTCGTCCACCACATGGGCAAGGGTCTTGCCGACGGCATCACGCAAGGAAGCGCCGGCCCAGATGAGTTTCGAACCGCTCCGCTTTGGGGTCTTGGGCAACGCGTTTTCTTCCTGCACGACGGACGAACCTCAGATCTAGTGCAAGCCGTCGAGGAACACAAAAGTCAAGGCAGCGAAGCCGACAAGGTCATCGATCGCTACAATCGGATGAAGCCCAAGGACAAGCAGGATCTCATCAATTTCTTACGGTCGCTTTAGGCGCCGATGTGGGTCACGCAGGCTGGCGCAGACTCCTGCCCTTGGGAGTCTGCGATCTCCCGCAGGGACTGCTCAGGAGTTGGACCCACCGCATCCGATCCATGCGGAGAATCGACGCATCCTCCAAATGGTATAACCTCCAGCTCGACCACGACCAGTCCTCGGGGGAGTTCACCAGGGCCCGCGTTACAGGGTTGTTGCGCGTCTAGTTTGGGACTGAAAACGCGGTGGGAGAAGGGCACGGCGAAGGAGAGGATACTCGCGACGGCGCGCGCCCTGAAGGCAGACACCAAAAAAAAGGTGTCTGCGCCAGCCGTCCCATCGCTGAAATCATTCGAAGCCCGTGCAACTCCCGGCGTGCCCGAAAAAGCCAGCAGCGTCTTGGGCTCCTGGTCAGTTCTAAATGGCGAATCGAACTGTTAGCAAGGACAGGCCTCCAAAACGCGTGCCCATAACTTACAGCAGCGTCATGCGGCGTTGCCAAGGCAAGCTCCAACTCATCACCCGAAGGGGCGGGCAGGTGGCTGAGCCTTAAAAACGCGGTAGCGCCGGGAGTCAGGAACACTTGTCGTGTTCGCACGGTTTCTTGGGGGGCGGCACATCCATGGCCGGGTTGTTGGGGAAGAAGCCATCCGGCTTAAGCTGGAAACCGATGGACGCTACCGGCATCACAGGCCAGTCCTCCAAGCGCGGCACATGATTGTGGGCGAAGATATACCAGACAACTACCTCGGAATTTTCAATGCTACGATTGGCGGCGGTCCACCGCGGTAAACCGTCTCCTGTGGGGTGTTGATTGGGGTAGTCACCCGCCGGAAATCGTTCTTGCGCGTGGTAAGGCGTCACCCACAGATGATTCAGTGTGAATCCCGCCCGGCGCATCACGGCCGCGTCAGGCTGCGCAAACGTGGGACAGTTTTCGCCGGGGACCAGGCGGTACGCCACGGGTTGCCCCATCCGATTTTTGCGGTGCGGGTTGACGATGCGCCAAAACCGGCCGGAACTGGCGTTCACGTGCCGCTGCGCTTCTTTCTCCGAAGTGAGAAGCGTCGCCTCAGCGCGGAAGGCGTTTCCATAAGGGTTATCGGGACCGCGTGGCACACTCGCGGTGTTGACTTCGTAAACCGAGTTCTTCGGCCCATCAACGCTCGAAACCAGCCTGGCGACGAAGATGTGCTCGTGAAAGGGCGCATTCAGTCGGGGAGCAATCTCCACGCCGTAAGATGGCCGTTCCCCCGGCGCCAGGGTCGTAGTGTTGAGGATACCTGTCAGCTTGATTTCGCACTGAATGTTTCCATCCTGGTAGAAGTACCAATAAAAACCATATTCATAATTTCCGACCGTAGCAACAAAAGAGACGGACAGGCGCCGTGACCTTCTGACCTCCGACTGGCCGGAGCGCCAATCGGTGTGTTTCCATAGGAGCCCAAAGTCCTCCTCATGCAGGCATACCGCGTGTTTTAAGGTTTGGACGTGGCCTTTGCTATTCACCAGGGGAAAATCAAAGTAATGGATCACGCCCAGGCAGTCGCAGTTGAGGGCGAGGGAGTTGGCCAGCATGCCGATGCCAAATTCACCGATGTCGAATGCGTTCTTACGGTAAAACTGCTCGCCCGGGTCTCCGTAAGGAACCACCATTTCGCAGACCGACGCCCGGTAAAGAACGGGCCGGTCCTCGCCGTTATCGTGGTAGCTGATGGTGTGCAACACTAATCCTTCGCGGGGGGTAAAGCCAACTCGAAACCTCCACTTCTGCCATTTCACCTCGTGGCCCTCCACGACGAAACTGGGACCCAGGGGTTGTACGATCTCGACCGGTTTAAGATCATTCCGCACATGCGGTATGTATTCGCGCGACCAATTGCCGCTTTCCGGCGGCAAGGGGACGGTGCCGTAATCTTCAATGCGGACGACCTGCATTTGGTTAAGGTCCACGATCACCACAATGCCGCCCAGCGGCCGCGCATAGCCATTGTCACCAGGCTCAGACCGCACGAAGCACAGGGCTCGCATCAAGCGGCGTCCCTGGTCTTCCGGCAATTCCGTGCCATACATTCCGGCTGTCCACGGCTCCACCATGACCAGATCGGCATCCGCCACGCCCCGCGCGCGCAGCGCCGCCCTAAACTCCGGCGAGCGCTTTACCGCCTCTTCACACTCGCCAAATTCGTCAAGCATAATCGGAGGCTGAATGCCCGGTGGAAGCTGAGTAAACGAAAGCACCGATTTTGCGATCAAGTCCACAACCGACTCGAATCCGGTCCTCTTGCTACGATCAAGGAGCACGGCGAAGGACTGCCGTTCGAACGAGGATCCCTCCCGATACTCCTCAACGGAGTGTTTCGGCGGTTCCATCAGGCTGATGGAACCGACACGCACACTTTCACCGAGGCGCCCATCTCTCGCCAGAATTCGCACCGTCTCTTCCAGTTCCGCCGGTGACAAGGGATCCAGTGGATGCGTGGGCGCACCAGGGATCGGTTCGGTGGAAGCCCCAATCTGCGGATTCGCACTGTCGGGCGATACCATGTCGGGGCCTCCTAAGCTGAGAATGCTCTTCAGCCGGCATACGCTTTTGGCTTTTCGGGAAGTTTGATGTAGGGGCGGCTTTACCGCCATTTGGCGAAAAATTCTCGCCTCTACAGCCTCAAATTGAGCCACAACCGCTATTCAGGGGGCATTACCAGCTTATGATAGACCTAACCTCTGGAGTGTAAGTCTCTCGGGCGTCAACTCTACCACCAAGCATTCGTTCTTCTTGACGGCCACTCCGAAAAAAACCTAACATCGGTGGCGACTTCGAGTCAAGGAACATATTCGGATACATATTCAGGTCCGGTACCACACCAAAGGGGATGGAACTCCAAGTTGAGGTCCTCCAGCCAGAGCGAAGATCAGCAGGCCCAGCGCGATACCCGGGAGCTTGAGCGATTCGGCTACACCCAGGAACTGCTTCGCACCATGGGCGGCTTATCGACATTCGCCATCGCCTTTACCATCATTTCCATTATCGGTGGCATCATCACGCTCTATGACTACGGCCTCCAGATGGGCGGCCCGCTGGAAATGACGTTGGGTTGGCCATTGGTTTCCGTGGGGACGCTTTTTGTCGCTTTGAGCATGGCGGAGCTTTGCTCGGCGTTACCCACTTCCGGCGGAACGTATCATTGGTCGGCGGAGCTCGGGGGTCCCACGTGGGCATGGTTCACGGCCTGGTTCAACATTGTGGGCCTGGTCACTGAAGTTGCCGGCGCCGATTATGGGTGCGCCAAATTCCTGTTGCCAATTCTTGGGTGGGGATCGACGTATTGGGCTCTGCTCATCACCTACGGCCTTATTCTTGTTTCGCACGCCTTGATTAATCACTATGGAATCCGCTGGGTGGCCCGGCTCAACGATTTGAGCGTGACGGTACATATCCTGGGGGTCGTGGTTCTGGTGGGGGCGCTCTTGATTTTTGCTCCCAAACAACCGCTGGGTTTCCTGGTCAGCCGGGCGACCTCCGCTCCCTTCCATGCCCCTTATTTTTGGCTCTTCCTGCTGGGGATGCTCCAGGCACAGTGGACCTATACGGGTTATGACGCTCCCGCCCAGGTGTCGGAGGAAACGGTAGACCCGCGTCACCGCGCACCCTGGGCGATAGTCATGGGAGTGGTGATATCGGCCATTTTCGGTTATATCCTGGTGCTCGGATTGACCTGGGCAATACCCAGTATATCCGGAGTCCTCACTGCCAAAGATGCGGCAGGGAATTCCGTACCGGCGGTGCTCGTCATCGTGATAGGCGCGCTGGGCGCGCGGGCGGGCGGGGCGGTTTTGCTGCTGGCCGTGGCGGCATTGTGGTTCTGCGGACTTTCAACGCTCACCTCGAGTTCACGAGTGGTATACGCGCTGGCGCGCGATAATGGTATGCCCATGGCCGCTCTCTGGAGCAAAACGAATTCCCGGCATCGAACTCCCGGGCCGGCGATCTGGCTTGCCGCGGGGTTGGCGTTTGCGGCGCTGATTTACAGCGGGTCGCTGGTGATGGTTACCTCCCTGAGCGTGGTGGGGTGCTACCTTGCCTATGCCACACCCATCTATCTGGGCTGGAGGAGTAAACCCCGATGGGTAGATAAGCGCGGTCCCTGGCACTTGGGCCGCCGAAGCAATTTGATCAACAAGCTTGCCCTGGGTTGGACCGCGTTCATCTGCATCCTGATGATCATGCCGCCTAACGTGCTCACGGGGATCAGTATGGGTGCCTTCCTTGTTGCCCTTTTTCTCCTCCACTTCTTTACCGGCCCTCACCAAATGCGCAAACCCGTGTGGAATGTGACGGAAAATTCAACGACGAATTAACCCGCCCTTTGAAGCCCAAGATAAATGCCAAGCATGGACTGAAACCCTATAAACTTCATATCAACGGGCCGGGGACGAATGCCGCGATCGATGGAGGTGGCCGAGGATTAGCGCGGATTCGGCACGAGAAATTCGGCATCTGCGATGAATGCCCGCAGCCGACTAGCAAGGCGCACTTAGAAGCCGTGCCCTGGACCAGGTGGTGTAGGGACCGTTTACCTCAAGGAAGCCCCACCGGAACGCGCGACCTTTTCGCCCTCTGGCGGCGGCAAAATCTCTTTAACCGGCGTATCGGCAGCAAATGCGAGGTTGAAGAATCCCACCATCATTTCGTCCCAGCTTTGATCGCCCCAGGTGACCTCTTTCGTGGGATCGGCGTTATCCGGGTTGTTGGGTGAATTATCGAAGTGCGCAGTGCACTGGATCCTGGTCCCGCGAGGGAGCGCAATGGGATTGGCCAAAGTATACCAAAGCTGCCAGTGCCAGTTGTATTTCGGCACACGCAGAAGCGTTTGAGTTTCGCCCGACGGAAAAAGCAGGCGGTACTCAAAATCTTTTCCGCGGCCGTGCATGTGCGGGTGCAGGGAAAGCAGCTTCACCGGCGCTTGCACTTCGAACTCGGCTTCGACCCGGTAGTTCGGATCGCCGGGCGGAATCTTGAATTTGCCGTTGGTGGCTGAGGTTGTCAGCACGCGCCCCTGGGGCGGACGCTTGGCGAAGACCATGCCGACTTTGCTGCGGTCGACGCCGGGCGTGCCGTTAGTGGTGTAGTGAACCTCAAATACGATATCCGAACCCGCCTTGATCAGCTTGGCTTGCCCCGGCTCGAGCATCTCGGGCGGCTGGCCCGGCGCGTAGCCCACGAGAAAGTCGCTGGGCAGGGAGCTGGTGTCCACCTGGTTGTCCTTGGGCTTCGGGGCCACAAAAAAGACGCCGGCCTCCTGACCTTCCAGCCAGTGTGAGCCCGGCTCGCGCACGAAGGCGATGATGTGATGAATGTGGGCGCGATCGTCGGGCCGTGCCTCGGCATACTGCACCCATTTATCTTCCTTGAAACCCGTGGGGATGATGATTTTCTGATACTCGATGGTCCCCGAGGCCGGGATGTGATAAGCCTGTGGCAGCTCGATCACGAGGTCGGGCTCCGGAATGGCCCAGCCTTCGGTGAATTTCACGGGCGCGGGCAGATCGCGAGGATCCCCTTTGGGCGCGCTGGAGTCAGCCCAAGCGGCTAGCGTATCGATATCTCTCTCAGAAAGGGACCGGTCGTTGGAGAACTTTCCGACCCCTACGTCGGCGAACCAGGGCGGCATTTTTCTGAGTTTCACTGCCTCCTTCATTGCCTCGGCCCACGGGCGAGTCTCTTCGTAGGTGAGCATCGAAAACGGCGCGGCTTCGCCGGGCCGGTGGCAGGTCTGGCAGTGGTGTTGAATGATGGGCGCAACGTCTTTTGTATACGTAGGCCCACTATTGCCGGGCTTTTGAGCAAACGCGGCGCCAGCAAGGCCGCACGTGATGAGCAATAGCAAGTAGGGCCGAACTGAATGGCAAGTCATAGGGGACTCCTATGGAGCCGCGAGTTGTCGGGACCCGAGGTTCTGCTTTTGGGCTCGCCCTTTGGAGGCGTGAAGCGACCGATACCCTGACGCCTGCAAAGTAGGTTAGTCTAGCGGATGGGAGAGCTTGGCGCAACAGATCCACTTGCCACACAGCGCGGCAGAGCCGCAACCAAAATGTGGCACGGCCATCCTGGCCGTGACCGATTCACGGGCTGGAAGGCCGTGCCACGAAAATCGTCGCGGGCTGCGAAGAAACTGGCGAATGGTAGTAGAGAGGACTTTTTGAATCGTCGCGCTTACCTTCAAAATTGTCTAGGCCTTTTGCTGGGCTCACGAATTTCGCGGGCGCAGAAGCCCGGAAGCGAGTCCAACCAACAGGACGACTGGGTCTGCCCCATGGACCCGGACGTGCACTCCGACAAGGCGGGGATTTGCCCTCGTTGTGGAATGGCCTTGGTGTTAAATTTGCCGGATCGCGTAGAGTACCTGCTGGTGATCGCACATTCGCCGGAGGTGCTGAAGCCCGGTGCAGACGCAAGTCTCACTCTGCGCGTCTTCGACCCGGCAACAAGCCGGCCGGTCACCCGCTACAACATCGTGCATGAAAGACTCATGCACCTGTTCGTGGTGAGTGAGAATCTTGAATTCTTTGCGCACGTCCATCCGGCTCCGCAGCCAGACGGATCGTTTCAATTGGCTATCCGCCCACCTTACGGCGGGATGTACCGCCTGCTCGCTGACTATTACCCGTTTGGATCTGTACCGCAGTTATCGGTCAAGACGCTTTTCGTTACCGGGAACTCCGCCCCTGCAAGACTAACGCCCTCAATGGAACCATTCCAAGCCGAGAACCTTACCGCGTCTGTGCGCCTTGAGCCACCGCAGCCTCTCGCCGGGCTTGAGACCAGATTAATCTTCGCGCTGAACCCGGCCGCGGGTATCGAGCCTTATCTGGGAGCATGGGCGCACCTGCTGATCGCGAGTGAGGATCTGATTGATCTCCTGCACCTGCATCCTGTGCTCGCCGACGGCGGCCCGGCAATGCAATTCAATGTGATATTTCCGCGCCCCGGTCTGTACCGCGTCTGGACGCAGTTCCAGCGGCTGGGTGTGGTGAATACGACGGTCTTTTCCTTTCCGGTGAAAGCGCTGTAGAGGCCTCCAGCCAGAAACGCACGGGGCTCGAGGCTTCCACGACCGTGCCGCTGGGCAATTCGATTATTTGTCGAAACCGATAGACCTGCTTCCATCGCGGATCGTAGCGATAGAGCCACAGGAGAGGCGTGATCCGACCATCGGGGAGGCACGCTGTAATTCGCACGGATTCAATCACGGACTCGGCTTCCGGCCTGACGCCGGCGACCGCCAGCGGTCGGTGCAGCAGGGTGCGAGTTGAGACGAGGAGTGCGTCATCGAGTCTCTGTGTTGCAGGCAGCGCGGCCTCCTCGAGCTTCGGCAACTTTGCCGGGTCGCCTTCTGGGGCGCCGCCGACAACCCATGCGGCGATGATGGAGATTTCCTCCTGCGTGAGACTTTCATCCGGCGAGAGATCGGCAAAACCCTTGACCGCGCCCCAGGGCGGCATGGCGCGGGAGAGAACCTCTTGCTTGATGTCCACTGCCCACGGTCGCGCTTGGCGGTAAGAGGTCAGCGGAATGGAAGAGTTGTTGCCGTGGCATGATACGCACCGGCGTGCGAAGATGCGCGAGATCTCCCGCGTGTAAGTCAGCTTCGTCGTTATAACGTCGTGGGCGGTAAGCATCTGCTCCACGAGCAGCACCGCGAGGGCAATCGCGAACAACCGGGAATATTTTCTGCCATTCATGGGCTATTTCGACACTATCACGGCGTTGCGGGGCAAGCAATTGAGGAACCCCGGAGAGGGCGCAGACTCGCAAAAGTACGGAGTCTACGATCCCCCGAAGGGACTTCTTGTAAGTTGAAGTCAACCCGTGCGGTCCATGCGGAGAGGTAGATGGTGTCATAAATCGTGCCCAAGGCGTTTCTCGCAGATCCTCCAAATCAGACATCCGTGACTTTCCTCCAATACTGCCGGTCGCGCGCCAGGATTACTTCCGGGTCAGCGGCGGGCTTAGGATACGTTTCTTCTTCCTCGATCTCCAACCAGCCTTCCCAATCGCTCGCGAGGAGTGGCGCGAAGACGCCCGGCAAATTGGTCTGGCCCTCACCCAGCGGCGTGTAGATACGCTTCTTGTCAGTATCCACTTTCTCGTCTTTGATGTGATAGATGGCGATGCGGCGGAAGTGTTCGCGTGAGAAGGCCGCGGTATCCGTCCACCCGGTGGCGTGTCCGACATCGAGATTGAGCATGACGAGCTTCGGGTCGGTCTCCTTCAGCAGAAAACTCATCAGGGTGGGATTATCTTCAAACTCGAGTTGGTGATTGTGATAGCAGAGCCGCGTTCCCTCCGCCTTAACGGCTTCTCCTACCTTGTTCAATCCTTCTGTCCACACGTTGACGGCATCCAGATCCAGCTTACCGTCCGTCCGGGGAAGCCGGCCGCCGCTGACGATAATGTGTTTCGCGCCCATTTCCGCGCTGGCGGAGGCCACCGGGCGAAGCGCTTCGATATCAGCGGGAATTTTTTCTTCCGGAAAGAGCGTGGCCCCGTTGTGAAGAGCGACGAGATGCACATGGCGCGCCTCAAAGTCGCGGCGGCACTGCGCGGCCTGACCCAATCGCGATTTAAGGCTGTTGACGTTGGTTTCAAATCCCGTGTAATCGAGCCGGGCGAGCGTATCGAGAATCTTCAAAAGGGCGTCGTAGTCCTTGATGGGTACTCCGAAAATGTTCGTCTGCGCGCCGATGTGGATGCGTTCTACGCGAGGCTTGGGCACGGCCCAGGCAGTGCTGCCTTTGGGGGCAAGCGCTCCGCCCAGCAGGGCCGCGGCCGATTCCAATACCTGACGTCGATTCATTTTCATACAATCCCTCTCTCTTTTTAACGATAACATTTTGAGATGATGGCCGTGGCAAAGCAAACCAAGTCCAGTGGCCCCAGGAGATGGAGCGAGTCCATCCCCTGAGGTCTTCCGGGTCAGAAGTGGAGCTTGAGCGCGAACTGAAGAGTCCGTGGGAGCGAATTCGGGGTTGTGATGGTTCCCTGGTTATTGGGGAGAAGGCTAGCCGCGGGGTTGAAGGTTGAAGCGGGAAGACCCAGGATCGGGTGGTTCCAAACGTTGAAGAACTCGGCCCGGAATTCGAGGTTAAACCGCTCCGTGATGCCGGTGTGCTTTATCAAGCCCAGATCTTCAGAAAATCCCGACGGACCGCGCATGGCGTCATAGCTCGCGTCGCCGGGAACGAGGGCGGCGCCCGGGGTTGTGGGCTCCGTCGGCACAACCAGGCAAGCGGGGTTCCACCACTGGGCCGCCGTGGGATGACTTAGTTTGGGATTGCAGGTCAGGTCCGGGCGGTCCTGACCGTTGTAGCCGTTCTGATGGAGCAGATCCACATCCGGACTCAGGTGGAGTGTGTACGGGAAGCCGGTGTTAAACGAAATGATGGTATTGGCTTCCCACCCCTCGACGAATTTGTTCAAAGCGGCGTTACTGGGCGCAAAGCGCTGTCCCCTGCCAAAGGGAAGCTGCCAAATGGGAGAGATGACGAAGTGGTGATGCACATCGTCAGCCCACGGACCTTTATCCACTTTGGTGTCCAGGAGGTCGCTTAGAAACATGTCGTACGTCATCACCTTGGACCAGGTATAGAAGCCGGTGAAGCTCAGATTGTGGCTAAAGCGCCGCCGAAGGGTAACCTGGAGGGATTCGTAGTTGCTCGTTCCGGTATCCTGATAGCTGTTCACCGAGCTAAAGCCCGGAACCGGGACCGTCTGGGTCTGGCCTGGGGCTAGCACGACCCCATACGGCTCAGGGATATTGTAAGTCACCTCACCAAACCCCTCGCCATCGTTGCCGAGGTGCCGGCCGGCATTGGCGACATACCCGACCGTGAGGGTCGTGTCAGGGGCCAACGCCCTTTCCACCGTAAAGTTCCACTGGCCCGTGGAGGGAAGCCGGCGGTTATCCTGAGAGCAATTGACGTAGGTGGGCTTGGCGGGTGCAGCTCCATTAAAGGGATTGGTTATCGATTGAGGCGGTGGAGCAATTCCGCCCGGCGGCGCGGTTTCGTTCGGGGTTTTTAGTGTGATGATCAGGGGCCAGCTCTGGCAGCTCTCCGTATCGTCATCTCCGCTAAACGTCATATAGTAGAGGCCCGTACCCCCGCGGACGACCGTCTTCGGGGTGACCTGCCAGGCAAAGCCTACGCGAGGTTGGAAACCGTTCTTTTGCGAAATCATGCAGTTCTCGGGAAGGCCGGCGTCCGGGCAGGATTCGATGGTGCCGGCAGGTTCCAGAGCCAGTGCCGTCGAGGAGATGGCGGGGAGTAGTTTATTGGAGCCTACGGCCAGCGCCACCTTTCCGGTGAATTGATTGTCGGCGAGAATGGGATCCGTGTAGAAGGGGGGCTTGTCGTGCAGACGGGTTTGATATTCGTAGCGCAGGCCCAGCGTGAACGTCAGGTTTTTCTTCGCCCGCCAGGTATCGTTCGCGAACCCCGCCCAATTGCTGAAATACTTATAGATGTGGGGGATGGGAGTACCCACCGTCGCCGACTCGTCGTAACCCAGCAACATGTCAGCCCAGGCATTTCCGGCGCTGCAGCCATTACTGCTGGCATCCGTGGAAGGAGCGGGGCAGACGGTGGTGCCCGTCATGGGGTAGTTGCCGTCGCGCGTCTGGGCGCCATTCCATTCAAACAGTCCCGTGGAAATCTGGTTGTTGTAAGTCATCAGTTTCGTGCGCCGGTAGTCGCTGCCAATCCGAAGGTCGTGAGTGCCCCGAATCAGCGTCAGGGTATCGTTGGCTTCATAGCCGTGCTCCTGCACCACTAGGGGCCGATATTCGCCCGAGCCCAGAGTTACGCTTCCAATGACCAGATTGGGGAATCCCGGGTAAGCGTCGGGAAAGAGAAATGGCTTGATCCCCAGTTGGGAGGCGTAGTCAACGTTGCTGGACTTCAGATAATGCTGGGGATCGGTGGAAAATTCCCCGCGCAGTTCGTTGATGGTGTTGGGGCTGAAACTGTGGAACCAGCCGGTACTTAAATTCGATCCCCCCAGTTGGGCGCTTTCGGCGAAAATGATGGAGCCCTGAATGTTAGTGGCGAGAGGTCCATCGCCATAACGCAGGTTGGGGCTGATAGTGTAACGCCCAAAGAAGCTGTTCTTGTCGGACCGAGTGTAATCGATGCGCCCGTTAGTTTGGTCGATCCTCTGAATCAGATAGGGGACGTAGTAGTAGTCGTTGGTGGGTGGGAGCGGGAGGCCGCCGAGGCTCGTTTGGGCTGTGTCCGAAATGTTGGGCTGCGGCATAAAGGGAATGATGTTCTGCGAAATCGTGGCCCACATCGACTGGGGAATCTGGTTGCCCGGGAAAGGCTGGATGGTCGTCTGGCCGGGCTGAAGGATGGGATCAAAGATAACGTCTCCGGCCGGGAAAATCCCCTGACGCATCGCCTGGGTCGGAACGCTCTCCAACAGAGGGTCGGCGTAAACCATCCGTGTCCCATCGAAGCTGGCGAACCAGAAGAGCTTGTCCTTGATGATCGGCCCTCCGATCGCGCCCCCGAACTGATTGCGTTTCAGATCGTTCTTAACGTGCGGACCCGAGTACTCCCACTGCGCGGCGTTAAGATCTGTGTTGCGAACAAAGCAAAAAAGATCGCCGTGGAGTTGGTTCGTGCCGCTCTTAGTGACGACGTCAACTTGCACCATGCTGCGGCCATATTCCGCCGAAAAGTCGCTGGTTTGAACTTTGAACTCCTGGATGGCATCGACGGAGATGGGAATGTTGGCGCCGCCGAACTCTCGCTCGTTGTTTTCAATTCCATCCAGTTGAAAGAAGGTCCAGGCGCCACTTTGGCCGTTCATGTCATAACCGGGCAACAAGTTGCGCTCGAGTCCCTCCGTTATGGCCGCGCTATTACCACCTGCTGATCCAAAGCTGCTGTGCTCGCCGGTGATGGAGCCTGCCGTGAGTTCTTGCGGTTGAGTGAAAAAGCGACCGTTGAGAGGCAGGTCTATCACCTCTTGGCCCTGCACGACAGTGCCCACGCTCGCATCCACGGTCTGGAGAATGGGAATGGACGCTCCGCTGACCGTCACTTCCTGCTTCTGCGCCCCCACCGCCAACTGCACGTCGACGCGGGCCTTTTGGTCGACATTTAACTTGATCTCCGCGACCCGCTTGGTTTGGAAACCGCCGGCGGACACCTCGATGGTGTAAGTGCCGGGGGACAGGTCCGGGATAAAGTAGACGCCTGCGCCGGTGGTTTCCGCGATCTTCTGCACTCCCGTCGCACTGTTGGTGGCGACTACTCTGGCACCAGGGATCACCGCTCCCGTATCATCCTGGATCGTACCTGTTAGGGAGGCATCACCGGTTTGACCCATCGCCACGGCGCAGAATGTGGCCCCTACCAAAAGCGCCCACAGCCCTCCCCGCAGAACTCGTCTCGAGGTACGAACGGGCGGAGAAGCTGCCCCTCGTGCGAGGGAGAGTAACCGCCCACCGATTTTGTCGAGTTTTCGACGCCACCCTAAATTCAAAAGCTTCATAATTACTTGGCGCCTTTTTCCTGAGATACCCAAAGACCCGACGCAAATGAATCGAAAGTGTAGCCAGTCGAACTTGGAGACAGA
>CAZCVY010000017.1:43504-54366 GCA_964501985.1 uncultured Acidobacteriota bacterium | reverse complement strand
TTACACTCGCACGCTCTTGCTTGGGGGCAGCAGCCTTTGCCTGTTCTGTGGGTCGACCCTTTGGAACATCGTGTTGATTACCCAGCGGTGGATTCGTAGTTGCCCTGGGCGGCCCAGCGCCCCCCGTCATCGCCGCTGGAGCGTTGATCGAGGGGTTTTGGGCATGGGTAGAATCGGCAACTTCTTCCGGGCTTTTCGCGCAGTCAGATCTGACTTCCGCAAGCATTGGGTTCTTGGCGTCATTGGTGGGAGCCACGTCCCGGTTGTAGACCACAGTTGGAGAAATGCAGGTGGCAATCCAGACCACCGGGCCAAACCCAGGCTCTTGATCCAATTTCGCCACATCGAGAGTGGTGCCGGAAGTACCGGCATACACTTTTATGGCTCCGTCGTGTAATGACAGATCATCTGCGTACAGAGAGTTTCCCTGCGCCCCGTGGGGGTTCACAACGATTGCTTGGTTACCATCGGAGGATGCTCTCCCGCCCGAAGAAGTGAAGTCTGGCCCGGTTTGGGGATAGGTAAACGTCTTGGCGCTGGTAACGGTGATGGTGAAGTTTCCGCCGTCAAAGCTGCGATCAGCGACGCCCACCACGCCCACTACCGCACCTGTTTTCCACGAAGATGGCAGTCTGGCCGAAGCGCTAAGAGTCACGATGTTCGATTGGCGAGAGATTGCTGCGACGAGGGCTTGTTCGGCGGGAGATCCGCGAATTTGCGAGTGTCTTATGAAGTTGCGGCTTGAGGCTGAACCGATAAACATTCCTGGCCCGCAACCGACGGACCTTGATGCCGTAAGTCCGACATTATCGAACACGTTATCCCAAGCTTGGCCGTTGGCAGGGTTCCCGTTGGAGTCTCTTCCCAGGACGGCAGGCAGACAGGTAGCTATCGAGAGATTCTCAAAGGTTATCTGATTTGCCCAACTCAACCAAATACCAGGATGCTTCGAGTCAGATCCGCCCGCCTGGAGGTTTGTTTGGTAATCATGAGAAGAGGGTTCGCCCCTGGTTCCCATTCCCCCGACAAAACTAATGGGCTTCTCTTTTCTCCATCCGGCTGGGGGCCGCGAATAATTGGGATCGCCCGAACCCATGATCCAGATTCCGCAGCCCGCTGGATCTCTCCGCGCACAGGCTCGCAGCGGGGCGTCGTGGCCACCATCCAGCATGAAGATGGTTCCACTGGAGATCGTGTCATAGCAGGACATCACATCCTGCTTCGCTGTCCTGAGAGTCGATCCATCTGCCAAGTCATTGCCTTTGGGCGAGGCATAGCAAATCGCCTCGGAAGAGTCGGGAACCACCGCCGCACCGCCCGGGTCATCCAAGGCATTGTTGGCCAAGACCGGTTTATCTGTAACCCTTTCCTGGGGGGAAGCGGATAAAACGAGCGCGGAAGATAGGAGCGCCAGGCACACGTAGGATGTCCTGAGCAAGAGGGTCTTCGTCCGTGAACTGGGAGGCCTCGCAGTGGGAAGCATAAGGGATCGCATGAACGAAACCGATCGTTCATCCTGAGGCAATTAACCGCAGGATTTCTAGCATAGTCAATGGGTGCAGTCAATGACACCCCTGAACGTCATTGCCGTGGTCATCAACGTACTCGGTTCAGAGAAACAGTGTATTATAATTCGCGTAAGCTAATCGCGACCTGTGACCAGTTTGAAATTGCCGTGCGTGCGGCAGGGTCCACGGTGGCAAGCGTCACACATTTAACCCGGGCATGACCTCGGCTTGATCCGGCGATGACACCGTCAATGGATGCCTGGGCAGTGCTGTATCACGCGCGGAGTTGAGAGTAGTGACGTTCAGGGCGGCGTTTCTTGACCAATGGGTTTCCTCCATGCCCCCACGGGCACGCCCATCCAAACGAGGAAATCACGATTTCCGGAGTGGGCCGGCAAGCGCGAAAGAGAGAGAATCCGCCCACCTGCCATGACGATGATGGAAATCTTCCACCATGTCCCACTTTGGAGCGTGCTACCGCTAATCTGTGGCGCGCTGCTTTTGGCTGTTCTCATTCCTCTCGAAAAGTTCAGAGAGCACAGGGCGAAGGTAAAGAAATCCTCGCGGCTGGCTTGGTTTTCCGATCTTCGGAAGGAACTTGAGGAGACCCGTCAGATTGAGCAGTTGGGAGAACAAGCCCTGCGAGTCACGTTGCGAATTCTGGGCGCGACAGAAGGGTGTGTTTTACTACAGGCCGACGAAGTGCGAGGTAAGAGCCATAAGGTAATACAAGGGTTTTCCTCACGAACGGCGGATCTGCTTGCAGCTGAACCCTTGCGGTCCTACTTTGCCACCGCTGCTGACCGGTGGGGATCGCTCATGGTCTTCTCCAATTTGCAAAACCCGGAAGTGTTGACCGCTTGGCACCGCGACCCGCTCTCCAATGGATTTATCGGCATGATGAAGGCCGAAGGTTTGCGGACGGCGGTGTTGATTGGCTTGGGAACCCAGGGAAAATGTTTCGGTGCACTGCTTGCTGGTAGCCGGAAGGCGCGGTATTTGAAATCCCATGAGCTGCGGCTGGCTCTATCCATGGGCAACCAAGTGAGTGTGGCGCTTGAAAGCTGGTCAGCAAAACGGACCACGGAGCGGCATAACGAGGAGTGGAGAATTCTCTACCGCATGGGGTTGGCGCTCCGTGAGACTTTTGACTTCAAGACCCAGCTCCAGATTCTGCGACGGGAAATGAAGGACCTTTTGGGAAATAAGGACTTTGCACTGTCCCTGCAAAGTTCGCCTGGAGGACCCCTGGATGCGGTGGTTTCTTTCGAGTCGGTCCACGAGTTGGAATCCGCACTTGGCGCACCGACGGCGAGCTTGGAGGAGCAAGTCATGCGGACTCGCTCCTCACTCGTCGTTTCCGAGGAATGGCGCGGGTCGCCATCAGGTGCGGATAGCCAGTCCGCCGGCCCGCGAACGCGCAGTTGGTGCGGGGTCCACCTTGCTCTGTCCGACGGTACGCTGGGTGTCCTGGCGATGGTGGATTATCATGCCACCATCAACGCAAGGCAGCTTGAGCTTTTCCAGGTCGTTGCCAAAGAAGCGACGAAGGCGTTTGAGAACGCCCGAGCTTTCCTGAGAGAGAAAGAGCGGGCAAGACACCTGGCGCTTCTCAACGATTTAGGCCAAAAAGCTGCCGCAGTCCTGAACCCGAAAGAACTTCTGCCGGAAATCTGCGAGCGGGCTCAAATCGCCTTTGGTTACGAGTTGGCGCACATCGAATTATTGGATCGTGACCGCAATGAACTGGTTGTAGAGGCGGAGGCGGGCTACGGCGGCGAGCTCCTGGGCCGGCGCATCACCCTCGGCGAGGGGCTGCCGGGGGCGGCTGCGCTGAGCGGAAAACCGATGGTGACGGATTTCGCGGGGACCGGAGCGAAATACATGCCGCTGCATCCCGGAGTTCGCTCCGGCGTGAGCGTACCCCTTCTACTTCACGATGAGATCTTGGGTGTTTTCAGCCTGGAAAGCCGCCGCGAGAATGCCTTCTCTTCGCAGGATATCCTGACCACACAGACCCTGGCCCATCAACTTGCCCTCGCGCTGCACACCGGGCGCGCGTACCAGGCGGCCTTCGAACAAGCTATCACCGATGGCCTTACCGGCCTCAAAACCCACCGTTACTTCATGGAAGCGGTTGAGCGCGAATGGAGACGATCGACGCGGTCCGGGCAGAAATTCTCGGTGATCATGTTGGACCTGGATCGGTTCAAGGAGGTCAACGACCGCTACGGTCACATGCAAGGTGACCTGGTTCTGCGCGCCGTGGCCAATGTATTGAGCGACAGTGTGCGAAATTCCAACGTGGTAGCCCGCTACGGTGGCGATGAGTTTTCCATTTTGATACCCGAGTCAACCACTGCGCAGGCCGGAGCCTTTGCAGAGCGCATGCGAGCGAATATCGAAAACGACCCGCTGCTCAAAAAGCACCGAATAACGGCGAGTATTGGAATCGGCACCTTCCCTGAACACGGGCCAACGAAAGAGGAAGTTCTTCGCATGGCGGACGCGGGTACCTACCTGGCCAAATATCAGAACGGAAATTGCGTGCGAGTAGGGCCTTTAACGCCTGCAGCCATGGATGCAGGGTGGGAGGCGGGCCCTCTCGGCACCAACATTGTCGTGGCATCCCAGCAGACGTTTAGCACGGGCTCGGAGGCCTTCAACGAATACCTCAACCGCATTGAACAAGCTGCGCAGCAAGCAACGGGAGAACTGAGTTTGTTGGATACCGTGACATCGCTGGCCCGGACCGTCGACTTCTGCGACCGCTATACGCGCGACCATGGGCAGGCTGTTTCGCGATGGGCTGTGCGGATTGCTCACCAATTGGGGATGTCAATCGAAGACATCGAAGAGGTGCGGCTGGCCGGCGTCCTGCATGATATCGGAAAGGTAGGAATTCCCCTTGAAATCCTGTCCAAGTCCGCGCGGCTGACGCCCGAGGAGTACGAGTTGATGAAGAGCCACAGCGTGCTGGGAGAGAGGATCCTGCAACCCTTGAAGCTGGGAAGCATCATGCGCATCTCCCGAATGGTGCGCCACCACCACGAGAGCTTCGATGGCAGCGGTTACCCTGACCGGTTGAGGGGCGAGAGCATACCGCTGGGGGCGCGAATTCTTGCAGTTGCGAACTCCTTTGATACGATTGTCTCCGACCGGGCTTACAAAAGGGGACGTACCTATAACGATGCTGCCGCAGAACTCCACCGCTGCAGTGGCACGCAATTTGATCCCCACCTTGTGGACTCGCTGCTGCGCGCCAACAGCGATCCAAACTCCCTGAAAAGCAAGAGCTGAAAATCCCCCGGCCATTAAGGGAGGGCATTCGAGGTATACGGGTGTTACGGAGTGTTGCGTGGCAGGCTTCTGTGCGGCCGTTCAATAAGTCGAAGCTTGGTGCCGTTTCGCTTCTTTGCCCGCGTCGAGCACATCCCGCACCTTGCGTGCTAAGGCCTCTTCGGTAAACGGTTTTTGGAGGAAGGCCGCGTCTCGCTCCATCTCGCGGCGGCGCAGGGTTTCTTCTGTGTAACCCGACGTGAACAAGACTCTGATGTCCGGCCTCAGCGGTTTGATGTGTTCAAGCAAGTCTCTCCCGCTCATGTGGGGCATGACCACATCGGTCAAGAGGAGATGGACAGGCCCTTTGTGGCGGAGACATACCATCTGCGCCTCATCCACTCGGCTCGCCTCCAACACCCAGTAACCCATCGATCGAAGCAGCCTCACCACGAGCGACCGCACAGCCTGGTCGTCCTCGGCAACGAGAATAGTTTCTGAACCTCGAAGCTCGCGAGAAACCACGCCGCTCTCTTCGACCTTCGCGGCGCCCGTTTCGACGCGAGGTAAATAGATCTTGAAGGTAGTGCCCTGGCCTATCTCACTATAGACCCAGATATTTCCTCCGTGCTGCTTGACGATCCCGTAGACCGTCGCCAAACCGAGGCCCGTCCCCTTCCCCGGCTCCTTGGTTGTGAAGAATGGCTCGAAGATGTGGGCTTGGGTTGGTGCGTCCATTCCGCACCCCGTGTCAGTCACTGCAAGCATCACGTACGGCCCAGGTTTAATGGGTATGTGGCCGTGCGCAAACGTTTCGTCAAGCTCGACGTTGGCGGTCTCCAGCGTCAAATGACCGCCGTTGGGCATTGCGTCGCGAGCATTCACAGCCAGGTTAAAAATGACCTGTTCGATCTGGCCATGATCCCCTCTCGCCATTCCGAGGCCGGCCGGCAGAACGGTTACGAGCTCGATATCTTCACCGATTAAGCGGTGGAGCATGTTTTCGGTATTGTAGACCAATGCGTTCAAATCCAGCCCCCGCGGGGAGAACTCCTGCCGACGGCTGAAGGCAAGGAGCTGACGCGTCAGGGCGGCGGCGCGCTCTCCGCTTTTCAAAACCTCCTCCGCATAACCCCGCAAGGAGCTTCCGGGCTCCAGATTCCGTTGCAGCAGCTGGCCGTAACCTGTGATAATCGTGAGCAAATTGTTAAAGTCGTGGGCGACCCCGCCCGCGAGGCGACCCACAGCTTCCATCTTCTGGGAGTGGCGAAACTGCTGTTCCAGGCATTTTCGCTCCGTGATGTCGATCATGGCAGCGACGGCTCCAAGCTTATTGCCTTCCGAATCGAGGATGGGCCGGCCGCTCGCCAGGACGGTGCGAGGTTCGCCTAGTTTGGGAACGATCATCATCTCGACGTCGCTGACCCGTTCGCCCTCCAGGGCGCGAAAGAGCGGCACTTCCTCCTTCTTCAAAGGAACTCTTCCTTGCGGGAGGCACCATCCGTAGTGCTCGGCCCATTTCTCCGCAGGCAGCGGCTCGGCGGGAAGGCCGTGCCAGCTTCGCGCAACCTGATTAAAGAGGGTCAGAACCCCCCGCTCATCGCAAGCGACGATGCCCACCTGTACGCTTTCGAGCAGAGCATTCGCGAACCGTTCATGGCGCAACTGCTCTCCCGCTTGCTTGCGCCCGCTGATGTCGTGCGCGATGGTCGACGCTCCGGCGATTTTCCCTTGTGCGTCACGGATGGGCGAAACATTTAGCGAAACCTGAACGGCCTCCCCTCCCTTCTTCACCCAGTGGGTTTCGTATTGCGCGACTCGCTCGCCTCGCCGGATGCGAGCGACGATCTCTTCCATCTCATCGGATTGGCCGGATGTGAGCAGCGAGGAAAAGGGACGCCCCCGCATCTCCTCGTCTGCATATCCAGTGATACGCTCTGCTCCGGCATTCCACGAGACGATGTTTCCCTCCAAACTTGTGCTGACGATGGCGTCCGCCGAAGATTTCACGATTGCGGCCAAGTGCGACTCTTCGGCTCCCCGCCTCTTCTGGCCGGTGACGTCGCGGACGCCGGCGTAGATGAAACCCCGTTCAGGCAAGGAAGTAGCTTCCCAAGAGAGCCACTTGCAAGAACCGGTTTTGGTGAGACAGCGATTCTCAAAGGTCAGGTTCAGCGACCCCGCGGCAAGCTCTTTCCATGCGGCGTCGGTCCGCTCACGGTCTTCTCTGTGCACAATTTCCAGACAGGGTTTCGAGAGGAGTTCTTCGATCGTAAAGCCGAGGGTTTTTTCCCACGCAGGGTTCAAACGCTTGAAATAACCATCGAAACCGCTGATGCAAAGCAGTTGGGATGTATGGTTAAAGAAATGGTCGGCTTCACCGTCCAGCAGAGCAGAAGGTACGGAGTTTTCGCTCGCAGGTCTCATCATCTTCTTTGCTTAGTTCCTGCTCATCGCAGGAGCCCTGACCGCCGGGTCCCGTCACCATTGTTTTCCGCAACGGCTTGCTAGTTCATCGGACCATTCCGATGCAAAGTGTCAAAGCGCGGTGGGACGGGTGAGATGCGCTTCGCGGACGGCGGCAGTTTTCCGATTTTCATAACTCTGGGGGAAGGGCGGGACTCGGCGATTCTCAAGCGGATTTCCCCCCAAATATGTTCGGGGAGTGAAAAGAATGCCTCCACAACCTGGGGGTCGAATTGCCGTCCCGATTGTTGCCGGATTTCCTCGCGCGCAGCGGTGAAGGGAAGAGCGCGCCGATAGGGTCTGTCTGAGGTCATAGCGTCCAGCGTATCCGCGACGGCAAAAATCCTCGATCCTAAGGGAATCTCGTCTCCCATGAGCCCTTGCGGGTAACCCGAACCATCGTACCGTTCGTGGTGGGTCAGGACAATTTCCGCCGCCTCAGCGAGAAAGGAAATACGGCCGACGAATTCGTAGCCAAGATACGGATGGGCCGACATCACTGTCATTTCCTCAGGAACAAGTTTGGCTGGTTTCAGCAGGATCGCATCGGGGATGGCAATCTTGCCGATGTCGTGCAGGTAGGCCCCCCGCTTGAGTTGGCGCATTTGTTCTTGCGAACAACCCATCACTTTTGCGATCTCGACGCAGTACCGCGTCACGCGGCGCGCATGACCGGCGGTATCCCCATCTTTCAGGTCCAGCGCCGCACCCAAGGCCTCCAAGGTCTCATCGTAAATCTGGCCGATGTGTTCCAGGGCCGCCTGAAGTTGCCCGGTGCGCTCGTCAACTCTCTCCTCCAGGCGAGTCCGGTAATCTGCGAGTTCGCGTTCGAGGCGCCGCACTCCTAAAGCCCGCGCCACACTCGCCACCACGGCATCGAGCTGGAACGGCTTCATGAGATAGTCATCGGCGCCTTGCTTCATGGCTTGGACCGCCAAACCAATATCGCCCACTCCGGTGGCCATCAAAAAGGCGGTATGAGGGTAGGCCTCCCGGACTCGTGTTAAGAGGTCCAGCCCCGACACACCTGGCATACTCAAATCCGAAATGATGGCGTCGATTTCGTGTTTCTGCAAAATGCCGAGCGCTTCATCGCCGCTCAAAGCCGTTTCGCAAGTGAACCCCGTCTCGGTGAGCCATTCTTTCAACAGCAGGCAGACTCCCACCTCGTCATCGACAATGAGCAAGCGGTTATTCAAGTTAACGAATTCCCCCGGCTTGTGAAGTACGTCCATGCCGCTTCGTGCCCAGTAAGATTACACTCGACTTGGGACATGGTCAAGCGCATTAGCGCATATTCATTGAATCCGCGGGCGCTTGGAGGCCATTTACAGGGGGAATTTTGCACCCGTAAATAGTGGCCCCAATTTAAGGTATTAACATGCCAAACAATTGAACGTATTCGAATATGCGAACGAAAATATCACTTGGCCACTAGGGGATGATATGACCTTGTCGGAGAGGGCCAGCCAGTGTATGCTGCCGGAAAAGCAGTCATAATTAAATATCCTCGTTGAACCTTGAGTCGAGCGTTCGAGCGTGGAAAAAGGAGTACGGCACGATGTCTTCAGAACCGAAGCGGAGAGTGGAGGCGGACGAGTTTGTTTTGCGGGATGCGAATGGATCGATGCGCGCAGCTTTGGCGATGACGGTCGACGGCCCCGGCTTGTTTCTGTATGACCAGAGCGGAATAACTCGCGCGCGGCTCCTCATCGGCCAGGATGAGCCCGGCATGGCTCTCTTCGACAGTCTGGGAAGGCCGCGAGTGTCCCTGTGTTTGGTCGCCGACGAGCCCACGTTGAGGTTGCAGGATGCCCAGGGAGCATCGCGTGCGGCAATTATGGTTGAGGAGAAAGGCACGCGTCTGATGCTCTCCGACGCCAATGCCGGATCCCGAGTCGGGATTGCAACCCAGAGCGGTGAGTCCAACATGGTGTTTGCTGATTCCAACGGCAAACCACGAATTGTCTTGGGCAATCCCGGGGGAGTCCCCGGCCTTACCCTTCTGGATGTCCACGGGCGGCGCCGAGCTAGGCTGGAAATCGAAGAGGAGGCCTCCACCTTCGAACTTTATGACGCGGACGGCAAGACCAGTTCAAGCCGCACCGTCGTCTGGGTTGAGCCCGGCCTTCATGCCGCCGATCTTGAAGCGAAGCTGGCCCTCGAGACCGCCGCGCACAAGCAGCTCCAGGGCGCGCTGCAATCCACAGAGAAGCGTTACACCGCACTAGCGGCTGCCACGGCCCAGTTAGTGTGGACGACCAACGCCGCGGGTGAAGTCGTCGAGGAGATTCCCCTGTGGAGGTCCTTCACCGGTCTGACCGAAGAGGAAGTCAAAGGGCTCGGGTGGGTGCAGGCTCTTCATCCTGAGGACCGGGAAAGGGCCAACGCGGTCTTGAAACAAGCACTGGAAGCGCACAGCCCCTACGACACTGAGTATCGGATGCGCCGGCACGACGGTGAGTATCGGGACTTTGCCGTGCGCGCGGTGCCGGTTCTACAGGACGACGAAGCGGTTGCTGAGTGGGTCGTTTTCGCCGCCGACATCTCCGAGCGCCGCCGGATGGAGCAAGAACTGCGGGCGGGTGCGGAACGATTGAACGCATTGACCGCCGCCAAAGCGCAGGTCGAGGAAACGCAACGGGCAAACGAGGAAACGTACTCTGCCGAGCGCCAGCGGTTTGAGAACGAGGTGCGAGGGCGTGACGAACGCCTCGCATCGCTGACGGCCGCTAAAGCCCAGCTCGAGGAAATGCAGCGAAGCAGTGAAGAGGGTCACACTGCCGAACGCAAACGGCTGGAGGACGCTCTGCGCGCGAGTGAGGAACACCTCAGCGTCTTGACGGCCACAAGAGCGCAATTGGAAGAAGCGATGCGGGCGAGCGAAGAGCACAAGAATACCTTGACGCTCACGAGCACCCAGTTCCAGGAATCGCTGCGCGCGACCGAAGAGCGCCTTACTGAATTGACGGCCAGCAAGACCCAATTGGAAGAAGCGCTGCGGGCGAGCGAGGAGCACAAGAAGAACCTGACGCTCACGAGCACGCAGTTACAGGAATCCTTGCGTGCAAGTGAAAATAACCTTGCGGTGGTGACTGCGGCCCAAGCGTTGGCGGAAGAAACGCTGCGAAGAAGTGAGGCGGAGCACGCTACGGAGCGCCATCGGTTGGAAGAAGCATTGCAGGCGAGTGAGGGCCGTCTTGCTGCTTTGGCTGCCACGCATGCGCAGCTCGAAGAAGCTCTGCGAAGGAGCGAGGAGGAACGCTCTAGCGAACGTAAGCGGTTGCAAGAAGCGTTGCGGGCGAGCGAAGAGCGCGTTAATGCGCTAACAGTGGCCAGCGCGCAGATTCAGAATTCGTTGCGGGCGAGTGAGGAACGTCTGGTTTCGCTGACTGCCGCCCATGCCCAGCTTGAGGAAACGCAACGCCAGAATGAAGAGGCGCACACGGCCGAACGCAATCGCCTTGGAGAGTCTTTGCAGGCGAGTGAGGAACGCCTCACGACGTTGACTGCCGCCCATGCCCAGCTTGAGGAAACGCAACGCCAGAATGAAGAGGCGCACACGGCCGAACGCAATCGCCTTGGAGAGTCTTTGCAGGCGAGTGAGGA
>CAZCVY010000017.1:0-43404 GCA_964501985.1 uncultured Acidobacteriota bacterium | reverse complement strand
AGGCGCACACGGCCGAACGCAATCGCCTTGGAGAGTCTTTGCAGGCGAGTGAGGAGCGCCTCACGGCGTTGACTGCTGTCCATGCCCAGCTTGAGGAAACGCAACGCCAGAATGAAGAGGCGCACACGGCTGAACGCAAGCGGTTGGAAGAAGCATTGCATGCGACCGAAGAACGCGTTAGCGCCTTGACGGCCGCCAAATCGCAGCTCGAGGAGGCACACCGGAAAAGTGACGAGGGGCACGCTACTGAACGCAAGCGGCTGGAGGAAGCGCTCGGCGCGAGTGAGGAACGCCTTAGCGATTTGACTGCTGAAAAAGCCCAGCTCGAAGAAACTCTGCGAGCAAGCAGGGAAAGCTATGCCGCCGGGCGCACCCAGTTGGAAGAGGCTCTCCGTGCGAGCGAGGAACAGCTCAACGATCAGATCGTTGCTAAGGGCCAAGCGGAGGAAAATCAGCGGGCCACGGAGGAGCATTATCGGGCGCTGAGCAGGGCCACAGCCGAGTTAGTCTGGACCACGAACTCCGCGGGAGAGATGATCCAGGCGTACCCATCGTGGACGACCTTCACCGGGCAAAGCGCCGGCGATGCGCTCGGTAGAGGATGGATCGAAGCGCTGCATGCCGAGGATCGAGAGGGCGCCGCCGGGGTTTTGAAGCAAGCTCTGGAAGCGCGCAGCCCCTTTAGGACCGAGTACCGTCTGCGCCGCCACGATGGTGAGTATCGCGTGCTGGCCGTGCGCGGGGCGCCGGTGGTCGAAGAAGACGGAGCCGTTCGCGAGTGGATCGCCGCCGCTACGGACATTACCGACGACAAGCAAGCGGAAACATTGCGGCGCGCAACGGAAAAGAAGTACCGGCAGATTGTGGATGGTGCTCCGGAAGGGATCTGGATCCTGGATTCCGAAAACCGCACCACGTTCGCGAACGCCCGTATGGCGCAGTTACTGGGGCGGAGCGACGACGATATGCCGGGCAAGAATTTGTTTGATTTTCTCGACGAAGAAGGCCGCGCGAATGCGATGGAGAATCTCGCCTGCTGCCGGCAAGGAGTGGCAGCGCAGTTTGATCTCAAGTTACGCACCCTGGACGGCCACGATTTACGGACTCGGGCCAGCACGCTTCCCTTATTCGACGAAGCCGGACAGTACTCCGGTGCTCTTGCCCTGATTATCGATCTGACTGAGCAGAAGCTGCTGGAAGGGCAGATGCAGCAAGCGGAGAAATTGCAGGCCCTCGGGCAGTTGGCGGGTGGGGTGGCGCACGGTCTGAACAATTTCCTGACGGTCATCAACGGTTACACCGATTTATTGATGGGCAAGGTTCCGCGCAGCAATCCTCTGCACGAGAGCGTGGCGCAGATCAAGAAAGCGGGCGAGCAGGCCGTGGGCCTGGTGGCGCCGCTTCTGGCGTTCAGCCAAGGGCAGATTCTGTGGGCCAAAGTGCTGGATGTGAACGAAGTGGTGAAGGAAGCGGAGACGACCCTGCGCGCAAGGCTGGGAGAAGAGATCCGCCTGACGACGGTTTTGAGCCCCACTCTGGGGCCGGTCAAGGCCGATCCCGAGCAGTTGCAGCAGGTGCTGATGAACTTGGCGGCGAACGCTCACGATGCCATGCGCACCGGTGGGAGCCTGGTGATCGAAACTCAAAACGTCGATCTGGATGAGAGTTACGCGGCGAAGAATCCGGGTGTGAACCCCGGGCCGTACGTCCATCTGAAGGTCACCGACACCGGGTCAGGGATGAGCATCGAAACGCTGGCACATCTGTTCGAGCCGTTTTATACGACCAAAACCCAAGGTCAGGGTTTGGGCCTTGGCCTGGCCACGGTCTACGGCATCGTCAAGCAAAGCGGCGGATCGATCCGAGCCGAGAGCGAACTGGGCAAAGGGACTACCTTCCACATCTACCTGCCCCGCATCGGTGAAACGGTGCCGCTGGCGGAGGAGGGAAAGCCGGGTGCCGCGACGCTGCGGGGGACGGAAACGGTGCTGGTGGTGGACGACCAGGAAGAAATCCGCAAACTTGCGCAAGTGGTGTTGAAGAGCAATGGGTACAAAGTTGTGGTGGCGGCGAACGGTTGGGAAGCGCTGCTCTATTCGGAACGCCACGCGGGTCCGATTCATTTGATGCTGACCGATGTGGTGATGCCGGGAATGACGGGGCAGGAATTGGCCGAGCGCTTGCGGCCGCTGCGCCCAGAGATGGCAGTGATGTTCATGTCGGGTTACCTGGAGAATGGACCGGGCCAGTCCGGCTCCCTGTCGGCGTCGGGTTTTCTCTCCAAGCCCTTTTCTCCCGACACGCTGGCCACCAAGGTGCGAGAGGTGCTCGGGCCGCCGCGGTCGGCGGGAAAGGTGCTGGTGATCGACGACGAGGCGGGAATCCGCAGCTTTCTGCGGATGATCCTCGTCTCGGTGGGGTACGAGGTTCTGGAGTCGACGAACGCGGAAGAGGCGCTTAGAAATTTGAACGGTGAGATTGTGGATCTGATCCTCGTCAACTTGGGGATACCGAACCATCAAGACGTGGAGAAGATTCGGATGCTTCAGAAGCGCTACCCCGACCTTAAGGTAATCGCCATGTCGGAGGCGTATGGCAACGAATTCCTGCGAGCGGCGGAACAACTGGGCGCCCAGGCCACGCTGGCGAAACCCATTCGCGCCGATCAGTTGCTGGAAACGCTTCGGCGAACCGTGACGGACTAGGACGGAAGTGGCGCGGGCGTCCCGCCCGCTGGGGCGAGAGCGTCCCGCTCTCGCGAATGGCGCGGGCAAGATGCCCGCGCTACGGACGCAATTTTCACCGGGCAGGCACTTGAAACGACGGCATGACCATGCAGTAAGCTGCGTAACGGATTTCGCTCCAAGCTTGCTTCTGTGGCTGTGCGCCAGGGAACAACGGGTGGTCTACCGGGGTGAAATGTATTCTCACGCGGATCGCAGCCAGCCCATGACACAGACTGCGCGGAATGAGGAATTCGTCATCCCGGAAGCGCCGGTTGGATGTTTCGATTCGATGCTCGGTTGTTCCCAGTTCCGAATTCGGATTGGAGTAAACGCAGGTATTTGATCCGGCAAGATACCAGACGCCCGCAAGCTTCCACTTTGAGGCGCTCTCGGGGTGCGAAGTTCCAGCGGCTTCAGCCACGAGAACCTCGGCCCGTTGATTTGGAAAAGAGTAGTCCAGCGTCCGGCGTACCATCACCCCGAGATTATCCGGGATCAGTTTCAGCGTGAATTCAGATGTGCCTGTCGTATAGCGGCCCACCTCGGTATGAGCCGGGTAGATTTCTCTTCCTTCCAGATGATCGACTCCCCATTCGTATCGTGACGTGATCTCCACGGGCTCACTCGCCTCGGGCGAATCGTACTGATGCGCTCTCTCACTCGCGATTTCGCCCACACTCAACTCGTCAGTTTTGATCAGAGAAGGGCTGGGTAATCCGTACCAATAGGCGACGGTTTCATAATGCTCGGAAGATTCGTCCGTCCCTCCGTGTTCCAATTGAACGCGTGCGTTCTTGCCAAAGGGCATCAGGTCGGCCAAGAGGAATCGATACTCCGACTCGATCAAGTCTTCTTTGATTTTTGCCTCTTCAGGAGTCCGCGCGCCGGTCGGGTGTCCGACGAATGGCAGCGTCATCGTTTGTCCTCCCCAATAGTCGCCGCCGCCTCCCCACTCCTCCGTGCCCGTCCCTTGGGCCTGAGGGGTCTGGCTGTCATCGAAGAAAAAACGAGGATCGCCCTCCAAGGTCGTCAGATTCGCCCGTTCCGAGAAGATTACCGAGGTCCCCACAAGATGCCCCGACCAGTCGCCTCCGCCTTCAACCCGGCGAGTGTCCAAGAGATTGAGGTCTTCGCCTGGAACCGGTTCGGGATGGTCGCGATACGTCGCGTGGAAATACCCGACGTGGTTGGCGGGGTCTTTGAAAGGTGTATAACGAATGCTCCACCGCACCTCTGGAATTGGCGAGGCGCCCTCATTTAAAAGTTCAAAGCGCGCACTGCGGAAAAAGGGCATGGGGAAATAGCACGTTAAATAAACACGCTCGGCATCAAACCGGATATGCACCGGGAAAGCTTTAACGAGGTATTCGCGATCGTCCCGATTGTAGAGAGTCCCAGCCCCAAAGAGGGGGGCGACGGGTGCGTCGATGGACGGCTCCGCCCTTTTATCCCAAGTAAGGCGCAGCCTCGAACGGCCGAAATCCATGCAACTTGCGCGTGGAACGGAAAACTCTAGCGCACGAATCGTGGAAGGTGCCCCATCTATTTCGGCAAAAGGGATTGCTTCTTGTGCCGGAAGGACTATCTCGCCTGACTTCTGCTCGATGCCCATCTGTATCCCTTCGGCGCTATCGGGTTTCGCCACGAGGTCCGAGCCCGCCCGAGCGACCAGAGCGAGCACATCTTCGCCGGGGGCCGAACCCATATTCCAGGATCGAAGGGGTTGCGACAGCGGCGCGCCGCCCGTATAGACATGATAAATGTAATACCCCGTGCCATAATGCGTGCGCTCATATGCCATACGGAACGAACGCTCGAAAGGTATCGGCACCCAGGTCAAATCAGCGCCTTTTGTGAGGGACCAAGTCACCGCCAGGGGACTCGGGAATAGGCGTTCAGGAAGAAAAACGGAGCTGTCGACGGGGTGGTTGGGGTCTGCTGTGCTGCTTTCTTGCACGATGTAGTCCGTCCCATCGACCTGGAAATGCCACGGGCTCCCGTGCCAGTGGTTATAGCGCGCGAAGTAAAGAATTCCCGGCCCTTCCAGGTCGAGGCTAACGTTGAGGTTGTCGGAGGTTTGGTACAGGAAGTGACTGGCGTCCGCGCCTTCATTTCCGCCGCTGCGATCGTAGGTGCTGCGCATGTAAGCCCTGGCTCCGATCCGCTGATAAGGCCAGCGGTCCCACATGCGATACGCATCAAGACCAACCGGGATTACGGGTGGCTTGCCCGAAAGGGTGCCCGAAAAAGCAGGGGGCGCAGGGTTGGGCGGCTTCCCGGCCTTGTCCATCGCGACCGCAACTACAGGCGTTAAGAGAAACTGTCGCCTATCCATGACTCCACCGATCCGGCGGACCTACTTCGCTCGCCTCGCGCGTGTCACCATAAACCTCTTCGCGAATGATCCGTTCTGTAGCTTCGGTCAAGTACTCATCGAGCGCGCTTTTGATCTGCAAGTATTCCGGCCAAAGCGTCTCGTCCACAAACGATCTTGGAACGCGCAGCATGACCGTGGTGTAGCGCTGCCGCATATAACGGTACGGTTCCAGGCCGTAGCGGCGGCAGAGCGCGGTAAACAAGCGCCGCTGCCAGAGGTCGGGCAGCTTGAATTGCATTTCGATGGGCCGCTCGGTTTGCACGACGCTCGCGAGGGCTTCCCGGACTCGCGCGATTGCCGCCGCGGCCGCCTGGCGTTCCCCGGAGGTCTTGGCTCCTTCGTAAAGCGCGGCGATCTTGCGCAACTTCTCACGAAGCTTATCTTCGGTAGTCATGAGTCCTTAGATGAGCGTTGGCGATCGCCGAACCCGTTGAGGGTTGCCAAAAGCCGTGAGGCTTTGTTTTCGTAGCGCGGGCGGGACGCCCGCGCTACGAACGTGATTGTTACGAACGTCGTTGTCACGGTAACTTGCGATTCTAGCATTCGGTGTGAATTGCTGAGGGTAATAAGAACGGAGAATCCGGTGCCGAAGAGAGGATTCGACATCCCCAGCCGAATTAAGGCAGGAAATCAACGCGAAGTTCACAAAACCGCATCAACACTGGATTATATCACTTTACTATTAGGTCTACCTATTCTCCTAATTCTCTCTTGTACCCTATAGAAATAGACACCAAATACACACCAAGATGTCAGCGCGTATGGCGGCGAAGGTTTGGGCCTCAGCTTGCAGAGCCCTGCCGTTCCTCGCAGTCTCTCACTGCCTGGCCCAGTGCACCGTCTTAGGCGCGCCTTAGTAATCGGCTGCACACAAAACTCTCCGCAATTGCCAAACTTCTCGTGCCGAAGCCGCGTCAAGGTACCCTCAGTGGCGCGCATAAGCCTGCCGTCTGTCCGAGGCAACCTCATTTCCACGGCAGCGTCAGTTTCACTCGTGGCCATATCGACAGGATCCCCGCGAATACATCAGGCAGAACTGCCAAGTGCCCTGGGCGGTCGTCGAAGATGCCGCTTTGAGGCGCTGGGCGGAGCACCGTGTCGTTCGGAAAGGACACCATTGTTTCCTTCGGCATCGGGCTCGGTCCGGTGATGTGGCTTCTGATTTCGGAGATTTACCCCACCAAAATTCGCGTCAAAGCCATGTCGTTGGCAACGCTCTCGGTTGGGCATCAAACTGAATGGCGGCGGTAACATTCTTATCGCTACTTCATCACGCAGGGCTGGCGAGGACCTTCTGGCTTTACGCTTGCACCTGTGTGGTGCCTTTCATTTTCTGCTGTGCGTTCGTTCCGGAGACCAAGGGGCGTTTCTTGGAAGCGATTGAAGACCAGTGGCCGCGGTTGGGAGAAAAGACCACCCAGGGGCGCTTATCCGAGTGGAAGAAGGGTTTCTTGGTGTTGGGATGTAGCTGCTGTTTCCGGTTCTCAGAAAAGGGAAAGTGAATGTAGAATTGCCAGTTGCGGAGTGCCTACCATGATGTCACGGGAAAGAGTTCTAACCGCGTGCAATCATCGTCAGTCCGACCGGGTGCCTGTCGATTTTTCTGGGCACCCGTCCTCCGGGATTGCTGCCATCGCCTACGCTAAACTGCGAGATTATCTGGGACTTCCGAAGAAGACCCTTCGTGTCTACGATCCCATCCAGCAATTGGCGATCGTGGATGAGGATGTTCTGGAGAAGTTCGGAGTCGACACCATCAATTTAGCACGTGGTTTCGCACTGACGGAAGAATACTGGGTGGACTGGACATTGCCGGATGGGTCGCCTTGCAAAGTCCCGGCGTGGGCATTGCCGGAGAAAGAGGACCGGAGGTGGGTGTTCCGCTCCAAAAGTGGGCGGGTGATTGCTCATCTGCCCGAGGGCGCGCTTTACTTCGAACAAACCTATTTTCCATTTGCCGATGAAAACGGCCCCCGAACCATTCCCGAGGCCATGCAGGAGTCCATGTGGCACACCATGGTGGGCCCTCCCGGTCCGGGGGTGGATTTTGCCCAACTGGGAGAAGGCGCCAGGCGGTTGCGGCAGAACACCGACCGAGCGATTCTGGGGGGATTCGGAGGGAGCCTGCTGGAGGCGGGGCAGTTTCTTCATCGCAACGACAACTATTACATGCTTCTGGCCGGCGAGCCGGCAAAGGCGCACAAGTTTCTAGACGGTCTGCTGGAAATTTATATGCCGAGGCTGGAAAAGTACCTGGGCGCAGTGGGTGAATATATCGATATCATTCGGTTCGGCGACGACCTTGGAATGCAGAGCGGGCCGCAAATTTCCCCGCGCATGTACCGCGAGTTCTTCAAGCCCCGGCACAAGTTGATGTGGAACCGCGCCAAGGAACTGGCCAATGTGAAAGTGATGCTGCATTGTTGCGGCGGGGTCCGGGACCTGCTTCCCGATTTGATTGACGCGGGATTGGACGCCATGAACCCGGTGCAGATCTCCTGCGCGGGCATGGATGCCGCAAGGTTGAAGGCCGACTTCGGCAAAGAGATGGTTTTCTGGGGCGGTGGGTGCGACACGCAGACGATTTTGCCCCATGCGACGCCCGAGGCCGTGCGCCGGCACGTGCGGGAACAGGTGGAGATCCTCCAGGGGGGCGGCGGGTTTGTATTTCAGCAGGTCCACAACGTCCTCGCCAATGTCCCCGCTGAAAACGTTGTGGCTATGTTCGAAGCCATTCAAGAGGGTGTGTCGCTGGCATAAGACGAAGAGCAACGGGCAGCCAACTCAGGGCCAGATGCCAGGGGAGGCCTTGAGTCAAACCCTGCGGACTTCGATTCCCTTTTGACAGTAGCCCGCGATGGCCTCGTCGGTAGCCCCCAGGTCCGTGATGAGCATCGAAATCTCTTCAATGGGACAGATGAGATGCGTTGCGACCACCCCCAGCTTACTGTGGTCCGCGACAATGATCTTTTCGCGTGACTGCCCCACCATGGTGTTGTTGAGGGCGGCCTCGTCGGGGTGATAAGCGGTGACACCGTGCTGGTGATCAACCCCGTTGGCGCCGATGAAAGCTTTATCCGGAAAGATAGTGCGCAAGGCCTGAATGGCCGCCGGGCCTACCAGGGAATACCATTCCCCGTGCAGGAATCCTCCCGTGACGAACACGCTTATTCCCCCCCGGTTGCTGAGTTCCATGGCAACGTTGACCGTGCTGGTGACGACCGTGACGGCCAGACCTGCTGGAATGCTTCGTGCCACCTGGTTGGTGGTGGTCCCCGAGGTCAGTACGATCGTATCACCTTCGGAAATCAGCCGCGCCGCAGCCAGCGCGATTCGTCGCTTCTCATCAGCGTATTTTTCGATCTGTTCCTTGTAACTGGAGGCATGGCCGAATTGATCATATAAAAGCGGCTCAATGGGGACGGCGCCGCCGTAATTCCTGCGTAAACGGCCCTGCTGCTCCAGGTTGCGGAGATCCCTCCGCGCGGTGGCCAAGGAAACTCCCGCTTCCTGGCAAATCTGCTCAACCGTTATGGCGCCCATGCGCAGCACATGGTCCAATATCCATTGTTCCCTTGTGGCGATCTCGTCTTTACTGGCCATATCCTTTGATTATCGCGACTCCTGATGCATAGTCGTATAGCTCAGCGTAATCTCCATTTTCGACCGACCTCCCGAAGCTCCCCCGGCCATCGCCGCCCAGCTTTCCGATCCGTCCGGCTTCGTATCTTTACCTTGCCCGTTCGGCGGCCGGTGTGTCAAGGCGTGAATCCGACCCATTTTTCCTCAAGAAGGACGGGGTTTGACACCCACTGGATTGCCGCTGGTTCCCTTTCGAACTGGGCGTAGATAGGAGTCCCCTTTTGCAGACCCAATTCGCGGTAATCACGGGGAGCACCCATCCGGAGCTCGCTCGGGAGGTAGCTTTCATTCCTACACCAGCGGAGCCCGCCGCACTCATCGAGAAGGGCATACCAGGCAAGCCCCCGGTGCGCTCGAACCTGATCGTAAACAAACCCATATTCGCGATCACACCACGCGGCAAAAGTGAGCGGGGTTTGCCAATCCGCGCTGATCGTAGCGTGCGCCCAGCCTGGGGGCACCACAATTACATCTCCGGCTTCTCCCGTCACTGCGAAGCATCGGCCGGGATAGTCGGCCGCAAACTCCTGCATGTAGACAATCCCCCGGCCCCGCCAAATCTCATACACTTCAGGAGGCGCCCAACCGCTGTGAGAGGATACGCGGTGTATATGACCTTGACTGCGGATCGGCTCATTCCCGAGCCTTCCAGCCGCGTAGGTGACAACTCCAAAAAGGAGTTGGCGCTTTTCGAGTTCCGCTTGGTGGTGGCGTTTCCCCACATCCATGGCGATGGCATAGACGGGATCGGGGCCATTGCAGGAAGGATTGTGGAGACTCTGGCGAATCGAATCCAGACTTCGGTACTCAGGGGTGGGTCCAAATACGCTGGGGCCGTACTGAAACCCCATGGGATTTTGCAAAACCCGAATGTCGAGTCCCGGGTCAAAACTCATGCATTCGTCCTCACATAGGCTTTCATCGTGGCGTGGCGGCCTTCCTGGGTTGGGCGAATTGTGTAGGGCCCCACTACGGCGGGCACAATAAAGGTCTCAGCATAGTGAACCACGAAGGGTTCAAACGCCCGGTCAGGACTTTCGACCATGGCTTCCTGGCCCTCCACAAGATTGAGTACGTTGACGCCACTATGGGTATGGTGTGGAACCCTCCCGGTGAACCAGTGGCGTCGGGTTTCGATAAACTCTCGTTCGTGGAGTCCCGTGCGCTCCTCACACCAGCCGTCCCCCTGGGCGAGGAGTTCGACACGGTTCACCAGATTCCGGCGCGTCCACTCTGTCATCCGATTCCATTGGATGTTCTCGCGCCCGTGTTGCAAATGAATCGGCCGCGGGCGCCCCTGCAAATCCAGGCGATTCCAGTCCCAAAGCTTGAAGGTGAAGATGTAGGGAGTTGCGCTGATTTCCAGAACCATGGAATTCCGCCCCGAGCAATGCACGGTCCCGGCAGGGATCAAAAAGTGATCGTGCTTTTTCGCGGGCCAGCGGTTTACGAATTGATTGGCGGGGAACGGACAATCCCCCTTCTGCGCCCGTTCCAAAGCCTCCAACATTTCCGAAGGGCGGATATTCTCCTTGAGACCCAAATAAACTCCGGCATTCTCCATTGCGTCCATCAAGTAGTAGCTTTCGTCCTGGGTATAGGCCATGCCGAAATGGTCCTGAATGTATTCCGTCAGGGGATGAACCTGAAGAGACAAATTACCCCCGTCAATGGTGTCCAGAAAGTCGAACCGGATGGGGAATTCCGTGCCAAAGCGGCCGTGAACGGCTTCACCGAGCAGTTCTTGAGGATGAAAGAAAACAAGATTGATGGAGGGAATCTCCACACTCACGTTCCCAAAACCCAGGCGTAGACTATTCTCTTCGGGCACGCAATCAAAGCACCACGCGTAGTTGGGGGCATCGCTGGGGAGGTCGCACACTTCACGCATCCACTGACCGCCCCAGGGGCCGGGATCGAAAAAAGGCACAACACGGAACGGTCGCCCCACCACCGTTTGGAGGGCGTGTCGAAGCGATGCCCCGGAGATCAACTTGGGGGCTTGAGGGTGGTGGGTATCCAGCAGAAACTCAATACGGGAGAAGAGCTTTTTCTTTAGCCGGTCGGCAGCGCGCCAGTCGACGAAGAAGGCACGCTTGTATTTGATCGAGGACTGTTCATACCGGTTGTCGGCGCCCAAGTTGGAAATCTCGTTTCGCCGCTGCCGCTGCTGGATCTCCCACCGGGCCAGGTCGGCATAGACGAGGACGTCTGCCTCGGGTGCGAGCAGAGCGGCCCCTGTGCCGACTACCAGAGTCAGGCCCACGCTACGCTGGATCCTATCGCGGGCAAGAGCGAGCTTGCCAGGATCCATGAAATCCGTGATCTCCATGCCATTCATGCGCCCGAAAACGGGGTCCTCAGTAAGGATGGGGGCCAGGATACGGTCTAGTTCCAAGGCGGGTTTCAACGACTCGCTGGATCGAAAAACCTGCAGAGGTTGAAGGGCGCGGGCCATGGCCCTCTCAACTTCTTCCACGTCCACGCCCGGGTAGCACTCGATGCACAAAACCCTTGGCTTACTGTTTCCCAGCCGATCGGCCACGTTCTTCCAACCGACCGCGCATTCGGCGGAGGACGAATCAATAGGTACAACTGGGTATTTGTCGTACGTAGACAGCGGCCTCATAGATCAGTCAAGCCTTGAAGCAGAGGGACCGCCCCCAGAAGTCCCGCCTCGTTCCCCAGTCCGGCGCTCCGTACCTTGACTTTCCCCCAAGGGGTCCAGGCATAACGCTCGACATACCCCTGCAAGAACGGCAAAATTTGGGAGGCGTTATTCATAGCGCCGCCCCCTAACACGATTGTTTCCGGATCGTAAGCGTGAATAAGGCCAACTAAAAGCGCTCCCCAAACGTGCAGGCAGCGGTCGAAGATCTGTTGGGCTACTCCGTCACCTCTGTCTGCGTGTCGAAAGAGCTTTTCGAAGGTTACCGGTTCATCCTGGGCAAGTCCACTTAACTCATAGCCCGGAGTGCATCGGCATACTTCCGGCAATGACCACGTCGCCGCTTCGGACTCGGCGCAGCCAATGGCTCCGCAGGTGCACCTGCGGCCCTGGAAGTTGACCGGGAAGTGGCCGCCCAGGCAACCGGCCTGCGAGTGCTTTCCCCGAAACAAACGGCCCTGCACCATGGCTGCTCCCCCGATGCCCGTGCCCAAGGTGATCATGACCACGTCTTCGTACCCCCGCGCTGCTCCGGCATACCACTCGCCTAGCAGGGCCATGCGGGCGTCGTTTTCCATCTTCAGGGGAATACCAAACTCTCGCCGGCACCACGCGCCCAAGTCCAAAGTGGGACCGTCATCATACTTGGCATTAGTGGACACAATGCGATTGTTTGCGTAATCCACGAGGCCGCAAAAACCGAAGGCCAGCCCGGCTTGGTCAGTGAGGGACCCTCCTCCGCGGGAAAGGAGTGAGCGGAATGTTTCACCCAAAGCAGGTAGAACGGGGCCCAGCCCTACCTTTCCGTCGGTGGGTACCCGGCGGGAATCGAGGATGGTTCCATCTTCCACCAGGGCGCATGTTGCGTGGCTGCCCCCAAGGTCTACAGCGAACGCTTTCATTGTTCCTCTACCAATGTCGGCACCCCCCCCACCTCCAAGAGTCGGGCGGAAAAGCCTTCGTCAGCAATGGATTCATAGTCGTGTCCGGCGTCACTCGGCCAGCAAGCCAAAAACGCCAAAACCGACCCAGAGGTGTTCGCTACCCGATGCGCGGTGTAGGCGGGAATGTAGTGAAGCGTGCCCGGGCGCATGGCTTTGAAGGATGTATTCCGGTTTTCGTCCATCAGGAGCAGGGCCCCGCCTCCGGCGACGGTCATATAATACTCCCCTCGGCGTCTTTCCGCATGGTAATGGCCCTTGGTCATAAAGTACTCGTTCCCAACCATTCCGGGTTCGATGAAAGTGGTTCCCCAAAACAAACCACCCTCTTCACCCTCGCCGACCGGCGAAAACGTCTGAACTCTATATACGACCTTTTCTTGATCAAGCGACTGGCGTGCCTTTTCGTCCCCGAAGATCCCCTTTAAGTCCTTGATACAGCGGGCAACACTATTGATTCCCTCACCGGAAAGATCGCCCGTTTTGACATCAACCATGATTTGCAGGTTCCGCATTGGCGCCACGCAACTGCCAAGTGACAGATTGTCCCGATCGCTGAGATTTATCGCCATACTGTAATCCATCCCCACACATGTCATCGCGAAAGGCTTGATTATGAATGACTTTCGATCTAACAGCCACTCACGGTCATTGCGGTTCGTATTTTCGCAATTCAACAGGGGTACAGCTTGCGAGATCGCAGCAACAGGCCGGTCACATCCAGCACCGTATCCTAGGGTTGCCACTCTGAGAACTCGCTTGCGAGTCAAACCGCGGCGTTGGTATTTGGCTGGAAAAATGGCCGTACGAATATCCGTGCTCATGAGGCAGAGAAGACATTAAGAATCTCGACCGATCCCAGCGCACCGCTACGTCTATTTTCAGACTACGCCGTAAAAACTGCTTGTGTCAAGAATATATTGACCGATATGAAGCGATACAATCACTACCAATTGATAAGTGTGCGTTTCACGGCCGGATTTTATGCTTGACATTCAAATCTAACCAAAGTGAAAATCCCGGCAGCGTCTGCCAAGGAATACTAGGCGCCATGCTCATCTCTGGAGTTGGCACTCTGATGACGTCACGGGAACGGGTTCGAAGGGCACTCAACCATGAAGAGCCGGACCGCGTTCCCATAGACTTTGGGCAGGACTTTCATAATGGCATTAATGAACTGGCTTACAAGAACCTCCTGGCTTATTTGCAGATTGAACCTTCCGCCCCAGCGCGGGTTTACGATTTGATGCAGCGCTTAGCAGTGGTGGATGAGCGCGTCTTGGATCGGTTTCATGTTGACACACGCTATATCATGGCGAATCCCAATGAGAACTGGTCGCAAGAGGTGGAAGCTGACGGTAGTTTCGAAGACGAGTGGGGTGTCTATAGGAAGCGATGCGGCTACTATTGTGAAAATGTTCGTTCGCCGCTGGCTGGAAAGAGCCTGGCGGAAATATCGCGAGCTCCATTTCCAGATCCCGCCGAAAAATCGAGATTTCGCGGGCTGCAGGAAAAGGCCCAGCTCATGTATGAGACCACCCCCTACGCCCTAATGGCGGGGCAAGCTGCCTCGCTCTATTATTTTTCGGCCGAACTGCGAGGGTTTGAAGAGTATATGGCTGACCTCGTGCAGGAACCCCTTCTCGTTTCCCGTCTGCTGGACCGGGTGCTGGAATGGATGATGGAATTCACGTCCCACTATCTGGATGAGATCGGCGACTACATCGAAGGCTGGTGGATGGGCGACGACTGGGGAATGCAGACCGGGCCGATCATGAGTCCCCGCACCTTCCGCACCGTCTTCAAGCCGCGCTACAAGCGTTTGATTGACCTGGTGAAGTCTAAGACCGAAGCCAAGGTCTGTCTTCACACCTGCGGAGCGACATACTGGATTCTGCAGGACCTTGTGGATGTGGGAGTGGATGTTGTTCACCCCCTTCAGCCCACGGCGACCGGAAATGAGGATCCGGTCCACATCAAGCAGGGATTTGGGGATCGCCTTGCTTTCTACTCGAACGTGGCCAATACTACGATCCTGCCGCATGGAACGCCGCGGGAGGTTGAGGCAGAAGTCCGGCGCAAGATTGCGGCGCTGGCTCCGGGCGGGGGATACATTTTCTCCGGCGGACACAACATCCAAGCTGACGTTCCGCCCGCCAATATTGTGGCACTTTTCGATTCTGCGTATGAAGCCGGAAGGTACCCATTGGCGGATCCAAGTTGAAATCCCCGAGGGGGCGGCTTCCCGCTCAGAATCACGCCTCGCGCTGTGCAAACCACGCGGTATTAATGCCGGATGTTCCGGTGTTCGAGAAGCTGGCGTGGGCGCGCACGCCATTTAAATCGAACTTGTCAGAATGCTAGAATCGGACTCCGTTCCATGAAGGGCGGTCGTGTTTATGGAGTCCCGTTGGTGGTCTGCCCAGTTGGCCTTGCTCTCTCGGCGCGACTTTGTCCGCTGGTGGCGAGCACCGCTGATTGCGGGATTGACCTCTCGATTGCGTCCGGACATCTTGCGGGCCGCGGCCGAACAAGGTCTGCCAGGAGGCTGTTCCGAGGCCTGGGCTGGTTATCGTCTCACCCCTCACTATCGCGCCCAGCTTCCCCTTGATCAGGTGCTCAGTCAGACCCGGCCAGGACATGACGTCTTCACTTCGGAAGTGTACGCGGAAGAAGTGGCTGCGGCCCTAGCGGGATGGAGTGCGGCCCTCTGCCAGAATCCGCCCTCCTTCCGCCCAATTATTGCCCTACTATCGCCGGGGCTCGTGGCCACCCCCCTCCAGCCGGTAGTAGAAACGAGTGTACGCCATCAAGCTGGCCTGCACGTCTGGAGAGGGCAATTTGGCGCCTCCTCAACCCTCTCACTGGACGCCTTTGTAAAGGACTTAAGCGCGTACTTTGCCGGCCTTTGGCGGGTTCGAACGGCAGAATTCGAGGTGGCGGGCATCACGATAAAGCACGAATCTTCTCTCCTTTTTTCCACCCGCATTCGCTATGACTTGGTGGGACTATTTTCCTCAGGTGAAAGGGTGGAACGGGTGGGATCCTGGGACCTGGATTGGGGAATAGAAACCACTGGAAATCTCACCATCCGCGCGTGGACGGCAGTGGAAGAGACGCACAGCCGCGCGGCGGGCCGCGTGTTTGAGGATATTACCCCGTATGCGCTGGGCGGAAATACTTCCTACTCCCAACAGATGCTGCGGGGGACGGAGTATTGGCGAACCGTGCTGGACGGTGCGTGCGGAATTGATGTTTATGGCAACAATGGAGTGGCCTGCGGTGACATCGATAACGACGGTTTCGATGATATTTACGTTTGCCAGCCGGCCGGCCTTCCCAATCGGCTTTACCGCAACCTGGGTGACGGGAGATTTGAGGACATTACCGAAGCGGCAGGCGTTGGAGTTCTTGACGATACCTCCAGTGCGGTCTTCGCGGATCTTGATAATGACGGGAACCAGGACCTGATCGTGGTACGGGGCGCCGGTCCGCTGCTCTTCCGCAACCTGGGGAAAGGGAAATTTGAGCTCCAGCTCGAGGCCTTCAAATTTGCCCAGTCGCCCCAGGGTACCTTTATGGGAGCGGCCCTTGCTGATTTCGACCGCGACGGCTGGCTCGACATTTACTTTTGTTTATACAGCTATTACCAGGGCATCGACCAATACCGCTATCCCACGCCGTATTATGATGCCAGGAACGGGCCGCCCAATTTCTTCCTCCGCAACAACCGGGATGGAACCTTCCACGACGTGACGGCCGAGACTGGGCTTAACCAGAACAATAATCACTTCAGTTTCGACGCAGGCTGGTGCGATTACAACAACGATGGCTGGCCCGACCTTTACGTGGTGAATGACTTCGGGAGGAAGAACCTTTACCGAAATAACGGCAACGGAACTTTTGCGGATGCGGCGGAAGAGGCCGGCGTCGTCGATGTGGGGCCGGGGATGAGCTGCTCCTGGTTTGATTACGACAATGACGGAAACCAGGACCTCTATGTTTGCGACATGTGGGAGCCTGCGGGAACACGCGTTAGTATGCAGGAAGCCTTTATGAAAGAGGCACCGGAAGCTGTGCGCGCTCTCTACCGTCGGCACGCCAAGGGGAATTCACTCTATCACAATCAGGGCCGCGGCGCTTTTGCGGACCGCTCAGCCGCCGCAGGGGTGGAAAAGGCTGGATGGTCGTGGTCGTGCGCGGCGTGGGACTTTGACCACGACGGGCACTCCGACCTTTATATCGCCAATGGAATGATTTCCGGGCCGGATCGTTACGACCTCCAGGGATTCTTCTGGCGCCAGGTTGTCTCCCGGTCCCCGTCGGGGGCAACTCCCTCGCGGGCCTATGAAGAGGGTTGGAATACCATCAATGAACTCATCCGTGCGGATGGCACGTGGAATGGCTACCAGAGGAATTCCTTGTTTGCGAACAACGGTGACGGAACATTTGCGCCTGTCGCGGGTTTGGCAGGCTTGGATTTTGCCGAAGACAGCCGGGCTTTTGCTCTGGCCGACCTGGACCATGATGGCAGCCTGGAGGTGGTGCTGAAGAATCGCACGGGGCCGCAAATTCGCATCCTCCGCAATGTGATGGAAGGCCGGGGGGATTCAATCTGCTTCCGGCTGCGCGGACATACGAGCAACCGCGACGCCATCGGGGCGGCCATCACCCTGGAAAGCGCCGCTGGTCGGCAAGTCAAGTTTCTGCAGGCGGGTACCGGCTTCCTCTCCCAGCACACCAAGGAATTGTTTTTCGGTCTGGGGAAACGCCCGGGCCCAATTCAGGCCACGGTGCGCTGGCCCAGGGGGCTTGTCCAGAGATTTGAAGGCCTGCCGGCCAATCATCGCATCGTTCTGGAAGAGGGGGAGCCTGAATTCCATGCGGAACCCCTCGGTCAAGCCCATGCCATCCCGCCGAGCGCGCTGCTGGAGCCGAAACCGGAGCCTCCTCCAACCTGCTGCGAAACATGGTTAATTGATTCGCTTCCCGCGCCGGAATTCACCCTTCACGATCTCGCCGGGCGGGCTTATACCCTTTCAAGTTTTCGCGGCAGCCACGTATTGCTCTACTTCTGGGACACAAAGGCGCGTTCCTGCCAGCCGGAGTTGGAGCAGTTCCAACGCCGCTATTCCGACTGGCTCAGACAGGACCTCCAGTTGCTTGCCGTCAATGTGAATGCCGCGGACGAGGCGGAAATAGAGCGGGACTTCGTCCGGGAGAAGGGCCTGACGTTTCCAGTTCTCCAAGCTTCGGAGGATATGCTGGGCATCTTCAATCTGCTTTACCGTTACCTTTTTGACCGACGCCGGAACCTTGGCATTCCGACTTCGTTTCTGATCGATCGGGAAGGGAAGATCGTAAAGGTTTACCAGGGATCGCTTGATCCCGCGGGCCTGGAGAAAGACTTACAGAGAATTCCCCGAAACCCGAAGGACAGGGAGAGCCGGGCGCTGCCGTTTCCCGGAAAATTCTACGGTGTGGAATTCCATCGCAACCTTTTCACTTATGGAGTGGCATTTTTTCGTGCCGGCTACTACGACCAAGCGATCGGGTGGTTCGAGCAGGTCATCAGCAAATACCCGGACTACGCCGATGCCTACTACAATCTGGGAACAATTTACCTGAGCAAGGGATTACTTCCGCAAGCCGAGAAGTATCTGCGCCGGGCCACGGAGCTTCGTCCCACGGATGCGAGCGCCTGGAACAATTTGGGCATGATCGCCGCTCAGGAAGGTCGCAAGGAACAAGCCACCCGATATTTCCAGGAGGCGATCCGGCAGAATCCGCAGCATGTCATTGCGCTTGAAAACCTGGGAAAGCTCTGCCATGACAGTGGGCAATACGAAGAGGCCAGGAAGAGTTTCGAACGCGCATTAGGCATTGAACCGGAGAACCCAGAAGTGAATTATCAGATGGGAATGCTCTACGCCCAACAAAATCTCGCCGACCAGGCGCGTGTCTACTTGGAGAAAGCCATCGAACTTCGTCCCATCTACCCAGACGCCCTCAACAACCTGGGTGTGCTCAATATTCGAACGGGAAAACTCTCGGATGCCCAGGCCGTCCTGGAAGAGTGCGTTCGCGTAGCCCCCGACTTTGACGTAGCTTACTTAAATCTTGCCAGGGTTTATGCGGCCACGGGGAAGCCCGATCGTGCCCGCGGCATACTTCGCAAGCTCCTCGAAATTCATCCCGGCCTCGCGGCCGCCCAGGAAGCTCTTCAGCAACTGGGGCTTTAAAGATCACTACTGGTGAAACAGACGAATTGGGGGGCGAACACCAGGAGCTAATGTATGTGCCGAGTTTCTCGGGGAGGGGACTTGAGTCCAGGCCCTCTGCGCTGTAAAACGGGTTAATGAATATAAGCTCATCAGAGATTCGGCATGCAAAGCGGTGAAGAAATGACCTATTCAGCCCATTCAGGTCACCAACCATAGATAGTTGTGGTGCTATCGATCGAAAATTATGCTTGACAATTGCACGGGACCGCGATAAAGAAGGGCCATATTTGACTGCCCTTGTGCTGTGGGGGAGGGGTTGGTTGGGGAGTGCCCAAGGCGAAGAGCGGTTTCGGTAGTCACCAATTTGTGTGCTGGAAAGCCGGCAATAATTTTGTAAGAACTGACCACTGCGCGTGATCGTCCGGTCTGGGTTTCATTAATGTCGTAGAGGGAGGAAGCCAGGATGAGAAGATTATCCATCGTAGTATTCCTTTCAGCCATAGGAATTATGGTCCTCTGTTCCGGACCAGCAGCCTTTGGTCAAGCGGTGACGGGATCCATTACGGGTTATGTTACAGACCCTTCCGGCGCCGCCATTCCCAACGCTAAAGTCACGGCGACGGAGATCCGCACCAACGTCGCCACCACGCGCAGCGCCGACGCTGCCGGGCTCTATCTCATCACCAATATTCTTCCCGGAGATTACAACGTCACCGTGGAAGCCACGGGTTTCAAGATCTTTACCCAGAGCCAGGTGCATCTGGAAGTGGGTGGCACGGTGCGAGCGGACGCCAAACTGGAAGTGGGCACATTCACTCAGCACATTAACGTGGAAGCCCAGTCGGCAGCCGTGGAAACCGAAAAAACGGATGTTTCCCGGAAGTTCGTCTCGCAAGAGATTGAAGCCCTGCCCATCGTTGGCCAAAACGTGACGCAACTTTTCACCTTGGTGCCGGGGGCGGTCCGAGACGATTTCCAAATGGGTGAGGGCGAGAATCCTAGCCAGAACAACCGCGTGTACGTGAATGGTGCATGGTCAGGAGCTCAAACCTATACGCTGGACGGCATCCAGGACGTCGCTTATGGCTTCGCGGGGGTTCAGGTCATCGTCCCCATTCAGGACAGCGTCCAGGAAATGAAGATCACCACCGCCGACTATGATCCGGAATTCGGCCAGACCTCCGGGATGGTGGCGCAGTACATCACTAAGTCTGGTTCGAATGAGCCCCACGGGTCTTTGTTTTATTACAATCGCAACAGCGACACCTTCGCTGCCGATCCCATTACGCAAAAAATCGCCGGGACCGGGCCCAATGGCTTGGGCCTAGGGGTTGCTCCCTCCAACTTCAATCAATGGGGTGGCAGCCTCGGGGGTCCGGTCAAGAAGGACAAGGTGTTTCTCTTTGGGGCTACACAGTGGAACCGCCTTCGCCAGGGTTCCACGCTGATCGCCACCGTGCCGACTCCTGCTTTAGAGACGGGAGATTTCAGCTCACTTGCTTCGAGCTTCCCGATCTACGATCCCACCACCGGCAATCCCACGACATTCCTGGGGCGCCAACAATTCTCTTGCAATGGGGTCTTGAACGTGATCGGAAATGGTTCGAACGGCTGCCCGAATCGAATTGACCCGGTGGCCCAGAATTTGCTGGCCCTGATGCCCTTGCCCAACTCAGGTGGCGTCGGCGCCACCTCGAACAACTACGTGGGAAGCATCCATGAGATTTTTGATCAGTGGCAGATGGATCTGCGGGGCGACGTCAATTTCTCGGACAAGGACAAGGTGTTTGCTCGCTACAGTCTGTTCAAGTCGAATCTTTCGAATCCCGGGCTTTTTGGCAAAGTGGCCGGGGGACCGACGGAGGGCGACCTAAGCCCTGAAAACGCCACCACTGGGGAGCAACAAGGCGCCATCAATTGGACTCACACCTTTGGCTCAACCTTGCTCATGGAAGCTCGCGCGGGCATCAGTCGTTTTCGTTTGGACGCCTTGCAAGCGGATGCTAACCTTCAAACCAACAACACGGTGGGAATACCGAATATCAATACCGGTAACGAGCTGAGCGACGGCCTCGCCGGAATCACGGTTGCAGGCCCGGTGGGTGGATTTACCATGGGGATTCCCTCCGGTGTTGGCATTCCCCGCTTTGATCGCACCACCAACATCGAAGCGATGGATAACTGGTCCTGGATGCACGGTCCCCATCAAGTCCGGTTTGGCCTGGATCTGGTGCGGGAGCGCTTTAATTTCGAGTCTGTGAACGCCAGTTCGCGCGGCAACTTCAATTTCTATCAACAGGGCACGGGAGACCCCGGGACCATCAACTCTGGTTTGGGGATGGCCACATTCCTGTTGGGGCTGCCCTCCGAATTTGATCGCGCCGTCTTCACGCAGTTCCCCGAGGAGCGGCAGACGCGCCTGGGTATTTATGGGCAGGATACCTGGCACGTAACCAAGAAACTCACCGCGACCATTGGGCTCCGTTGGGACAAGTTCACACCCGTAACGCCCGGCAGGCCCGGCGGAATCGCCAATTATGATCTGTCCACCGGCATGATCCTGCTCGGTGGCTTGGGAAGCGTTCCCTCCAACACTGGGGTCTACACCCCGAACGCTGACTTTGCCCCCCGGGTGGGCCTCGCTTATCAGTTGACGAGCAAGACCGTTCTTCGTGCCGGTTTGGGCGAAAGTTTCTTCAGCTCCGGCTATGACGCTACTTTCTATCACCTGACCAGCTTCTACCCGATTGTCGCTCAGCAGACCGTCGTGCCGGCGTCGGGATCCAGCTATGCGGATGTGTTCCCCATCGAACAGGGGCCACCTCCCAGCACTCCGCCGGCGCTTCCCTCCAGCGGCATGCTCCCCACGCCTGCCGGTCAGTTGTTGAAATCGCGGCCGTTTAATTGGAAGACGGAGAGCATTGATTCCTTCAATTTCACGGTGGAGCGACAGGTGAGCAAGGACACCACCATCAGCGTCGCATACGTTGGATCCACCGGCAGCCACCTCTCTTGGAGCCCCAACGTGGACGCCGCCAATTTTGGGAACGTAGATCTGGCGTCCCGTCGTCCCTACACCCAAAAGTACGGCACCACCGGGGGCATCGCGTACGAGTGCAACTGCTCGACTTCGAATTACAATTCGTTGCAAATTCAGGCCAGGAAGGCCTACTCAAAGAATTTGGCCTTTACGGCCAACGTGACTTGGCAAAAGGACCTGGGGTACAACACCGGCGACCCCTTCGACTCCAGACTGGACTATGGAGTGGGAGCAAGCAACATTAACCAGGTTGAGCGGGCCTTCACTTTTACGCTGGGACACACGATTATTCTCCCCTACGGAAAAGGCCAGCATTGGGGCTCTGACGCGAGCCCACTCGCGAAAGCGGCCCTGGGAGGTTGGGAATTCAGCGGTGTTACCGTTTTGAATTCGGGCGGGGCGCTCTCCCCCTCTTCCCCTGCTCCCATCAACGCTGACATCGGGCAGCGACCTAATACGGTTCCGGGCTGCAATCCCGCCAAGGTTCCAGGAGGACAAACCCGCAACATGTGGTTTAACGCCCCCCTGGATACCACGCCGGGTGATCCCAACTATGGCATATATGTCGACAAGTGCTACACCGAACCCGACGCCATGCACTTGGGCGATGCAGCCCAAGGCTCGCTGCGGGGCCCTGGGGTCCAGAATGTGGACTTTTCCCTTTGGAAAGACTTCGATCTCTCAACTTTTTTGAATCGTGAAAAGACCACCATTCAACTTCGTATCGAAAGCTACAACGTGTTTAACCTGACTAACTTAGGAAGTCCGCAAAACGCAACTTGGATCGGTTATGCCGTAGATAGCTCGGCTGGCCCTGTTATTACCAGCTTACAGCCCGGTTTCCCCATGCGCCGCTTACAGTTCGGAGTGCACATGTCCTGGTGATGTCGGGGGAAATCCGGCGATCGTTGCACGACATGAATGGGCGGATGGCCGGGGAAAGAAAATGATTTTCCCGGCCGTCGCGCCTTTCCGCATCGACTGAGCATTCCACAGGGGTTGTTCTTTGTCCCACCCCATACTTGACCCGCAGGCAACCTCGAGCACCGTATTCCCAGGCAAAGGGGGGCAGTGTTTTAAAGGGAACCAACGCGTTCCTTATTGGGCCAGGTTGCGCCCAGCTCATATCGTCATTTGACGTCGCTTCGCGGGCACTCGGAAAGGCACCCTCGATCGACGAATTGCTGAATCGCGAATTCTTTCCCTCAGAACCCCGTAGCCAGGGGGCAATCCGCATCTTCCTCGTGACTTTGGAGGTGGCCATGATAAAACCAGATCGACGCCAATTCCTTGTAAAGTCTGGAACCAGCTTGGGTTTGAGCGTTGCCAGCCCCAGCGTGCTTGCACTCATGAATGCCGTTGCAGTTCCCGGCCCCGCCAGCAATCAAAAACCTACAGGTGTAGTTCCCGCGCCCTTGGCGCATCAAGAACGCCCCCTTTTCAACACCAATCTGCAAACCCTCACGGGCCTCGGTGACGAGCCCCCCGGCTTCCTCGACAAATTTGGCCAACTGAAAACGCGCCACGCCCAGGTGCAAGTAGAGCTTGGAGCGTCGCAGGGGACGGTGGCCGAGGCTGAGTCGTCGCAATCGCTCCAGGATGGCTATCTGCCCATCGTGACCTCGACGGTCCGTTCCCCGCACGGCTCGCTGCGCTGGGTTACTTTCACCTCACAGGCTGATGACCGGAAGGCGGACTACATTGGCATTAAGGAATCCTCCGAAAGCCTTCGAGTTACGCTGTGGTTTCCACGCGTGACCTCCATCAAGGTGAGTGACGGAACGGTAACCAGCGGTGACAAAGTTCTGGCCATCCTCCCTTCCGCCAAGGTGGTGGGGGTGACCCAGGCAAAATACAACTACCTGACTCCCGAGGCAGGACCCATTCAAGGGCCCTTCGTGGACTGGGGGGATGGGCATGCCGAGCAGCCCCCGAAGCCGCTGCCGGGTTTTGATCCCGCCTTCAGCGGCGGTCGAGCCGGATTTCTCAACCGGGAAATCGAATATCGCTTCCCCGTAGCCAGCGGCAAGACCTATCACGTGTTCCTGGGCCTCGTGAGCACCGAGAAGGTCAAAGCTGGTGCGGTGCTGGCCCGGCTTTCCGTCAACGGGGAAAGCCAGGTGGTCGACGTAGGCCTCGTCGCGTCAGGCAAGCCCATCGTGCGGGAATTCGTGGTGTCTTCGGCGCCAGAGGAAATTCGCGTGCGGTCAGAGTGCGACCCCTCCTCGACCGGGCCGTACCGCGGGTCTATGCTCCACGGCATCTGGATTTTCGATGCGCCGGCGAAGCTGGAAGAAGTCGCCGCGGGGAAACTGAGCCACCAAGCGCGTTTTTACGTTCAGTGTGGCAAGGAACCCAAGCGCGACGTTGCGAGCTCCGTGGTGCTTGACTTCGAGGGGCAAAAGACCGGGACGGATTCACGCTGGATTCGATTGCCTTTTGACTTGAGCCAGGCCGACACCGCACACGCCGCCGGTATTTCCAGCCCGTCGGCGCAGGCATCGGCACAGGAGCAGTGGAACACACTGCTGCAGGCAGGCGCTGAGTTTACCACTGGCGTGAAGCGTCTGGACGACCTCTACAAGACCTCTCTTATCAACATTTTCCTCATGCGAACGAGATACTCGGGCGCGGCGAACAATGGCCAAGACCTCTATGTAGTCAAGCCGGGAGCTGGTGACTATGACGCCTTTTGGTATCGCGATGGCGCCTACCTGGTGACAGCGCTGGATTTGGCCGGCCACGCCGCGGAAGCCGAGAGATCTTTGCGGCTGTTCTGGCAACACAACCTGGCAGGCATCTTCGCATCGTATGAGCAACAGCGCAGCGGGGTTTGGCAGGCGCCCATCACCGAATGGGACGGGCAAGGGCAAGCGCTCTGGGCGCTGGTTAACCATTTCCAAGTGACCGGGGACAAAGAATGGCTCCGGACTGTTTATGAAGCGATTCGGAAGGGAGCTCTTTGGATCAAGAACGTCACCGAGCAGACCCAGATTCTCAATGAGCATGGCGAGAAGCCCTATTACTTTGGGCTGATCCCGGCGGGCGAAGGTGAGGCCATCGGCTCGGATGATTACATTTATTATCATGATTTTTGGGCCGTTCTGGGCCTGCAGGAAGCCGTCAAGGCCGCCGAAGCGCTCGGGCAGGATGCTGATGCCACCTGGATGAAGCAAACCTACGAGGAGTTCTGCGCCAACCTGCTGGCTTCGGTTAAGCAGGCATATCAGCGGATCGGAAACAACGAATTCATTCCCGCCACACCTTTTAACCCCAATCTTGACATCTGGGGCGCGATCACTGCGCTCTACCCGGCGCGCTTTCTGGAAGCACAAGATCCGATGATGACAAGTACTCTGGACCGCATGGCGCGCCACTGCCAGGAAGATGAGTACACGTTCTTTGTCACAAAGAAGATCTGGACTTATATTACGGCCGACTGGGCCATGTGCTATCTGCTTCGCAACGACCTGCCCATGTTCTACCGCCTGTTTAACGGATACGTCGCACATGCCTCGCCGACAAACGCTTGGGTTGAGGAGATTTTCCTCAATTCCCATTACGGAACTGGCGACATGCCTCATGGATGGGCGGCGGGTCAATACGTTCTTCTGCATCGCAATTCCCTCGTCTATGAAGACGGGAAGAAGTTGGAGCTTTGCTGGGGAGTCCAGCCCGACTGGCTCAAGGAGGGCGCAAGACTCTCCGTGAAGCAGGCCCCCACGGAATTCGGCAAGGTCCAATTTGAGCTTCGACGGTCGGAGTCAACTCTGATTCTGGACTACACGCTGACGCCGGCTCCGGGCCATGTGGCGGCCGAGGCGGTCCGGCTGCATATACCGGCGCTGGGAGGAAAAATCTCCGCAGTTCAGGTGAATGGAAAAGTCCGCAGCCTGTCCCCCGGAGAGTCGGTCATCAATCTCACGTGATGTACGCATCGAGAAGCCGGGCGTGAGATGGCGGTAACAGGGTGTTACGATACCGCTGCCTTGACGGGGCGACTAGCCAGCATGCACTTTCTCCCGCACTTCGGGAGGAAGTCGCAGGCCAGCGATGATTCAAGCCAAGGGAGGGACCATGGAGACTAGGCAGAATCGAAGGAAGTTCTTGAAAACTGTCGGCGTTGCGGCTGGGGTGGCAGCGCTGGAGGGTTCCGGCTCCAAGGGCGTGCTCGTCGCGGTTCCCCCCGTGGAAGAAGCAGCCCAGACCTTGGGCAGCGTCCAGGACGCCGATACCGCCATCGATTTTCGGTATTCGCCCCTCGCCTGGCAGACGGCGTTTTGCTTTCCCGATGACCCGCACAAAAGCCTGGTGGGCCAGCGCGGGGAGTTGCGCTGCGGACACCCGGGCGCCGACAGCAAGGGGCTGCACTGGTTTTCCGAAGTAGTAGAGTTCTCCGTCCTGGGCATGGAGCCGGACCGGGTGCAATACCAACGGTTGGAAAGCCCCGGCGTCCCCATCGTCCACACCCGCGTCGACCGGCCCGAAGGCATCATGGAACTCACCACGTTCGCCACCAACCTGCCGGAGGAAGGGCGTGTGGATAACGTCATCATGGAGGTTGTTCCGGGAACCGCCGGGCAGGTGCACGCGGCCCCGCAGGTTTCGATCAAGGCAGAATCTCCCCTGACCCTGAAGGAATTGGGCGGCGCTTCTGCGATTTACAAAGCTGGGACCCGCCTCTTCCTTCTCTCCGACGCGTCATTGTCGGTTGAGGACTATGGCTATCAAAAGTCGTATCGTCTTCCGGCGGGCGGGGCGACTTCCCGGTCCCCTTTGCGACATTTCTTCCGTCTTCCGCAAGAGGGACAAAACGTCCAAAAGCTCGAGGCGAACCTTGGCCACCCTGACTTGCTATTGGCGACGACCCGTGAGTATTGGGGGGCGTGGAATCCCCTCGGCGGAAAGGTTACCTGGAGCCAGCCCGAGCGATACGGGGAATTTCTGGCGGCCTGTGCGCGCAATGTCCTTCAGGCACGGGAAGTCAAGAATGGCAGATTGAACTTTCAGGTTGGCCCCACGGTCTATCGCGGCCTCTGGGTCGTGGACGGGCACTTCCTTTTGGAAGCAGCCCGCTACCTGGGATACGACGCCCAGGCGCAAGAAGGCCTGGAAGCCACCTGGGCCCGGCAGCGAGCTGACGGCGGAGTCTTCGCCGCCGTTCAGTCGGAGCATTGGAAAGACACCGGCATTGCCATGTTCAGCCTGGTGCGGCAGGCCGAACTCAGCCAGGATTGGAGCTACTTCCGCCAGATGCAGCCAAATGTGCTGCGAGCGGTGAAGTTTCTGGTGGAGTTGCGCGACAAGGCCAAAAGCGAGGGTGGCGTAATGGGGGGTTACGGCCTTCTTCCCCGCGGATTTGGGGATGGGGGTCTGGCGGGCCTGCGCTGCGAATTCACCAACACGGTGTGGGTGCTGGCGGGGTTGAAGGCGGTCACCGAAGCGGCCGACCAGCAGGGGGTGTCAGGCTATGGGGACACCAAGAAGTTCTACGGCGAACTCCGCTCGGCTTTCCTTGCCGCGGCAAAGCAGGAAATGCGCCAACATCCAGGCGGGTTTTCCTACCTGCCCATGCTCATGAAAGACGACGCACAGTGGTCCGCCCCGGACGATTGGGGTCGGCCTCGTCCACAGGGGGCGCAGTGGGCCCTGTCGCACGCCATTTATCCCGGCCTCGTGTTCGATAAAGATGACGCCATCGTAAAGGGACATATTGCCCTAATGCAGGCCTGCACGCAGGAGGAAGTACCCGTTGAGACCGGTTGGATCGCGCACCACGGCCTCTGGACCTACAACGCCCCCTTCGTCGCGCACGTTTACTTGTGGGCGGGGCTGGCGGACTGGGCCCGACAGACCTTCATCGGCTTCCTCAATCACGCCACGCCGCTCTATTGTTGGCGGGAGGAGCAGCCCACGCGAGGGTCGCTGGTGAGCGATTACGTAGGCGACATGCCCCACAATTGGGCCAGCGCGGAGTGCGTCATCTTCCTCCGACACATGCTGGCGCTGGAGGACGGCACATCCCTCCGGCTGCTTGAAGGCATTGGCGACTTTGAACTTGCACCTGGAATGCCTCACCGAATTACCGAATCGCCCACACGTTTTGGCCGTGTGTCATTAAACCTGGAGCCGGCCCGTGGCGCTTCCGGGTGGCGGCTGAGCTTTGACCGGGGTACGGGGCCGATTCCGGCGACGGTTACCTTGCCCGCCACCCTGGGATCGAAATTCAACTTGGAGGACGTCAAAGGGGGAACGTTCCGGCCCGCGGGTTCCAAGGTCATCGTTCAGCCGGACTCAGCCTCATGGCAAGCCGTGTGGAAGGCTTAACAGAGCGTCAGAACATTTTCTTCAGTATGCAATGACAACCAAAGGGGATGGATAATGACTAGGATTCTTTTCCGCACATTCCAACTTCTCGGCCTTATAGTTCTCCTCGTACCGGCGGGTTTTGCCGAATGGCAGAATATTGGCAGCCTGGCTGCCGCGCCGCCCCAGGGAAACCAAGTGACCTTCAGTAGCTCCAAAGCAACAGTAGTCGTAACGGTCTTGGCCCCCGATCTGGTCCGCGTACGCATGGTTCCCGGAAACTCGCTACCGGCTGATCACTCTTATGCTGTCATCAAGACGGATTGGGCTAAAGTTCCGGTAGAGTTCGCCGGAGACAAGGAGACGCGCATCATTCGCACGCCGGAACTGGAAGTGCGCGCCCACCTATCTCCATTCCGCCTAAGTTTCTACGATCGGAACGGTAAATTGATCTCCAAGGATTCGGATACGCGAGGAATAAGCTGGGATGGCCCGCGCATCCGTTGTTGGAAGTCGATGCCGGACGATGAACAATATTTTGGCCTGGGTGAAAAGAGCACGCCGCTCGATAAGCGCGGACGTTCCTATGTGGAGTGGAACACAGACCCTGCGGGCTTTGATGCTTCCTCGGAGCCGCTTTATCAATCCGTGCCCTTCTTTATCGGCCTGCGCCAAGCGCGCGCCTACGGCTTGTTCTTGGATAACACTTTCCGCACATCATTCGACATGGGAACGGAGGATCGCGACCTTTATTCCTTCGGCGCCGAGGGCGGCGAGATGAACTACTACTTTTTCGGCGGCCCCACTCCCAAGAGCGTGGTCTCGCGCTTCACGGAATTGGTGGGGCGCTCCCCGCTGCCGCCCCGGTGGTCGCTCGGTTACATTCAAAGCCGTTACAGCTACTATCCGGAGAGCACCGTCCGATTCATCGCGGAGAATTTCCGCCACCGCGGAATCCCTTGCGATGCCATCTTCCTCGATATCGATTACATGGATGGGTTCAGAATCTTTACTTGGGACAAATCCCGTTTTCCCGACCCCGCGGGAATGATGAGCGACCTGAAGAAGCAAGGATTTCACTTCATCGCCATCGTGGACCCGTACGTCAAGGTTGATCCCAATTTCCCCATCTACCAGGAAGGGGTCGCCAACGGCTACTTCCTGAAGAAGTCGGATGGCACGATCTTCACGGGAAGAGGCTGGCCCGGCGCGAGCGCCTTTCCCGACTACGCATCGGAGAGGGTACGTAAATGGTGGGCCGGTCTTTACAAGGAGCAGTTCGCCCAAGGCATCTCCGGCATTCTCACCGATATGAATGAGCCCACAACGCTCACGGAGCGAGGGCAGGGAGCGACGCTCGATCTGGACATCGTGCATTCCACTGATTTCGGCCCGCGAACCCACGCCGAAATCCATAATGTGTACGGAATGCTGGAGACTCTGGCTACACGGGAGGGCCTGCTGGCCATCCATCCTAACGAGCGGCCTTTGATTATTACGCGAGCCACTTTTGCCGGGGGCCAGCGCTATGCGGCGGAGTGGAGCGGCGACAACTGGGGTACCTGGGACCACCTGCGTCTCAGCATGCCGATGCTCAACACCATGAGTCTTTCGGGCTTCCAATTTTCCGGCGCCGATATAGGCGGCATCTGGCCCGTACCCAGCCCTGAACTTTACTCGCGCTGGTTGCAGTCCGGGGCCCTCACGCCCTTCTGCTGGACACATTCCGGCGGCCCGGGCAACCTTGAGCCCTGGGCGTTCGGGAACCGCCTGGAAGAAGTCAACCGCGATTCCATCAAGCTGCGTTATCACCTACTCCCCTACATTTACACCGCCTTCTGGGAGGCCGCCGAGACGGGCGTCCCGATCATGCGTCCCCTCATGCTCGAGTATCCCGACGATTTGACGGCGATCGATCAGAACGATGAGTATTTCTTTGGCAATGACCTGCTGGTTGCTCCGGTCACCAAGGACGACGACATCAGCCGGCATGTTTATCTGCCGCGTGGCGTCTGGTACGATTTCTGGACGGACCACCGCTATACCGGACCCGTGCAGATCGAGGCGGCCGCTCCCACGGAGCGCATACCGCTGTTCGTCCGCGGCGGCGCCATCATTCCCAGCCAGCAGGATGTGCAGTACACGGATCAAGCTCCTATTGACCCGTTAACGTTCGATGTCTATCCCGACGGGACTTCCTCCCGCCCCTACTACGAAGATGACGGCATCAGCTTTGCCTATCAGCATGGTGCCTCGCTGCTCCAGCACTTAGCCGCCATGCAAGATGCCCATGGCGTTGCCGTGCAAATTTCCGCAAGGGAAGGATCCTTCACCCCGCCACAGCGATCATTGGTCATCAAGATCCATGGACAGAAAGTCCAGCCCCGCGACGTCACTGCGGCAGGAGGGGAACTTGCCATGCAGGCCTCGGTGAAAGCGCTCCAGGGAGCAAGCACGGGCTGGGCTTACGATGCCGAAGCCGGCGTGGTGTGGGTGAGAATCCCTGACCAAGGCACGGCAGTAAAACTGGAAGTCGCACAATAAATAAGAAGGAAGACAGGAGGGACCTGGAAGAGGTCCCATCCCGGCGCTGTTGTGAAATCTTCGGCATCGATCCGGCTCGGCGGTTGGCAAAACCACCAGCCGGCGCCCCAACTCCCTGGGAGCAGAATTGTCATGGAGTCAGACGAGCGGGGCGCATTAGCTACGCTTGGCTAACCAGCGAAGGAGTTGCGTCCAAAAAGCTCCATAGTGCGGCCAGTGCACGAAACTGCCTGCCCAGTGGGGGGCAAAATCTGAGGCAAAAATCGCGCTGCGCCCCCCCTTGAATTCCCAGCATGCAATCAAGGGATCACCCTGGTAACTAGCCACCAGCGTGGCTCCGGGTTTCAGCGAGACTTTGTTATAGCCGCACAGCGTCCAGTCGGCGTTTTCCCAGGGCAGTGCCGCGACGATGGGATGACAAGGCTGGTCAATGCTGAATCGGAACCCCTGCACAACTTCGGCGCGATCATCGTAGTGCGCTATGGAGACCGGCAGGAGGGTTTCAACGTCGGTTCCGCTCCAGCGAGCGATGCCGTTCAAGCCCGCAAACGAAAGGTATCCGCCGACCATCAAAAATCCGCCTCCTTCTTCTACAAACGACCGCACCATGCCGATTCGGTCCGGTCCGAGCGGGTACTGATAAGGAGGCGTCAAGCCTGGGTAGAAGATCAGCGAGTTGTAGCCGACATCGCTGAAGATGATGACGTCATACATTTTGAGTTCGCTTAATTTAACCGGGAACTGCGTGGCGACGCCGTGCGGCGTGATGTGCCGAACATCAACCATCGGTTGGGAAGCCATGGCCTCGCGGAAGAAGCGGCCATTGTCGTTGAAGTACGATTGCTCAATCACGTCGGCGCCGACCAAATATCGGTTCACGACGATCTCCGAGTCACCGACATAAAGAACTTTTAAAGGATTCATATATTCTCCTTTTCAATTAACAAATAATGCATCCTTTATTCTCGCGCATTTTGGTTTCCAGGTCTCAAGAAATCGAGCCGGTTTTGTTTTCCGCGCCGAGGATACGGTTTCGCGTAGCCCTTCACGTTTTGCAATTTGCAGGTGCCCGTGCTATTTTCGCTTGCAGCGGGAAGAGACAAATCGTGTCGCGAGTTGAGGTTGCCACATGGAAAATGAAGTACGCAATGGCTTTGAGCCTCGGCAGTGTGGGCTGCCAGTGTCGACGCGTGGAGCGTTGAGGAACTCTGCCCTCCGAATTGGCGACCGGCCCAGCCGTTATCCGACAACGCTGGCCTTAATCCTTGCAACCGCTGCAGTCCTGCTTCTGACACTAACCTCGTTCGTTTCAGCGCAGACCCAGACTCTGGAGAATTTCCTATCCGAAGCCAAGCAACTTGAAGAAAAGCAGGATTACGATGGCGCCATAAAGGTCTATCTGCAAGCATCGACCGCCTTTCCCGACCAGCCGGAAGTCCTCAAGCAGCTTGGCATTATGTATCAGACGGAATTCAAGTTTACCGAATCCATACAAGCCTTCCAGAAGGTTTTGCAGCTTGATCCCCAATATCCGGAAACGAACTTCTACATGGGAGTTTCATACCTTGGGTACAACGACTACAATAATGCCCTGGAATACTTCAACCGGGAATTAAAGTTCCACCCGAATTATCGTCGTGCCCACATGTACGCGGCTAAGGTGCTCCTGGCGCTGAGTAGGGTGGGCGAAGCCGTCCAACAATATCAAACCCTGATACAAGAGGATCCCAAAGACGCCAGGGTTTGGTTTGAGTTGGCTAGCCTCTATCGCTCCCTGGCTCTGCATGCCTATCAGCAATTGGAAGCTATCGATGCCGATTCTGCACTACTCGACGTATTGCGTGCCGAAGCAGACGCCGATGATCTGCGGTACGACGAGGCGATCACAAAGTATGAGCAAGCCCTGAAGAAACAGCCGGACCTTCCCGGACTCCACTTTGCTCTCGGCCAAATCTACTTCAAGATGGACAAGCCCATCCAGGCCGAGCCCGAACTCCGATTGGCCCTCAAAGAAGATCCGGAAAACCCACCGGCGAATTATATGCTCGGCCAAATACTGATGCACAATGAGAAGGCTGAAGAGGCTCTTCCATTCCTTCTGGTTGCGGTAAACGGAGATCCCACTTTCATGAAGGGTCAGTTGGAACTGGGCAAGTGTTACCTGCAACTGGGAAAGGTCCCGGAAGCGCAACAAGCCTTGACGAAGGCAGTTGCAGCCGATCCACGCTCGCCGGCGCCCCACGTCCTGCTCGTACAGGTTTACACTCGCCTCAATGACAGCGAGAAACGCAAAACCGAAATGGACCTTATTCAGAAGCTGGAGCAGGAATCGAGAGAAAGAGTGGAGGGGAATCTGGAGAAAGTAACTCCCAAGAAGCCGTAAATCCCCCGTGGTCACCGCCAATTCCCACGAAGATCCCAGTTAATCTCGGAGACTCGGTTATCTCAGGTTAAAGACCTAACTCGAATTTCTGCTTCCCTTGCCCAACCGCGAAGTTCTGTTGCTTACCTTTGTGCTGGATCTGCAAAGTGAAATCGCCGTCGGATTCCACTGAGACTTCCATTTTCCCCGTTCCCCCGGAACCCGATTCGGCGACAAGCGACGCAACATGCCCGTTGAATCGGTAGCGCTCACATCCGGTGCGGGCTTGCGAGCGCAAATCCCAGACGAGCAGGTTGTGGGAGGCGTCAGGCTTTAGTCCGATTGCAAATTCCAGTAGGTACATAATCGGGGCAATTCCGCTCCAGCCGACGAAGTCAGCCTTGGCGGGTTTCCCCGGAGCAGTGGCATCCGGCGCATAGTTTTCCCAGATCGTCCCTGTTTTCTTGAAAACCTGGGCGACTAGGTCAAGGTGCGAAAGCGCCAATTCCCGTGCGCGGTCCTGATAGCCGTAATTCTCCAGTCCCCGTATCACCACCGTTTCCGTTGGAGCCCACACGGAGCCTCTCCAATAGCCGCCAGCCGGGTCGTAACCGGGCTCGTCGGCGGCAAGGGTTGGAACGCCGTTCCGGCGGCCAAAGGTCGCGGGGTAATCAAGTTCGTTTACGAGAGCGCTGGCTTGCTTGGGCGACGCGACCTTTGCCAATAGTGTCCAGTAGGCCGCCACGGTTTTCACCGGCGCGCGTTCGCCTTTAAGGGTCAGATCGAAATAGAATTTACGCCGGCGATCCCACATCCTGCGGTTAATGGTATGGGAAAGGGTGTCGGCTTCGCGCGCGAATTGGTTCTCCACCTCTTGCTTTCCCAGGATGTTCGCGATTTCGGAAAGCTGTCGTGCAAAAAGGACCATCTCTGAGGAAATATCGATGCCGGTGCCGCCACCCTCCAAATAATGATTTCGCGGCGAGTTGTCCATACTTGCCCAATCCGTCATGTAGAGACCGTTGCCTTGGCGCAAGTATTTTTCCAAAGCGCGATAATAATGGACTAAAGGCTCCCAAACCATTTCCAGCCGTTCGCGGTTTCCGGTGACCCGGTAGCTCTCGAGCTCCGCCCAAGCCATGATCGGGTGGTTGAGCCCGTCGAGGGTTAGTTTCGGTGGAGGCTGAGGGATTTCCCTCCCCTCGTAGTGCACCGGGGTGTTGCGCTCGCTCGAAACTTCCTCCTGATAGCCAGGCCAGCCCCAACGGCTAACGAGATGGTCTTGGCCTTGATTTGTCCAGGGGCCGAAGTCCACCCCCTCGGCGCGCACAATCTCGCGGCTGATTTCGCCATCTTCATGTTGCTTGGCATAGAAGTTATCCAGCGTCGAAATCCCCGGTACAAGGGGGTAACCATAATTACAGAACATCGTCATGAAGGAACTGTCCCAAAGGAAAATGTTCTGATTGAATGCCGCGTCAATGAAAGCTGAAACAAAACCCGAAGCGGGCGGGGGTTCATAGAAGTTTCGCGATGCCAGTTCCCAGGCTTTCCAATAGGTTTGCACCCAGAGTGGGTTGGCGTCATAGATGGGCGAGGGCAGTTGCTCACGCAAAGCGGCGAAGGTGGGAAGAGGCGAGGGCGTGTATCGCTTTTTTTCGAAATACCGGCCCATGACTTCATTTTGGCCGCCGCCCTTTGACGCAAGCAAAGCCGCTGTCAACCCGGCGATAAACACAGCCAGACTTAACCCCACGCACAACTGCTTTCCGCAGATCATCAAAGCTTTCATTTAGGTAGATCCCTGGCCGAGTTCACCTACTAACGGCGAACGAGCGCCTCAGTATGGCGATCAAGACATTCGTTGAAGTTTCTGGCTCAACCCGGCCTGCCGGCGCCCTCCTGCCATCGCCGGCTTCTCGCTACTGGAGTTCATCGGGCGCCACAGTCTGGCGGGGCACAGCATGCTCCTCAACCTGCCGGTACAAGGCCTGCGCCGAAAGATGCGAATCACGCAGCCTCCTGAAAACAGCCAACTCGCGCTCGGCATCCTCCTTGCGGCCCAACTTGCCGTAGGCTTGGGCCATACGATAATGGGCAACCTCGTTCTGTGGCCCCACGCGGACGGCCTCGGAAAGTTGCTGAAGTGCCTCCTCTGCCCGGCCAAGGGACATTAACGCCTTTCCCATAGCGATGCGAGCGTCCGAAAAATCAGGTTCTAAGCGTACGGCAGCGGCATAATGTTCCAGAGCCTGATCGGGCTTGGCGCGCAGCCAGGCAATTTCTCCCAGCATGTACTGGCTGTTGGCGTCGGCAGGGTTTTCGGCGAGGGCCAGCAGGAATTCCTTCTCTGCTTCTTGGCGGGCAGACTCCCCGGTGGAATTGGCCAGGATTACCTGCCCGAGCTCGAAATGCAGGCCTGGCAGCTTAGGGTCGATCTCGAGCGCTTTGCGATATTGCGCGATGGCACCTGGAAAATCATCCTGGTTTTGCTGGGCTTGAGCAAGGATTCGATGCATCTGCGCCGACTCGGGAGCAATCTGGGCGAGCATTGCCAACGTGCCCGCAGCCAGTTCGGTGTAGGTTCGGTACGCGGTGTACAGCAGGTTGGGATCGTTGGGGTGGCCACGTTCAAGCACCTGCAGTATTTCCAAGGCCTGGGCAAACTCCTTGTCTCGCCCATAGATTGAAATCAGGTCCATTCCCGTTTGAGACTTCAGTTGTGTATCCTCGATATGCCCGAACGACTCCGCAAGGAGCGGCTTGGCTTGCCTGGAGTGGCCCAGGCGGACCTCACACATTCCCAAAAAGGCCTTTGCACTCCACAATGAGGGGCGCAAATGCAGGGCGGCCCGGAACTCGTTCTCGGCCTCGGCATAGTTATTTGATGTATACGCTATTACACCAAGGTTGGCATGGGCTTCGGCATTGCCCGGATTGAGCCGTAGGATCTCGCGAAATTCCTTTATCGCTATTTCGTTCTGCCCCGCCTTTCGGGCCTGCTCGGCGCGCTGGTAATGTTCCTGAATCGCCGTACTGTCGGTGGTCTGGGCTGACATGGGCACCGAGAAGAAAGCCAAGAGAAGGATTGCGGGCCATGTCCGTGAATGTTTTCGCATCATGTACCCATCGAGTCAAGTTCGGAAGCACTGGCGGAAAGCAGGAAACGTCGGATTATGGCGCCTTGCAGCGCGAGAAAATCCCGAGCGCAAACCTGCGATTGCCTCATTACTCTCTAATCCCAGATAAACAGAGGGTGCGCTTACGCGAAGATTATCGCGCGGTTGGGGAGAGACCGCTAGAAATACTTTCCTCTAGTTTCCTTTCCGACGCAGGTAGAATAGGGGGGCCATCAAGGATCCTAATCGGGGTACTTGCGATCAGCTTGAACGATGCGAATCCGGTGGTCAGTAAAGTAGGTGTGGGTGCCAGGGGGCTCATATTTGGGCATGTGACAGGTGGCACAATCCTTCGTGTTCTGTGGGCAGGCTGCGCCGGGGTGGTCGGACGTGTTCATCAAACCCTTGGTTGCAATGTGGCAACGCAGACATGCGTTATCGTAAAGGGCCGAGTCGTGTGCAAGCGGTTGATGAGCGTTATGGCACGCAAGGCAGGTGATGCGGGCGTCACCCTTTCCCCAGCACCGGCTGCTTTCGAGGCGGTAAGGCTGAAAACGCACCGTGCGGACACCTGCCATGCCAGTCTCCAATACGTCTGCCCAGGTACGATGGCAGGAGCCACAGAAATCCACGGCATCGACGGGATCCAGTTTGGCGGGATTCAGGACATAGCTGGACCCCTCCGCGATTCGCCCTGCCTTCATCGCCGACGCGTGTTTCAGGCCGGGCCCGTGACAGGCCTCGCAGGTGACTCCGAAAATGAGATGGTCAGGATCGAAATGTCCGCCAGTGGACGAAGCCGTATTGTGACACCCAAAGCAAAGGTGGGTATCTTGAGGGTCCAACTGGAGGCCTATTGCTCTTTCAAGGTCGGCCGGTTGGGATTGGGGGTGCCCTGGTGAGAGATCCAGTGCGTGCAATGCCGGGAAATAACTAAGGCGGCTTTCGTAAAAGATACCCCCTCGCTCGAAAACATAAGTCTGACCAACTTCTCCTTCTCCAAATCCCCAACCCAGGATCGTGGAAATTGAGCGCTCGCCGTTGCTGACCGAGAATATGATGCCGCTCCCGGAATCGTTGAGGTCGTATGCGTAGGGGCCAAGACGGAAGCTTAGCCGTTTGTACTTTTCCAGGAACTTCGAATCTGCTGCGCGGACGCAGGCCTTTGCCATAGGCGTGGTTTCCTGGATGGCTGCTTCGGAGGCATGACATTCAGCGCAGGCCGCCGGGCCCACATACTCCTCTCGCAGCGGTGTGTTCTTGGTGGGCCACCAACCTGAATAGCGGACGTGCTCCTCGGTCGTCAGGGGCACTCCGATGGGGCCGGTGGCTTGGGGCCAACCTCCGGCGGTAGCGGCCGCAAAGCATGCCGCAGTCCCAAGAAATCTGAGAACTCGTTTGCCGATAATGTGCATCCCCGGCCCCGAGAATCGCGCCCCGCGCAAACCTGAAAGGAAGAGTCTTCCTCGCCCCGCACCAAATATATTCCCCCCTTTGAGACGGGTTTTCAAGGCTTACAAGCCATCGTGCGAAGAATGGATAAGAGGCTTCCCTGCGCCCCCGGGACTGCCCGTGTGCAGTTCCCCCTGCGCATTTTCTATGTGAGCCAGGCTTTTTGCGTTCCCAAATGTTACAATAAGATGCTGCTCCGCTGGCGCCGGGCACGAAATGCCGATGGTGAGGATAAACCACTTCGGGGCGAGAAACTCTTCAAGCGGAGGGGCCTTTCCCCCTGCCGCTGAGCCCCGTCCCACCCCCCAACACCTAGCGCATGCACAAATCCGAGCCGCCCTTCTGGGCTGGCTACTGACTTCCCTGGTGGGAGCGGGTTGCGTCTTGGCAGGGGAGAAAGGCATAGTGATGGGAACCGTAGCCGGCCCCTCCCCAGGCCCGATTCCCGGCGCCAGGGTGACACTGGCAGCGGCTGATGGCAGCCGTCAATCTGTTGTCGCCGACCTAAAAGGGTGTTACTCTTTTCCCACAGTCGAGCCTGGCACTTACACCCTTTCCGCCGAAGCTTCAGGTTATCAGGCGATGACGCAGGCTGCCATCCCCGTTGCGGGCGGAACCTCCATAACCGTAGACTTTCATCTTACCCCCATAACTTTGCCGGGCCCAGTCCATGTGCCTCCCGCCTTGCCGGAGCCCAGCTATTATGACGACAACACCTTCAAGGCCAGTGCCGTCAAAACCACAATCGATGCAGCCGGGTACTCCTCCCAAGCGCAGACCCCGCAACGATTGTTGAATGAGGGCCCCAGCCTGAGCGGTAGCGCGTCCAAGATTCCCGCCCGAGTGCCGGGAAGCCCCGATGCCTTGAGGATGGAACGTGAGCTTCAAGAAGCCCTCCGGCGCGACCCGGGCAGCTTCGATGCTAATCATCAACTTGGAGAGTATTATCGGTCGGTGGGTGATTTGAAAACAGGTATTTCTTATCTCGACGAAGCCCATAGGTTGAAGCCAGATGACGATGCCAACGGGTACGATCTCGCAGGTGCCTATCTCGAGGCCAAAAGCCCTGGCCCGGCGCGATCCCTCTTGCAGGAGATGCTCCGGCGGAAGGACACCGCCGAAATCCACCATCTTCTCGGGCAGGCAGAGGAGGCGCTGGGCGATCCAACCTCTGGAATCAGGGACTTCCAGCTTGCCGCGAACCTGGATTCCAGCGAGAACAACCTCTTCGATTGGGGGAACGAACTGCTCCTCCACGATACCCTTGAACCTGCTATTGAAGTTCTAAAGCGCGGCGTCGCGCTTTATCCCAACTCTCAGCGAATGTACATCGACTTGGGCATCGCCTATTATTCCCGAAACTTATACGATGGCGCGATTGGGGCGATATGCCGCGCTTCCGACCTGAATCCTGCGGACCCGCGGCCCTATATGTTTCTCGGCAAGATGTATAACGTTTCGGTGGTGAAGGCGAGCGAGGTGACGAAGCGCATGAAGCGGTTCACAGAAACCAACCCTGGCAACGCCCGCGCTTATTATTACTACGCCCTCAGTTGCTGGAAAGGCACGCGGGGGGGAGGGGAGGGGACGGTGGACCTGGCGGAGGTTGAGGCTCTCCTCCGCAAGTCGATCTCCGTGGACCCGCGCCTGGGCGACGCGCACCTTCAGCTTGGCGTACTCCTTCAAGACCTGCATCGCGATCAGGAAGCCATTCCGGAGTTTACGGCTGCTGCCCAACTCAACCCTGATGACCCCGAAGCCCACTACCGTTTGGCGCAGGCTTACGTCCACGCCGGCAACAAGGAGCGTGGCCAGGAAGAACTTGTGCTTTACAACAAGCTGCAGAAGCAGCGGGCTAGCGGGACGCAAAAACATCAGCGCGAAACCGCGCAATACCCCTTCACCCAGGATGATGCCCCTCCAACTAAACCCTAACGGGTTGCCAAGCAAAATCTTGGGAATGCCAATCTTCTTTAGATCTGCAGCGAAAATCAGAGACGCAATTTCCGCGAGAACTGAATCTCGCGGGGTGTTCCATAGGTGTTGCTGAGGATGCCGAAACTCGAAGTGCGGAGAATTTTGTCGGAGAATCCGGGGATTGCCAGGTTGAAATGGGGCACCTACCCCAATCTTAACAAAACATGGTTTTATTCTAAGCCTTGGAAGCAAACTTGCGGATGTTATCCCCCATCTGGATCTTTGCGGCTCTAAACACGGTAAAGACCCTTTGGAGGTAGACTCATGGTGGAGGAGAAGCCAAGCCGATCCCTTCAGCGCTGTACCCATCCTTCCAGGAACGGCGTCACTCTGTTCACGCTGGGTACAATACTTGCCGCCTTGTCGATGGCCGGCGCGGGGGCAGCAGCGCCGACGAAAAGCGGGCAAGATGTCGTGGCCTCGCACCTGTCCCAGATCACGATTGACTATCCCCTGGACGGTTCGATTTTTCCTCCCGAAATTACCCCGCCAACGTTCATCTGGCGCGATGCCGGCCAGGATGCCAATATCTGGCAGATCGAAATCGCCTTCCGCGATGGCTCGGCTGAAATGCACTTCCAATCTGCCGGCGAGCGACTGGTGATTGGCGAGATTGACCCACGTTGCGTTTCTTCCTCGAATGAATTACCCAAGCTCACGCCGATGCAGGCCGCGGCGCATACCTGGATTCCCACCGCCGAGGTTTGGGAGGCGATAAAGAAGCATTCCGTGGCGGAGCCCGCGGCGGTGACCATTCGCGGGTTCAACCGGCAAGACGAGCGACATGTCGTCTCGAGCGGGCAAGCGACCCTCCGCACGTCCCGGGATCCCGTTGGCGCCCCCATTTTTTATCGCGACGTGCCATTGATGCCTTCCGAAACGGAAAAGGGATTTATCAAGCCGCTGGCCCCTGCTGCGCTCCACCTGGTGCAGTGGCGGCTGCGGGACCTTGCAAAACCCGAGAGCCGCATCGTTCTGAAGGAGATGCCTACCTGCGGCAATTGTCATTCGTTTTCCCTCGACGGCAAAATCATGGGGATGGATCTCGACGGCCCTGTTAACAATAAGGGTCTCTATGCGATCGTTCCCGTCAAACCGCTAATGTCCATCCGCAATCAGGATGTGATCTCGTGGAGTTCTCTCCGGGACGAAACGCCTTCGACTTCGCGAATCGGTTTTATGTCCCAAGTCTCGCCGGACGGCCGTTACATCTTGACCAATTACCGGGGACAGACCCAGGACCTTTCCACGGGCTACTTCACCGTGAATTTCAAGGACTACCGATTCCTCCAGGTGTTCTACCCCACGCGCAGCATCGTAGCGTGGTACAATCGCGCGACGGGCCGCAAGCAGCCCTTGCCCGGGGCGGATGATCCACGCTACGTGCAAACCAACGCCGTCTGGAGTCCTGACGGCAAATACGTGGTCTTTGCCCGGGCGGATGCTAAGGACCCCTACCCCCCAGGCAATAAGATGCCCGAGCATGCCAACGACCCGGAGGAGCCACAGATCCAGTACGACCTCTACCGGGTCCCCTTCAATGACGGGAAAGGTGGCCAGGCGGAGCCGATCGCGGGCGCTTCGCACAACGGCATGAGCAATAGTTTTCCCAAGGTTTCGCCCGATGGCCGCTGGATTGTTTGGGTCCAGGCACGTAATGCGCAGTTGATGCGGCCCGACAGCCACCTTTACATTGTGCCCGCGACGGGCGGAGTGCCGCGGCGGATGCGCTGCAACACGTCCTTGATGAACTCCTGGCACAGCTTCTCACCCAACGGCCGTTGGCTGGTTTTCTCCTCCAAGAGCCGTACGCCTTACACGCAAATGTTTCTGACGCACCTTGATGCGGAGGGCAGCGACAGCCCCGCGATCCTGATTGACAATTCGACCGCGGCGAATCGCGCTGTGAATATTCCGGAGTTTGTTAACATACACCAAGATGGTATTTTTGAGATTAATACACCAGCGGTTGACATGTACAAGGAATTCGACCGCGTCATGGAACTGGCAAACCAAGGTCAGACCGACGCAGCGATCATCGGCTGGAAAAAACTCCTCACGACCAATCCTGATGATGCCCGGATCCGCAATAACTTAGGTAACGCCCTCACACGGGCGGGCCAGCCTTTGGAAGCGATCCCCGAGTTTGAGAAAGCAATAGAACTGAACCCTGAGTTCCTCAATGTTTACTCCAACCTCGGCAGTGCCCTACTGGCGGCGGGACAGTCGAGTCGAGCGATTCTCACCTTCGAGCGGGGCTTGCAGTATGACCCCGATTCCGCCGACCTCCACTACCACATGGGCCTCGCCCTGGCCAGCATGAACCGTCTTGATGAGGCCACGAGAGAGTATGAAAAGTCCCTGCAATTCAAGCCCGAGGATGCAAAGGCGCACTTTGCCCTGGGCGTAGCGCTCGCTTCCAAAGGCGAAGTGGATGCGGCGATTACGGAGTATCGGGAAGCGCTGCGCCTGAATCCCCAAAACGAATTGACGTACGTCAACCTCGGGACAGCACTCAAGGAGAAGGGCGATGTTGACGAAGCAATCGCAGAATATCGCGAGGCGCTGCGATTGGCCCCCGACGACGAGATGGCGCATCACGATCTCGGCGTTGCGCTTGGACTCCGGGGCGATTGGGATGGCGAGCTCGCGGAGCAGCGCGAGGCGCTGCGCTTGAATCCCAAAGATTCCGATGCGCATCGTGACCTCGGCCTTGGCCTCGCCAAAAAGGGCGACCTCGATGCGGCGATTGCGGAGTACCACGAGGCTCTGCGATTGAATCCGAATGACGAAACTGCGCACTTGACCCTCGGGTTAGCGCTGGTAAATCAAGATGATTGGGATGGCGCCATCGTAGAGGAACGCAAAGCGCTACGCTTGGACCCCAAGGACGAGACTGCTCATATATACCTTGGCGCTATGCTCGGACAAAAAGGTGATCGTGACGGCGCCATTGCGGAGTATCGCGAAGCGCTGCGGCTAAACCCCGCAAACCATCTCGTTCATTACAACCTCGGGATGGCGCTCGAGAAGATTGGCGACCGCGATGGTGCCTTGCAGGAATATCGGGCCGCTTACCAACTCAATCCCCAGGTTCCTCCGTATCGGCAGGCTTACGAGCGTTTATCGGAACGGGCCGATCACTAGGTAACGTAATTCCGGAGCCGGGATTCGGATCGTCCGCGAACGACTCGCTCACTCCTATGGCCTGCGGGTGTGGATGCCCGTCTCGCTGCCAGCGAGTTTGCGAGACGGGCTCAAAGCACGGGTGACAATTTCCATACGCTTGGGTTTTGTTAGGTATCATCTTCTGGTGACCTGCTTCGCTACAAGAATCTTCTCGCCTCGAAGTGGCGAGAACCCTCCAACGGCAAGAGTCTTTTCGATTGCTACCGAAGGTGAACTTCGTGGGGACACGTCCGATAAGGGTGCTGGTGAAAGTGACGCCGAGATATAAATCAAGTTGCATTAGACTAACGGCACGATGTCGAGGCTGCAAGGAACGGGGGGACTCTTGAAACTCAGACGCAAATCTTCACCACCATAGGCGCCGACATCTTGGTGTCTATTTCTGTAGGGTACGCGGGAGAATGATGGGATTGGATAGACCTAATCGAAAGGTCGTAAGGTCGAAAAACTGGCCCGTGATCCGAAAGCACCCGCAAAATGCGATCAATATTTTCTCTGACAATTTAAGCAGGCCGATCAGGCAGGTACTTGGTTAGATTGGCAGTCAAGTTCGAGCGTATTCGTTGGTTCGGCCGCTGACGAGTCGAGAGCGGTTCACCCCCCGGCTCGGGACGCCGAGGGTAGCCCCAATTGCCACTGTCCCCAGTTCCACCTGCCTACTCGTGCCGCCTCACGCTGATAGTACTTGAGCAGCCAAACTAATCGCTCCTGGCATCGAACCCTCCCACGAGGGGAAGATTTCAGTGGAGTGGGCTGAGGAAACAGCCGCTTGTTCCCTTTCCCCTGATGATTTCTTTCGGCGTGGTAATGCTCTTGGAATTCGGTTAACGCTCTCTT
>CAZCVY010000016.1:0-54626 GCA_964501985.1 uncultured Acidobacteriota bacterium | reverse complement strand
GTGGCATCCATCAACTTGGCGTCCTGGTTGGTGTCCTCAAAATATTGCACCGACTGGTCGATGACCTGGCGCCAACTGCGCCGGCGGTCAACACGCACAGCCGAGATGTAATCGGGCGGCAGCATGTCGGGCACTTGGAAATTGGGGTCGGAAGGGTCGGCATTGAGGACGAAGGGGTCGTACGCTTTTCCCAGGAAACCGGCGCTGTCGCCGTGGGGCAGGTTGCCGCCCAGTTCGCCAATGATGTACGGGATCAAAACGTTGGGCGGCATGTCGCCGCGCGGGCCGCGCGAAAACCTCAGCACCGAGCCGTAGTTGGGCGATTCGAGACCGCCTTGGAACAACCTTCCGGTCTGCATCATTTGGCAGCCCGTATCGTGAACCGCCGCCGCCGTGTGGTAACAGGATCGCAGCAAGGCGAACTTGTCCGCGTGCTTGGCCATGCGCGGAAAAATTTCGCAGATTTCGATGCCGGGAACGTTGGTCTTGATGGGTTTGTAGGGACCGCGAATGGAGGCGGGCGCGTCCGGCTTCATGTCCCAGGTATCGAGCTGGCTCGGCCCCCCGACCAACATCAACTGGATGCAGTTGATCTCCTTGTCGGACTTGACCGCGCCGGACGCCTTGAGCGCGAGGAACTCGGGCAGAGTCAGGCCCATTAACCCGAGTGCGCCAGCGTGAAGAAAGTCACGGCGCGTGACTCCATCGCAGAAATGAACTTTCTTGTCTGCGTCCAGCCTGAACATCGACAGGACTTTCCCGATCCTAGAGTGAACGTTCGGAAAACGCCTTGATCTGTAGCGCCAGCCTTGAGATCGCCAATTGCCGGGATAAAGCCTCACGCTACGCTCGCCCTGAGCGGCTAACATTATAACGCATCCAGTTGGCGCGGGTGCGAGGAAATTGGCGCGGAATCAGATGCGGAGCCCCCGATTATCCCCTTGCAAGCGGAATCGGTGTTTGCGAGGAATGATGATTCCAGCGATGCCGGTGGCGCGCATCGCACAGGCCGGGGTTTCTTTCGCTCGCCTCGCCCGCGCCGCCTCGACTGCCGGAACAAATTCCAATTTCTGAATTGCACCAATCGTCGTATTCTGCAATATTCTCATGAGCCAGGATCAACAATGTTCGGAGTGCGGGGGGACAGCGCAGTGGGCCTCCTGTCCATGAGACGCTTTCGGAGTTTCGCATGCCGCTAACTCTCCGCCGCTCTATCGGACGCGGACTCGCCTCGGTCGCAGCCTTCATAGCGCTTTTCGCCATCGTTGGCTTCACGTACGAGCAACTTGGCCGCAACCGTGACGCTCAGCATCGCTTTCGCATCGGCCGTGCCGTCGATATTGGCGGCCGTACTCTCAACATCGAATGCTCCGGGGAAGGTTCTTCCGCCGTTATCATCATGCCTGGTGCTGGTGGTCGTTTCGGCGGTTATGGCGGCTACAACTGGCGCAAAGTCCAGCCGAAGGTTGCCGAGTTCACTCGCTTTTGCTGGTACGACCGTGCCGGCGAAGGTTGGAGCGATCCTGCGCCCGCTCCGCCCACCAGCGCCTCCATCACACACGACCTTCACGAACTCCTTCAGCGCGCTCCGGTCCCCGCCCCCTACATTCTCGTCGGCCACTCCATCGGCGGTGATTTCGCACGCATTTACGCCGGCCGATTCCCTGCCGAAGTCGCGGGTCTTGTCCTCGTCGATTCCGCCAATCCCGACCAGAATGAGCCGTCTATCATGCTCGCTCCGATCAACCGAATGCCGACCTTCGTTCGCCAACTTTTCTGCTGGAGCTCCCCCATCACCTCGCGATTCGGTCTTATTCGCTTTTCCACACGCAATGAGCGCGTCGACGTGCCACCCCAGTTCGCCTCGGACGCCGCCGTTACACAGGCCCTCCGAGACCAACTGGTCAAATCTACCGAAACCGATAACGTTCAGGCATGTGCCGCCACGCAAAATGGCTCCCTTCAGCTCCGCGGTGGCAGCGGCAATCCGGAAATCGACGCCGCAGCACGTCGGGTCACCGACCTCGGCAACATCCCCATCATCGTTCTAACCGCACTCCAATACTGGAAGCCTGACGATGATCCCGTCGCTGCTCAGCAAATCGAACAGTTCCACCAAACGTGGGTACACCGACTTCAGCCCGCGCTCGCACACCTTTCCTCGCAGGGCCATCAAATCATGGTCCCCAACAGCGATCACGGCATTCCCGATCAAGCCCCAGAAGCCGTCATCGATGCCATCCGTTCCATCGTCGACCAAACCAGGCACACCGCACCCTCCTTGAATGCCGACCGATCTGGCCGCGCAGTTCAGCCGTCTGATCCTTGATGGAATCGGAACAGACCTGCCCAACCTGGGGGCCCATTCGGCCCCACTGGTTGGGTGCCCGCGAGGGCGCCCCGGCGAAATTCGACATAAACACAAAAGAAATCCTCTCCCACCGGAAGATTTGTCCCTTTTCACATAGCCTCTGGTCGCCAACTTGCAACATATCTAGTGGAGTGTAGCCGGTTGGATGAAGTTACGCGCCGGGGCTAGCTGCTGGGATCGGGGTGCTGGGGACTGGGGGCGGGGTGCTGGAGCAGTTCGCCGGAACTGGCTCGGCAGCCCGCCAACTACTCCCCACGACCCAGCGTCGAAAGCGCAACTTCCGCAAACGATGGAGGTATGAAAACAAAGGTAGTTGCGCGCTGAAAGAAGTCCGTTGGAAGCAGAGGATGAGAGAAAAAGAAGGAAATCGCCTCAACTTTCGCCAGAGCAAGCCGGGATTATCGAACGTCCGCGCGAACGATTTGAACGCCGCCAAGGGATCAATGGTCGAGGCCGACACCATCCCCTGCTGTGGCCCGATTCCGCTGGGCAGGAAGAAAAGATGTTAATTAGATACGTTCGAAGCCGGAATGTCTATGAAAACAAAGGAACACAAGACACAATGCCTGAAAAAAATCAGACTTTTAGGTCTTAATTTTCGACATTTACGTCGAACCGAGTGCAATTTTGCAGAAAAATACAGATTTTGAACGACAAATTGCTAGCTCCATTCGCTTTTTCGCGTCTCCTTCTCGTGCACGAGACGCCAGTTCGGCCCTAGCTTACCTGTCAGGCACCAACGATTTCGACCGGCTACAGATCGCTATGCTTCGGGCGACACGACGGACCCTTGCGGACGCTCGGGACAACGCGTATATTGACCAGTCTTTTTAGTGATTCTCTTTGTTCTTATAGAAGGGGGCAGTTTATGGCAGACGAAACCCGCAGAACCTTTGTTAAGAGGATTGGCGCAGCTTCGGCGCTTGCCGCTGGATCGTTCTTAAATTGGAACCCGCGCGCGCTCGGCGCCAACGATAAGGTCGTGATGGCGCTGATTGGCGGTCGAAATCAGGGACGAAATGACGCTCTCGGCGCGATCGCTCACGGTGCCGAGTTCAAAACTTTTTGCGACATTGACCGGGCGATTCTGGACAAGATCAACCCGGAACTCGAGAAGGCTCAGGGCAAGGCGCCCGGAACCACCAAAGAGTTCGAGCGGGTGCTCGACGACAAGGACATCGACGCCGTCCTCATCGCCACCCCCGACCACTGGCACGCGCGGATCGGAATCCTGGCGTGCCAAGCGGGGAAAGATATCTACATCGAAAAGCCGCTGACGCAAACGATCCACGATGGACAAAGGGTCCGAGATGCGGTGCGCAAATACAAGCGGATCGGCCAAGTGGGCACGCAGAACCGGAGCGCGCCGAACTTCCAAAGCGCCATCGAATTCCTGAAAACGGGAAAACTCGGCAAAGTGTGCGAAATCAATACCTGGGAGTGCCAATTGCGTCCGACGATCGGCAACCCGCCCGACGGCGACCCGCCGGCGACGGTGGACTACGACGTCTGGCTCGGGCCCGCGCCGAAACGGCCCTTTAATATCAACCGCTTCCATTACAACTGGCGGTTCTTCTGGGATTACGGCAATAGCGAGCTGGGCAATCAGGGTGTACACGTCCTGGACGCGGCGGTTTGGGGGATTCAGGCCCTGCGCGGGGGTATCGAGAATTCCCTTCCGACCCGCGTATCGGGCAATTCCGGGATTTACTGGCTCAAGGACGCGAAGGAGGTTCCCGACACACAGGTTCTCACTTACGACTACGGCGACCTGATGCTGACTTGGGAGTTGCGCAGCTTTGCGCCGCACCATCCGGTTTATGGACATCGCGAAGGAATCGCGTTTATCGGTTCTGACGCGACGCTGGTGCTCACTCACCAAGGATGGGAAGTCTTCTTTCAGGACGGTGGCCCGGGACCCAGCGAGCCGGCCAAGGACGTCCGCGAGAGCGGCTTGCATGAGAAGAACTTCCTGGATTGCGTGCGCAGCCGCCAAACGCCCAACGCCGACATCGAGCTCGGGCGCCTGTCAACCACGGTTTGCCACTTGGGAAATGTCTGCACGCACCTTCGGCGCGACGTGACCTTCGATCCCAAGACGGAGACTTTCGGGCATGATAAGGAAGCGAACGCCCATTTGATCCGAGAGCACCGGAGACCTTATGTAACACCCAAGGTTTAGCCTGGATCATTAAAGTGGCACAGGCAATCCTGCCTGTGACCTTTATGGCACCATAAGGCCGGAGGGGCTGAACATTTCAAATGTCCTCGAAAACGGCTCCCGAATTGCGCTCATCCCGTTCAGGAGAGGCAAGGTGGGCGTTTCACACCTTCCCGCCGTCGTTCCCATGGAAAGGACACCGGAATGAGTAAATGCAGTCGTCGCGATTTGCTAAGGAATTCTCTGGGGGCTTCCGCCGCCTTGGTGGGGGGAATCAGTTATGAGCGGCAAGCTCTTGAGGCCCACATGATGGCCCCCGCGCAAGAAGCCACCGTGAAGGCGCCGGTCAAGGGTTTGCAACACGGGAAGTTTGGGAAATACGAGGTTTCACGGCTGATTATCGGCGGAGATCCGGTCTCTGGGATCGCTCACGCGGGTGAACTCGTCTATCAAGCGGACTTCATGAAGCAGTACTTCAACACCGCAAAGATCCTTGAAACTCTGACGCTGGCGGAACAGAACGGCATCAACACCTTGCTGATGCGCGCCGACGACCGGATTATCAGTCACTACAATATGTTCAGAAAGGAAAGGGGTGGAACGCTCCAGTGGATCGCCACCTCCGCCCCGGAGCAAGGTTCGCCGGTTGAAAACGCCAAGCGTTCCCGCGACAACGGCGCGATTGCCGTTTACCTTCACGGCGGAATCGCGGATGAGATGGTCAAAGCAGGAAAGGTCGACGAGATCGGAGAGATTGTGGAAGGCCTCAAAAAGGTTGGAATCATGGCCGGAATCGGCGCCCACCAGCTCGATACGGCGCGTGCCAGCGTTCATGCCAGGATCGACGCCGACTTCTATATGGTCACCATCAACCGCGTGAGTTACTACTGCAGCGAAGCCGCCGAAGTCGGCGTCTTCATGCGGTCGATCAAGAAACCATGGATTGCCTTCAAAGTTCTGGGCGCCGGCCGGGTGAAACCGGAGGAAGGTTTCCGTTTGGCGTTCGAGCACGGTGGCGATTTCCTCGCCGTGGGCATGTTCGATTGGCAGATCCGCGACGACGTCGCTCACGTGCAGCAAATGCTCGCTAGTGGCATCTCTCGCGACCGCGACTGGGCTTAGCAGGATTCGCGTGGTAAGGAGGCAAATGAAAAAACGTCTCTTTCTTTTGGCCGGGATTCTTCTGTCGCTGCTCGCTGTTTCTCGACTTTCTTCGGGCACGCTCGCGTCATCTAGTGATCTCGGCCTGGCGGCTCTGGAGTCGCCGCAGAAACCTCCCGAAAGTTCCGACCCCAACCCACGCATCACTCGCATCGAAAATGGCCTGCTGCCCCCGGTCATCATCAGCGGGCAACCCACCCAAGCGATGAACATCGCCGACCGCATGAAGCACTACAACGTGCCCGGAGTGAGCATCGCTTTCTTTGGTCAAGGACGCATACTCTGGACTCGAACCTACGGCTTTGCCGACGTTGCCAGTAAAAAGCCCGTTTCCGCCGAGACCCTGTTTCAGGCCGCGTCGATCAGCAAACCCGTCTCGGCGCTCGCTGCTTTGCGGCTGGTGCAGGATGGCACGCTCAGCCTCGACGAGGACGTGAACGTCAAGCTCCGCACGTGGAAGGTGCCTGAGAATGAATTTACCAAAGACGATAAAGTCACTCTGCGCCGCATTCTCAGCCATTGCGCTGGCCTGACCGTTCACGGATTTCCCGGCTATGCGTCCGATGAGGCGGTGCCCACCATCATCCAAATCCTGAACGGGGAGAAGCCCGCCAACTCGTCGCCCATCCGCGTGGATACTGTTCCCGGCACGATCTGGCGCTATTCTGGCGGCGGCTACGTGGTGATGCAGGCGCTCCTCATAGATGTGACCGGCAAGCCTCTCCCGCAGATTGTTGCTGAGCTGGTGCTGCGGCCCGCAGGCATGACTCACAGCACCTACGAGCAGCCACTGCCGAAAAACCTGTGGCCCTCGGCGGCAACACCGTACCGCGGAAATGGCGAGCCAGTGAAAGGGGGCTGGCACACTTATCCGGAAATGGCTCCTGCCGGTCTTTGGACAACGCCTTCCGACTTGGCGCTGCTCGCTATCGAAATACAAAACGAGTACGCGGGAAAATCCAAGAAGATTCTTTCGCAGGCCACGATGCGCCAAATGCTGACACATCAGAAGGCCGAGTGGGGCCTCGGATTCGGGCTTGAGTCTGCCGGTCACGCCTTGCGTTTTGGCCACAACGGCGCCAACCAGGGATACCAGTGCGATCTTCAGGCGTACACGGCGACCGGCGAAGGCGTCGCCATCATGACCAATTCGGACAACGGCGGCCAAGTGATGGGCGAAATTCTCCGCGCTATTGCCAAAGAATATGACTGGCCGGATTTCAGGCCGAAAGAACACAAAGTGATCGCGTTGGACCCGAAGTTGTTCGATGGCTATGTGGGACGCTATCAACTGGCGCCGGATTTCATTCTTACGTTCACGCGTGAGGGCGATCACTTTTTCACCCAAGCCACGGGACAGCCCAAGGCCGAAGTTTTTCCGGACAGCGAGCACGACTTCTTCCTTACCGTCGTCGATGCGCAAGTCACCTTCGTGACCGACGGCCAGGGCCACGCAACGGAAGTCATCCTGCACCAGGGCGGCCGAGACCAGGAGGCAAAACGGATCGATTGATCTGGGAGCGAGTAGCAGATGGGACGTGGTAGATGGCAGGCGGGAGGTACACCCTCACGGCCTCCATATCAATAGGCACTCACGTCTGGTCTCGCCCCCTTGACATCCATCCCAGCCGCGCCCTATACTCCTAAGCGTCTTAGGTGAGAAGAGACGCGGCGAGGTTTCGGAGTGCGGGCCGAGACGGTCCCCTGCGAAACCCGCCAGGCGGAATCGCCCGGCTGACTCGTTGAGGGCAGCTCGCTCCCGACCGGAGGAAGTATGAAACTCTTATCTTCAATGCGAACACTCCTTGAGTTTGTATTCCAGCGTCGGCGTGTCGAACGCGAAATGGCGGAGGAGCTTCGGTCTCATATTCAGATCCGCTCCGACGAATTGGAACGGCAGGGGTTTCCGAACGCGGTGGCGGAGCGGCAGGCGCGCGTAGAATTCGGCGGGTATGAGCGCTATCGCGAGGAATGCCGCGATGCGCTTGCGATCCGCTTGCTGGGAGAGCTCATGGCCGATGTCCGCTACGGTGTGCGCCAACTGCGACGCAACCCCGGCTTCACGGCGGTCGCGGTCATTACGTTGGGACTGGGGATTGCCGCGAACACCGCCATTTTCAGCATCGTCAGTAGTGTCTTGCTGAGGAAACCTCCCGTGCGTGACCCGGACAAGGTAATGATGGTTCTCCCGGTTGAGCGAGCGAAGGGTTGGGGCGGTAACCCTGAGCATCTCGCTTCCGCGCCGGATTTTCTCGATTGGCGAAAAGACAGCCAGACCTTTGAAGAAATGGCCGCCGTCGAGCCTTGGGACGACTTCACCCTGACCGGACACGACGAGCCGGAGCACGTCGCCGGCATGCGAGCCTCCGCCAACTTTTTCCACCTGTTGGGTGTCAATCCTCTATTGGGACGCACCTTTGTCGACGGTGAGGACGAGCACGGCCGTGACCACGTGGCAATTCTCAGCAACGGCCTCTGGCAGAATCACTTTGCTTCGGATCCGAGTCTGGTGGGAAAGACCGTCAAACTCAATGGAGAGTCGTACACCGTGCTGGCCGTGATGCCCGCCAGCTTCAAGCTGCTCGACTTTCCAACCCAGGTTTGGGTTCCACTCGCGTTTGATCAAAAACAACTGGGTCCTGCCGGACGTCAAACGCGTTCCTTTCTCGTTTTCGGACGCCTTAAGCCAGAGACGACAGATAACCAGGCGCAGGCGGAGATGGCCTCAATATCCCGGCATATGGAGCAGAGCTATCCGGACGCGGACAAGGGCTGGGAAGCAAGGCTGCTGTCGCTCCAGGAATTTGTGATCCAGGACTTCTACATTCGGCCCGCCCTGATGATGCTGATGGGCGCCGTGGGTCTGGTGCTGTTGATTGCGTGCGCCAATATCGCCGGGTTGCTTCTAGCGCGTGGTGCTGGCCGCAAGCACGAAATCGCAGTGCGCTCCGCGTTGGGCGCCGGGCGCGTGCGCTTGGTTCGGCAATTCCTATCGGAAAACATCCTCATGGGGCTCGCCGGCGCGGGCGTGGGCTTGCTTCTCGCCTGGTGGGGAATCCACATTCTCCACGCGGCTCTCAGTTACAACGAGTGGGTCAGATCTCTCGACTTCGGTATCGATACGCGTGTCCTCGTCTTCACGATCGGCCTCTCGCTGCTCACAGTTTTGCTCTCCAGCTTGGTGCCCGCGATACAGGTCTCAAGATCCGACCTTCAGTCGACTCTGAAAGAAGGCGGCCGGGCGGGAGGCGTGGGCGTCGCCCGCGACAGGGTGCGGCGGGTCTTCGTCATCGCGGAAGTCGCGTTGGCACTGGTGTTGCTTACCGGCGCGGGGTTGATGATCAAGAGTTTTCTCGAAACCATAGGCGCCGACCCCGGCTTCGATTCGCGAGAATTGCTGACGGCGAAGGTTTCCCTGCCCCGCGCCAAATACGGCCGCCCATCGCAACAGGCCGATTTCTTCCAACAGGTGACGGAGAAGCTGGAGAGCCTTCCGGGCGCAGTCTCCGCTGCGGCTGCCGGGAGTCTGCCACTCGCGGCCGACGCGGGGAACGTTCCCTTCAGCATCCAGGGGCCGCCAGCAACGCCGGCGAAAGAACGTCCGCAAGCTCGAGAGTACACCGTCAGCCCAGACTATCTGCGCACGATGGAAATCCCTTTGACCCGAGGGCGCGCGTTCACGAGACTCGATAAGCGGAGCGCACCGCCCGTGGCTCTGGTCAACGAAGCTTTTGCCCGCCGCTTCTTTTCCAAGGTCGACGCGGTAGGGCAGCATCTCAGCATCGAGACTGAGAGCGGAGCTCCCTCCCCTTGGCTTGAGATCGTGGGCGTCGTCGGAAATGTGAAGGATTACTTTGGTCAGCCAAGTTTTAATCCGCAGATCTACCTGCCCGATGTCCAAGCGCCTTCAGGGGAAATGACCTTAGTCGTACGAACCAAGGGCGATCCTGCTGCCATGGCGTCCGTTGTGCGGGCTGCGGTTTGGTCCGTGGATAAAGACCAGCCGCTGGGCAACGTAATGTCGATGACTCAGTTGATCGACGCCCGAGGAGCGGCAGGAGACCGCTTGATGGGAGAACTGCTGGGAATCTTTGCGGCGTTGGCGTTGACTCTGGCGGCGGTAGGAATCTATGGAATCATCGCCCACGGCGTAACGCAGCGCGCTCACGAGATGGGAATCCGCATGGCGCTCGGGGCGGGGAGAGCAGGCGTACTGAGGCTGGTCGTGGGAGAAGGGATGCGGCTTGCCGCCATCGGCTTAGCCATTGGATTTGCCGTCGCTTACCCGCTTCCCCACCTGTTTGGCGCCGCGTTTGAGGGGTTCAGCGTCCATCCCACCGGGATCTTCGTTCTTGCCCCGGCACTCGTGGCCCTGGCGGCGTTCCTGGCCAGCTATATTCCCGCGCGCCGAGCGACGAAGGTCGATCCCATGATTGCCCTGAGGTATGAGTGATGCCCTCTGCGGGTCTTTACCAGTCCGAGCTTTGGCCTCTCGACGGCGCGCCACGAAGTGGCGATTCCGTGGCGGCTGCTTCACTTCATGATTTCGCTAAGAGGAACGGCCACTCCGCCGCGAGATTGACTTACCTCGGCAGCCTGCATGAACGCGACAACCTCAAGAGATTCGCTCGGGTCGACAGGAGGCACGTGGGTTTTGAAAAACTTGCCAATCTCTACCAACAGCGCGCCATAGCCCTCGGGTTTCTCTTCCGAGTGCAGCACTCCCTTGTCGCCGTACACGGTAATCGAAAAAGCGTAAAGGCCGCTGCTAAATCCGCGCATCACCCCCAGGCGTCCGTCCTTCCACTTCGCCACTACAACGTCCTGGCTCCCCGAGGTCTGAAGAGTTACGGATTCGCATCCCGGTCCCATAAGCTGGTAAAGCATCTCAATGGCGTGATCGCCATAATTGAACATCGAGGGGACGTGCGGCTCCCGGATCGTGGGGCCCAGAACGTCAAACGCCTGTACCTGGCCAATGCCCTCAGGGTTCTTCAGGCGTACCGTTTCCTTCCAGAAGCGCAGGCTGGAGGCGGTGAACCAAGGCACGCCCGTCGCTTTGCCCAATTCGAAAATTTCCTTGGCGTCCTTATAACTGCCGGCCAGCGGCTTGTCGACGAACAGGGGTTTGTGGGCGGCGAAGACCGGTTTCACCTGCTCCAAGTGTGGACGGCTGTCCACGCTCTCCAGCAGCACCGCATCGACTTTGCTACACAGCGTGGGAATGTCGTCCACGATTTCGACCTTCCACTGATCGCGCAGTTCATCCGTGAACTTGTCCACGCGCTTCCGGCTTTCTTCCACGTCGGGGCTGCCTCCCTTGAAGGCCGCAACCACGCGAAAGCCTGGAACGTAGTCTTTATCCGAAGGGTCGTTGAAGGCCTTCGTAAAGGCAATCACATGCGAGGTGTCGAGGCCAATGATGCCAACCTTAATCGGCTGGTTCGAATCTGTCTGCGGAAAACAGCCCGAGGGAAGCAGGGCAATGGCGGCAAGTAGCAGAGTTCCGTGCGCGACGCGCGATAATCGGTGGAACATGATTCCTCCTCGGGGCAATGCATGCACGTTAGCATAATTAACGTAAGTTCAGACCTAATTTGGGATGGAGTCATTGGGAGGCTCATGGACGGGAGCACGGTCGAAGGATTCTCCTTCAACGCGGTTGCGGCCCGCCGCCTTGGCGCGGTAGAGAGCCTCATCGGCCGCACAAAGCAATGCCTCCATGGCCTCACGTTTGGGGTCGAGGATGGTCGAGACTCCCACGCTGATCGTGACCGTAAGTGAAAGGTCCCTGAGCGTGATGGGTTGGGAGCAAACCACCTCCCGAAGTCGCTCCGCCTGCACGAGCCCGGGAGCGATGTTGCACCCCGGCGCCACGACCAGAAACTCCTCTCCACCAAAGCGCCCGACGGCGTCGTAGGTGCGAGCGGATGACCGCAGCCGCCGGGCTACCTCACAAAGGACTTCGTCCCCCGGGATATGGCCAAACTTGTCATTCACCAACTTGAAATGATCAATGTCGGCCATCATCACCGAAAGCGGTTGCTGTTCGCGCCGGGCGCGGCTCAATTCCGTCAGCAGGAAGTCCACCGTGGCCCGTCGGTTCAAAAGATGCGTCAAGGGATCATGAGTCGCCTGCTCGCGAAGGTCCTCGCGCGCCTGAATCAGGCTATCCTGAAGTTCCACGATCCGGGCGCCGGAACGCAGGCGAGCCTTCAGTTCATAGGGGTCGAAAGGCTTGGTGAGATATTCGTCCGCGCCGGATTCCAATCCCTCGATGACGTCTTGTTTGAAGCCCCGTGCAGTGAGAAGGATCAGGTAGATGTAGGGCTGGATGTTAAGCTTCCTGACTTCCCGGCAGATCGATGTGCCATCGAGTCCCGGCATCATCCAATCGAGAATGGCGAGGCGGGGCGCGTCGGCCCGCTGGAGAAGCCTCCAGGCTTCATGGCCGTCTGCCACCACGACCGCCTCATAGCCCCACTTTTCCAGGTAGGCCTGCAAAATCCTTCGAGTAACCAAATCGTCTTCCGCGACGAGGATTTTCATGATTTCATCGCGCCGCTCAGATCGAGCAACACGGGCCTCAGTTCTTCCAGAGCGGACTCGAGGCGCATTACAGCTTCCGGGGCCTGGTCGAGATGGCCCTCGCGGCCCATCACTTCCAAGCGTAAGGCCGCGTCATACGCGGCTGATGCAGCAAAATTCGCTACCGATCCTTTTATCTTGTGCGCCGCCCGCTCCATTTCCGCGGCGTCGCCCCGCTCAGCGGCCCCACGGATGCCGAACAACATTTTTGGGCAGTCATCTAAGAAGAGCCGAACGACATCTCTCAGCAATTCCGGCTCCCCCTCAAATCGAGCCAAAAGGGTTGCCTCGTTGAGGATCTCGTGCCGGGATCCAGGCTCTTGCTCCGGCACCAATTTAAGCTCGGCGCGAAATACTCCGTCGATGGTTTCAAACAGCTCCTTGGGATTAACCGGTTTGGCAACGTATGCGTCCATGCCCGATTCGAGGCAGCGCTCACGGTCGCCCTTCATGGCATACGCGGTCATGGCGATGATGGGCAAATGGCTCGAGGTATTCCTTTCCTTCTCCCGGATGGCGCGTGTAAGCTGGAGCCCATCGATCTCGGGCATCTGCACGTCGGCCAGGGCCAAGTCAAAGTCCTGTTTCTCCAGAAAATCCAATGCCTCGCGTCCGTTCCCGGCAATGGTCACGTGGTGACCCCGGCTTTCCAGGAGGTGAGCGGTGAGACGTTGATTCACGATGTTGTCCTCGGCCAGCAGGACCTGCAAACCCCTTCGGCTTTCGCGCAAGGAGTGTCGAGTCACGACGGAAGCTTCCGGCAATTGCACTTTCGAGCTGAGAACGTTGACAATGGCCTCCAGCAGATCCACTTGGCGGACGGGCTTGGTGAGATAAGCGGATATCCCCAGTTCACGGCAACGGGCCGCGTCTCCGCGCTGGCCTCCCGAAGTCACCATGGTCACGAGTGTATTTCCCAGGTCCGGATCGCTTTTGATCCGCTGGGCCAAATGGAATCCATCGAGGGCAGGCATGTGGGCGTCGGTCAGAACGAATTGAATCGGAGATCCAGATTCGCGGGCATGCCGCAGCGCTCGAAGGGCTTGAAAGCCATCCGCGGCGATGCAGGTCTTCATCCCCCAGGCGGAGAGTGTCTCGTCCAGCACTCGCCGATTTGTGGCATTGTCATCCACAATCAATACTGCCACGCCATGCAACGTCACTGGCGCAGTTCGCTTCGGTTGCGCGCCGAACTTGGCCCGCCCAAATCGCGCCGTGAAGTGGAAAGTGCTTCCCTTGCCGGGTTCGCTCTCCACCCAGATCCGGCCTTGCATCATGCCCGCCAAGCGCGAAGAAATCGTCAACCCCAAGCCCGTGCCCCCGAAGCGTCGAGTGGTGGAACTATCTGCTTGCGTAAAGGCCTCAAAGATAACTTTCTGCTTCTCCGGAGGAATACCGATCCCGGTGTCGTGGACTGCGAAGTGGAGGACAGCGTCATCCGGATTCAGAGCCTCTCCCTCTACTCGAAGGACAACCTCGCCGCGCTCCGTAAACTTGATGGCGTTGGAGAGAAGGTTCACCACGATCTGTCGCAGCCGCGTCGGGTCGCCTACCACCACATCCGGCACATCCGCCGCCACGTCGCAGATCAGTTCGATGCCCTTCCGGTCCGCAGGGAAAGCAAACATCCGAGTGGTCTCTTCCAGACTGTCGCGCAGATTGAATTCGATGGCATCAATGTCCAACTTCCCCGCTTCGATTTTGGCGAAATCCAGGACCTCGTTAATCACCGTCAGCAGGGAATCTGCCGAGGACTTGACCATGGTAAGGAATTCCCGCTGCTCTTCCGTCAGGTCGGTACCGAGCGCGAGTTCCGTCATGCCCAGAATACCGTTCATGGGCGTGCGGATTTCATGGCTCATGTTGGCCAAGAATTCGCTCTTGGCGCGATTCGCGGATTCAGCCGACTCCTTCGCTTTTTGCAATTCCTCCTCGCCATGCTTGCGCGCGGTGATATCGATCATGCTGCCTTCAATGAGCTGCTCGCCATCCTGAACTAAAGTGGCATTCTCCAGGACCCATACGGGGTTGCCGTCCTTTCGCCTCAGGCATTGTTCAAGATTCGACACCGAGCCACGTTCCTGGAGGCGTGAAATGAATCCCGAGCGGCCAGCCGGATTGATATAGAGTTCGGCGGCGTTCAGCGCCAACAACTCTGGCGGGTTGGAAAATCCGAAAATGCGCGCACAGGCTTCGTTACAATCCAAAATTTGCCCGGCAAGGTTGGCGCGGTAGACGCCCGCCAAATTTCGCTTGAAGAGGAGGCGATAACGTTCCTCGCTTTCCTGAAGCGCCTTTTCCGCCCGACGACGTTCGGTAATGTCGCGGAATCCCCAGACCCGGCCGATGTTTCTTCCCCAAGCGCGTTGGGGCTCGGAATGCCTTTCGAAGACTCGGCCATCCCGAAACTCAACCAGGTCGTCGCACTTGGTTTCCACGTCCGCGTCCATGCTCCGTACTCGCCCCAGAAAGGCGTCCGGATCCTTCAGTTGGGGCAAAATGATTTGCAAAAACTTGCGGTCGTCACCCGAGACAAGATCCGACTTAGGGATGCCCCAAAGTTCGGCGAACTTCGCGTTGTAGGTGACGATCCTCCCCGTGGCATCCAAGACCAGAATTCCGTCCGCGGTGGACTCCAGGGCGGCCCGAATGATCTCGGTCTGCTGCTGCACACGCCGCCTGAGCATGCGGACCCAAACGAGGATACCAATCACCGACAAGCCCGCGAAGGCTAAGAGGATCAGCGTGCGCCGGAGATTCCACCACGGCGCCTGTTGCAACACCGCGATATCCTCCGGCGAGCGGAGGCGCACCATGAAGCCGACGGGGCTGCGGTTCTCATTAACCCTGACAGCACAAATCCCTGTCAATTGCACCAGACTACCGATTCGAAGCTGCTCCACGGCTTGGTTATCTGCCGCCCCATTAAGTTCGGCCGCCACAATGACGTTGCCTGCGGCAATCGTCAAATCCTGTTGGCTGGAGCGCTGGGAGGTCCCCAGTAATCGCCCTTGGATTCGGATCAGCTCCGAATCGTAACTGCCTAAAACGGCCTGCTCCGCCGTTACCAAGGGCGGCGCAGGCACCTCGCTCGTACCGATCTTGCGGTATACCGCATCTTGCAGAATGGGGCTGTAACCGCCCACCGCCGGGAACCCCACCACATCAACCCGATCGCCTATCTGTAAAGGGGTCGTCTGGCGCGTCTCGACTTCCAGACCCTCCCCGGCATCCCGGATATAAATCACTTCTCCCGGGTCCTGGAGGGTAACAACTCCCTGGACATGCACGCGCCGGTTAAATTCCGAGGCCGGGCCGAGCCGCAGAACGATGTGAATGGGGCGGACCGGGATCGAAAAGAGGTCCTCAGGTGCCGGAGCTTCGATGATGAGGTTCTTCAATCCCGGCACGAGAAGGAGTGCTCCCAGGAACTGGTTTCGAGGATTGTAATACCCGCCGGATGCCCCCTGGAGGCGGACTTTGGCTCCCACCAAACCCTGCGGAATGGGCTTGTAGTCCAGTACGAAGGCGTGAATATTGGCGGCCCCCGAGGCCACGTGCAGCAACAGGCCTCCCTGATTTTCTGCTGCCGACTTTACGACCCCCTCGAGATCCACATACTGGCTGTCCATCGCCCCCGTGGTAAACTCTTCACCGGAGACCTTTTGGGGGGCTGGTAGAGGAGCTTCACCCAGGATCCGGATATTCGGCTTCTCGATCTGGGAAGCAAAATCTCCAGGGCCGCTGATGCCCTCGATCTCCAGGAATTGGCCGAAGTGGTAATCAACCGTAAATTGTCCTTCGTTCACGTAAATGCCACCGCTGGCATCCTGTACGAAGAGATCCGCATTCGGCCGGTTGGCATAAGTCACGACCGCCCGGATATGTATCGGATAACCCAAGCGGGCTTTTTCCGAAGGAAGGTCCCGGACTTCCTGTATGGTCGTCAGGACTGGCAAACTCTGCGGAGGACTATTCTTCTCTTGCCCGCCAGCAGAGAGACAGCCGAAGACAGAAAAAGCCAGTAGGATAAAAGTAAGTTTTCGGTTGAGGCATTGTCCTGTGTGCAGGACAACTTGTTTCCATGAAAGTGGCATGATCTCCTTGGCAACTACAACCTGCCCGGGAGGAAAGGCAGGATAAGTTAACCCTCATATTGATGAAGATAATAGCGGAGGAGGTTTCTGAAAGCAACTCACGAAAGTACCAGATTTGGAGTACTCGACGGGAAGCTCATGAAGGGCGCGTCGTGAGTGGTTTCAGGACACGGATACTCAACTGGTGCGGAGCGCATTCATCGGATCGACCCGTGATGCCCTTCGCGCCGGGATATACCCCGCGATGAAGGCAACGGCGCCAAGAAGTAGAATCATTCCCAGGAACGTTGCCGGATCAGTGGGGGCGGTCGCGAACAGGAGAGTCGAAATCAACCGCGCCACCATGAATGACGCAACGATACCCACGAGGATTCCCACAAGCGCCAGCCGCAGCGTTTTCCCCATGACGCCGATCTGCACTTGCGTCTGGGTGGCGCCGAGTGCCATGCGGATGCCGATCTCCTGGGTTCGCTGGGTGACCGAGTATGAAATCACGCCATAGATGCCGAGCGAAGCCAGCGTCAGTCCCAGCGCGGCGAAGAAGGCTACGAGTAAGACAAAGAAACGGCGGGGCGATACCACATGGTCCACCAATTGCTGAACCGGCCGAAACTGCGTGGCGGGTTGTCCCGGATTGATCTGGCGCAGCGTGCTCATAACGCTTGCCGCAAGGGCATCGGGCGGCAGCTTCGTGCGCACCACCAGTTGAGCTTCCGCTGGCCCCCACTGAGTTGCCGGAAGGTACATCTGCCAGCCCGCGGTGCCTTCGACCGTGCTTTCGTGAACATCGGCAACCACGCCGATCACCTTGGCATCGGAGCCGTTCACCTGCGAGATGCGTCCTAGGGGATCCTCGCCCGGCCAGAGGCGGCGAGCGATAGTCTGGTTGACGATCACTACCTTTTCGTTCTTGGGGCCATCATCCCAACTGATGTCGCGGCCGCTCTCCAGGTGCATTCCCATCGCGCCCAGGTAACCCGGCGAAACAATGTACACAAACGTGCCGGGAAGTTCTCCAGGGCGATACTCCTTGCCTTTGGCGGAAATTCCCCACGAGCGGTTGGTGCTCATCGGGATAAAGTCGGATATGCCGGCGGTCTCAATGCCGGGGATGGCCTCGACCCCTCTGATGACGTCCTGCCAGATCGCTCCCCTCTTCGCCGGATCGTTTCCGTCGTTGTAGTCCACGCTAATCACCGCGGCCCTGCTCGGCTGGAAGCCCAGATCGACATCGAGAATGCGGAGAAAGCTGCGCAGCAGCAACCCGGCCCCGACCAGCAGCACCGAGGCCAGCGCCAACTCGGAGATCACCAGTGCCGCGCGCATCCCCTCGTGCTTCCTTCCTTCGCTCGTGCCGTGGCCGGAATCTTTCAGCGCCTCCTGCAAATTGCCGCTGGATATTCTGAGCCCCGGAACAAGACCGAAGAGCACCGCGGCAACGACGGCAATCAGCATCGTCCATCCCAGCGCGGCCCCGTCAATCCGCACGCTGGCGAGCAGCGGCAACGCAATCGATCCCTGGTGGGCAAGATATCGCGTGACGGCCCAAGCGAGGACCAGACCCACGACCGCCCCCGCGAGCGATAAGGTGAGGCTTTCGGTGAGCAACTGGCGAATTAGCCTGCCTCTGCCGGCGCCGAGTGCGCTGCGCATCGCGAACTCCTTGCTCCGCGCCGCCGCGCGCGCCAGCAGCAGGTTCGCGAGGTTCACGCAGACGATCAGCAGAATCATCCCCACGGCGCACCACAGCACAATCAGCGACTGCCGCAGCTTTCCGCTGACATGATCCTTCAGGCCCAGCACCCTGGCGGTATACCCTCCTCCGTATTCCGGATGCTTGGCGTTGAAATCAAGATGCGGAAAAAGCAGGTCGGCCTCAGCCTGGGCTTGCGCAAGAGTCGTTCCCAGCTTCATGCGGCCCACCAGTGCCATGATGTTTCCCCAGTCGCGCATGTCATCCAGGATGGCGGGTGTGAAGAGATCGATTTTCGCGCCGGGCGAAAAAACCGACCCGAAGTCAAACGTTTCCGGCAGCACGCCAATCACCGTCACCGCCGTGCCATCCAAGTTGATGGCTTGCCCCACCAAGGCCGGATTGCCGTCGAATTGCCTCTCCCAGAAAGCGTGACTCAGCAGTGCCACCGGCCGGCCATTGTGTACGCACTCCTCTTGCCGAAACTGGCGTCCTAGCACGGGCTCGACGCCCAGCGTGTGAAAGAAGTTTTCACCCACCGCCAGACCGGTGACTGGCCGCGGCTGATCCTTTCCGATCAGCTTCATGTTGTCGGGACCGGAAAAGGCGAAGTAACCCGACGCCTCTTGCAGTGAGTGGTTTCGACGCTGGTATTCCTCGGTAGCGTCCGCGGAATAGGTCATGCCTGATTCTCCACCCGTGGGATGTTTCGTCAAGATGCGGACCAATTGCTCGGGATGCGGAAAAGGCAACGGCCGCAGAAGCATCGTATACACCACGCTGAAGACGGCGATGTTGGCGCCAATCCCCAGGCCCAGAATCAACACGGCGATCAGCGAAAAGGAGCGGTCCTTCCGTAGCGTGCGCAACGTAAAGCGGAAATCCTGAAGCAAAACGTCAAGCCACGGCAGCCCGCGTGATTCGCGCTGGCGCTCCGTCGCCTGCCGCACTCCGCCGAAGCGGACCAGCGCCTGCCGCCGCGCCGCGTCCGGAGGCATTCCCTGCCGCGTGTATTCTTCCACGGCCATCTCGAGATGCGCGGCGATTTCCACGTCCAGCTCTGCGTCCCGCTGCCGCTTCTGAAAAAATGACCGCGCGCGATTCATGGCTTCCCGCATTGCTCCCATTACAACTCTCCTTCCGTCCGCATGGCGAACACCCGGCCCATCACGCTGGAGAGCCGGCGCCAGTGAGCGGCGTCCCGCGCCATCTGCTTGCGTCCGCTGCGAGTAATGGAATAGTACTTCGCGCGGCGATTGTTCTCGGAGGTGCCCCATGCGGCGGAAATCCATCCCCGTTGCTGAAGCCGCACCAGCGATGCATAGATGGTGCCCTGGTTCAGCAGAACTTCGTTGCCACTCACCTGCTCAATTCGCCGGGCAATGCCGTAGCCATGCAGTGAACCCATGGCCGCCAATGTTTCGAGGACCATCAGGTCCAACGTGCCTTGCAGCAGATCGAGCTTGCTCTGCGCCATTTGTTTCTCCTGTGCGATTACCACATAAGTTTGACGTAAGCGATGTGAAAAGGTCACTAAGAAAAACATGCAGGAAAGCGATATTTCAGGACTTCATCCCAATATTGGTACGCCCGCTCATTTCGGGAGAGCAGAGACATCTCGCATAAGGGCAGGTTCTTCCTCAAAGGGAGTGCATTCGCGGCAGCTCATTGCAGGCCGCAGTGGCCTCAAAGTGAAGAACTCAACCGCGGGCGTTACCCAACCAGTCCAAGACTGCGTCCTTGATCGTGGGCGTGAAGGAATTGAACGCCAAGGGTGTTTGCAACTCGAGCGCGTCTTCTTTCCCCAGGCGAGCGTACACCTTTTTGGCTCGATCCACCTCGAGCTGCACGTCGGCGAGGGGCGTGTAGTGGTCCAAGGTGGGCGCGACGATCAAGGCACGCCGGGGCGCAACGGCCGCCAGGACCTCATCAAAGTCAAAGGGCACGCGATTTTCCTGACCAACAAAAAAACCGAGACGAGGGAGCAACCCGTGCAGGTGAGAATAGTGCTGCAATCCCTCGGTTCCCTTCTCCGCCCCGCTCAGGCGCAAGGCGTCGACGCCGCAAACCGCCGCGACGCCCGCGACGCGATCATCCATTGCGGTGGTGATCAATCCGACCTTTGCCCCCAAGGCGTACCCCCCCAGGTAGATGCGCGTTGGATCAACGGCAGCAAGCGCGGCAACCGCATCCACCGCGGCACGGGTGTCGGCAACCATCTTCCCCAATAGCGACCATTTCGGGTAGCGCTGGTAGAAATACCGGGCATCGCGCACGCGAGTGCCGAAGCCAATTTGGTCAAAGGCGAGAACCGCGAATCCCCCCTTGCACAAGCAAACAAAGAACGGAGCCATGTCGCGCGAATAGCCGCTCGTATAGGAGTAAGGATGCATCCAGACCACCACCGGCCAATGGCTCCCCCGTGGTGATCCGTCGCCGTCGATGGGGAAATAGAAGTCGGCCTTCAGATCGTCGCCAAAGCCCAATCCCACGGCACCCATCGAGGGACTTCTTAAGGGCCGACCCAGTACGCGGCCTATCCAGCCATCATCCGCCATAACCGAGCCTTGGAGCTCATGGCGGGCGGGAAAGCGTACCCCCGCTGGCTCGTCCCCCATCACCCAATTGATCCTCTGGAGGACGGCTTGCCGAGTCGCATCACTCCAGTGCTCGGCAAGGTCGCGGTCGCGCGCGGCTGGCACCTCCGAAGCATCAAGGGCCTCTCCGGAGACCGTCTTCCAGCGTTGAAATGTGTAGCCGTTCACCCAAACTTCCCGCCGCGCATAAGCCTGGCGGCCGAAGGTCGTGTCGAGAAAGTCGCAAAAAATTCCGATGTCTTCCGCAGTGGTGGAATGTTCACCTTCGCGCAGGTTCAACCAAACCTTTTCTCCGTGGCCAAGGAACCGATAGACTTTTTCGACAGGTGCAAAGGCGTGTTCCATGCCAAAGGGATTCCCCTCGTCCTCGGTATATGCCGAGTACATAAAAAGGCCGCGGGGGGCCACCAGAGCCATCAGGGCATGCTGGTCCACGGGAAGTTTGTGCTCGCGGCCCGAAAAAAAACGCAGTCGTGGGTGAAACCAGTGAAGGAAGACACCGGTGATCTGCTCGAGACTCTCGTTCGCGAACATTTCCGTAGTGTACCGCCAGGGATCGCACTCACCGGTGTTGCCGCTGGACGCGATGACGGCGGCAATGCGCTCGTCGAATGCCGCTGCCAGCAAAGCTTGCTTACCATTTCGCGAGTGGCCGGCGAGGGCGATCTTCTGCTTGTCGACCTCGGGCAGCGTATGCAGATAATCAACAGCACGCATGCCGGCCCACGCCCAGCGGGCCAAGCAGGAGAAATCATAATCCGGATAGACGTCGATAAAGTTATCTGAGTCATCGGCTGGGCCAAAAATCGGATCGCCGGCGAAATAGATGCAGCCGATGTAGCCACGGCGGACCGCGGTGGCCACCCACGGCCAGGTGCGCGGGTGATTGGTGAGGAAGACGGGAAATGGTCCTTTTCCCGGGGGAATGATGAGCTGCACACGCAAAGTTCCTCGGTGATCAGGACCGAACTCGAGGCGCAGATTCCGGATGGCCAGTTTCCCATCTTTCTCAGTCCCCATCATCACACTGCGAAGGTTGTCAGGCTGGGGCGGCAACTTTCCGAAAACCCACTGCTCAAATTGCGCGCGAATTTCCCGGCGCTTTTGCATCCATTGTTCGCGAGTCTCGACGCCTTCGAGGAGATCGGCAAGAAAAGGCGCCGACGGCATGGCATCGAAATCCGGCGGAAGCTCGCCGGTGCGCTTCAGCCAGTCTTCCCACGACTTGTCGTAGGCATTCATCCTTCCGGTGATTTCCACTTGGCGGCGCGGAAGAATCTTTAGGAGTACGTCAAGTGTCTCACGGCGCTTGGCCATCGCGTCCACGGCAGCCGTCGCGGGCTGCGCGTGGGCGTCCGCGGTGAGTGCCGAAGCCCCCGCCGCCAGCGTGGCCGTCCGTGCGATGAAAACGCGGCGCGTGATTTTTTCCATAAACTGAAATCTCTTCAAAACTCGGATTGCGGCTTTGCGGAACACATCGGCGCTCAGTCAAGCAGGAATTGGCGCCGACTTGGAGCAAGAGCTAAAAAAGGTGCGCCGAGCGGCCGTTAACCTGGCTTTTCAGGAAGGGTTCGAGAGGGCGAGCCTTCAGGCGCACCATGAGTGACGCGATCTTGATCGGCTCCCCGTTCCGGTGGTTTGATCTTATCGCCATCGTCGCCGGCGGCGGGAGGCCCTCCCAGTTTTGCGACGGTGCGAATCAGATCATCGATCTTGAGGGGCTTAGCGATGTAGCCGTCCATGCCGGCGGCGAGACAGCGCTCGCGATCTCCCTCCATGGCATGGGCGGTCATCGCAATGATGGGGAGATGCTTTCCGGTGGCCTCTTCCTGTTTCCGGATAACCGCCGTGGCCTCGAACCCATCCATCTCGGGCATTTGAATATCCATGAGGACCACGTCGAAGTTTGACTTTTCGAGTTGCGCCAAGGCCGCGCGTCCGTTACCTGCTGCTACGACGATGTGGCCGTGTTTTTCCAATACGCGCGACGCCAGATACTGGTTGACGTCGCTGTCCTCCGCAAGCAGAATTCGCAACGAACGTCCTTCCTCTCGCAGAGAGTGGCGGGTGACCAACGCCGGTTTCGCCGCGGGCCGCTTGGACCCCGCCACGCGTAAAACCGCGTCGAGCAACTCCGATTGACTGACGGGCTTGGGGAGATAACCCTCAAGTCCCAGTTGGCGACAACGTGCCGCGTCGCCGCGCTGTCCCGCCGAAGTCAGCATCAAGACCGTGGTACACGCCAGTTTGGGATTCTTGCGGATCTCCTCGGCGAGCTCGAATCCGTCCATTTCCGGCATGCCGACGTCGGTCAGGACTAGCGGAAATGGCTGGTTTGCTTCCGCCGCCTCGACCAAATTCTTTAGCGCTTCGGCGCCATCCTTCACGACCATCGGCTGCATACCCCAGCCCGCGAGCATGCATTCGAGGATGCGCCGGTTGGTGAGATTGTCATCCACCACCAACACCCGCATGCCTTCCAATTGGGTCTCCTCGAGAGAGACCGCAGGCTCGTTCGTTTTGGATATCCCGAATTTGGCCGTGAAATGGAAAGTGCTTCCTTGACCGGGTGTGCTTTCGACCCAGATGCGACCTCCCATCATCTGTACAAGCCGGCGGGAAATCGTCAATCCCAGACCCGTGCCTCCGAAGCGTCGCGTGGTCGAGCCATCCGCTTGCGTGAAGGCTTCAAAGATACGGGGTTGCTTTTCCGCGGGGATCCCGATCCCCGTGTCCTGGATCTTGAAGTGGAGAAGCATGTGCGCTCCATCCTCGGATTCCGTTTGGACAATCAGGTTAATCTCGCCTTTTTCCGTGAATTTCAATGAGTTGCCCAACAGGTTAACTAAAATCTGGCGCAGCCGGCTGGGGTCGCCGAGCAGGGCGTCGGGCACGTCCGGCGCGATGTTGCAATTCAACTCCAGGCCCTTCTGGTGGGCGCGCGGGGCTAGTGTCTTTAGGGCCTGCTCGATGCTGCCTCGCAACTTGAAATCGATGGTTTCCAGATCGAACTTGCCCGCCTCAATCTTGGAAAAATCCAAGATGTCGTTAATGATGGTGAGCAACGAATTGGCGGAATTTCTGACCATACCGGCAAATTCGCGCTGTTCGGAATTCAACTCCGTTTCCAGCAGGAGATCCGTCATCCCCAGAACGCCATTCATGGGAGTGCGAATCTCGTGGCTCATGTTCGCTACAAACTCACTCTTGGCCCGGTTCGCTGCCTCGGCCGCTTCCTTGGCCAGTTGCGTCTCGCGCTCGACCTGTTTGCGCGCGGTAATGTCCATCATGGCGCCGATCATGCGGACCGCCCGGCCGGAGTTGTCGTGCATGACATAACCGCGATCCAGGACATAAGCATACTGCCCGTCGCCGCACAGGAATCGGTACTCCGCCGACCACGTCTCTCCGCCGCCTGCGATGGCGGCTTGCAGGCTCTGTTCTACGCGCTCGCGGTCCTTGGGGTGCACGCGCTCGGACCGCCAGGCTGCCCCCGGGCCGACCTGGTCCGAGGTGTACCGAAAGGTGGTTTCGATCCCGCTGTTCCAACTTACGGACTGCGTGACCAAATCCCAGTCCCAAATCGTATCGTTGATGGCGCGGGCGACGTATTGGAATCGCTTTTCCAGGGCCGCTTCACTCTCCAGCCGGCGGCGGATGACAGCGGTTTGCGCGCGAACGCGGCGTCGAAGCACCACCACCCAAATGCCAATGGCAAGGATCAGGCCGGCCGACGATGCAAGAAGCACCAGCGTGTTTCGCAGGGTCCACCACGAAGGCCGCGCGAGCACGACGACGCTGTCCGGCGAGTCAAAAAGGATATTGAAGGTGTCCGGCATGCGATTGCGGTCCACGTTCACCGAACAGACGCCCGTCAGCCTCAACCGGCTCCCAGGGAGAAGCCGGGACCAGTTCGGGTAGGCTTCGCCTTCAGCGATCCTCGCCTCAAAGAGTGTGTCACCGTCTTGCAGCACCAGAGTGCGGTCGGATTCGCTCGACCTCACGTCGCGGAGCGTCGCATCCACACGCACTCGCAGCGCATCGTAGGCGCCTGCCCGCGCCGCCTGGGCGGTCACCACAAGAGGTGGCGGAAGTGGTGCGGAGCCGATGTGCCGGAAAAGTGGATAGCGAAGGACCGGGGTATAATCACCCATATCGGCAAAGCCCACCACGTCAACGCGGTCGCCGGGGTGGAGGGGCACTTTGGGCAAGCCGATAATAAGGAGCCCTTGTCGGCCATCCTGGATGAAGACGCCCTTAGGCCGCTGGAGTGTCACCGTTCCTCGCACGTGGACGCGGTGCTCCGAAGTGTTCCGAACTGTGAAGGCCATCAGGCTGGCGATCGGTCGGATCGGCGCGGAAAAGGGATCGGCCGCGGGCAGTTCTTCGATACCGATCTGCCGGGAGGCCGGCACGGCCAGCCAAACCCCCACCAACTGGTTGCTGGAGTTGAACATCGAGGCGCAAACGCCAGTGACCTTTATCCTTGTGTCAATCAGGCGGTCTTTGTCGAGTCCCGCGGGGTCCATGAGGTTCACAAGCAGGCGCCTTCCCTCACTGACCAGATCCAGCTTCATGTGGTCGTGGTCAAGTTGGGCGTCTTGTACGATGCCTTCGAGTTGAACCCACTGGCTGTCCGCGTTCGTCGATAATAAATCCCCCAAGTGTACCTTGCGCGGGCTGGGCAAGGGCACTTGGCCCAACAGCCGGTATCGAGCCTTGGTAATCTGCGGGGCAAAGTCCAGCTCTTCGGTTACCCCTTCGATTTCCAGCAAGTCTCCTGGTCGGAAATGAAGGTTCTTGTTGTTCTCGTTCACATAGATGCCGGCGGTCGAGTCCTGCGCAAAGAAGTCTCCGACATCGAAATCAAGATAGGTGACGACGGCCCGCAGGTGGACCGGATACGCGCGGTTCGCTTGATCCGCGGTAAGCTCGCGGACTTGCTCGGCGGTGGTGAGCGTTGGCAGGACGGAAGGCGGCGGTGTGGATTGCTGGCCGATGACTGTCGCCGTCAAAACCAAGCCGAGACAGACAAGAACTCCCGCGCGACGCAAAAACGACTTGAGGCGCGAAACCACTATCTCGGATGCAAGGTCGTGCTCTGGCGGGCTACTCACGCAACCTCCGGCGTGCCCCCTACCATACACCTGCCCAGCGCACGATGCAATTGGCGGATGGAATCCGAGTCCGTTATCTCGCGGGCGTCAACCACATCCTTACTGTGTCTTGCCAAGAGAATATACGCGCACAGGTCCGAGCAGTCCCGACGGCAGCAGCGCTGAGTTCGCTTTATACGGCTTCACATCGGCGAACGTGTATTTCCTCGTCGCGTCGGGCTGTTGATCACCGATCAACCGGTTGACCCACGCATTGATTACCTTGATCGACACTTCATTCGACCCTGGCTTCAGCGCGCTGGTTACATCCACGCGGTACGGTGTTTGCCACACGACGCCCAGAGGCTTGCCATTCACGGTCACTTCCGCGAGATTCTTGACGTCGCCCAAGTCGACCCACACCTGCGCACGCTTCTTGAACCAGTCCTTAGGTGCCTGAATCGTCTTCGTGTAGGTACCCGCGCCGGAAAAGTACTTTACTCCTGCGTCGGTGCTGTCAGGCCATGAAATCAGCTTATCCAGCGTCACGGACGCCGGCGCGCCACGACCCGGTTCGAAGGCCACATTCCAAGGACCCTCGACCGTCGCGACCGGCGTTTCCACCATCTTGGGCACAGTGCGCGAGGTTGAATTCGTCGGCTTTCTAAACACCACAAACACGGTCCCCCAGGGCTCAAGATGCAAGGGCACCGTGGTGCGGCCATCGGCGATCTGGTACGACGCCGGTTCCGCATTGCCCTTCTCGGGATGCCAGAGTTCCGCCGCTCTACCGGTGATGCGGAACGTCGCATCCACCGTCTCATCGCGGTCCTGGCGGTTATCCACGAAGTACAAATCCCCGTCCTCAAGCTTGCGATGCACGAAGAGGAGGCGCGTGTCGCTCTCGGGCTTCGTGTAGTCAAAGTCCGGCGCGATCTTCAGCGCGTTCATGACATCGCCTAGACTTTGGCCTGCATGCACCGTGCCTTTACCCACGGTGTGCACGCCGGTTCCATCGCCAAAAAGCTGATCATTCCGCCTGTGAAACTCGGCCTGGTCGTCGGCGAGACTGGGGTCGTCGGTTGGCTTCGGCCCGGCCACAACGGCCCCATCCTCCACCAATTTGTGAATGGCCCGCAGCACCGGCAGTGACATATGCCGGCTATACGGATCGAGGCCCAGCACCTGATAGCTCATGCCGCTTCGAGTCGTGATCCGGCCATCGATGACATTGAGTTCGTGAATCAGTGCATCGGCATTGATGTAGTCGAACCCATACCCGGCCGGCACGTCGGGTGACTTATGGGCGAAGATCGCGGTCAGGTTCGAGTCTTCACCGTAGAAGTAAACCAGGTCGGCGCCGAAGTGTCCCTGCTGAAGCAGATAGCTGCAGCGGGCAATATAGTCCACCCACGGTCTCGCTTCTTCCGCCCAGGTTTCGTTGCGATTGAACCATTGCCCAAAGGGTCCCAGCGTAAGTCCGGGCGCTTTGCCTACGAGCGGCTGATGCGCCGACTCGTGGATGACGAAGCGGTTGATTCCGTTCAAGAGCTCCTGATCGGCGGTCGGCTTCAGCGTCGCCGGCGACCACCCCCAGGGCGCGGCTGCCGCTGTCATCGATTCCGCTGCTGCCAGGTTCTGCCCGTAAATATGGGCCACCGACGCCGACTCGCGGTCGTCGGCGTTGTACCCATATTGCTCTTTGTTCACCCCCGGTGTCTGGGTCCACATGGCGCTCATAGGCACTTCATTGAACTTCTTCACTTCCATGCCGTCGGCGACAAAGGCGCGCCCTTCCTCGTGCGACTCGCCGTAGTGGCCCATGTTCCACTCGTGCAGCGTCTCCTCTAATTGGCCGTAATGCTCATTCGCGATCAGATCGCCAATCGTCTTGCGAAAGTCCCACAGAAACCTGTCGCTGGCTTCGGCGCTTTCCACCACCCGTCCGGCGAGAACCGGCATCCAGGGTCGAGGATCGTACCCTCGGAGTTTGGTGAATTGTGCGATCATGTCGTCGGTCCAGTTCTGCGAGCCCGCTTCCCAGCTATCGTTCACCACGTACCGGATGCCGCGCTTACCGATGAAGTCCGCGCCAACGGTCTGTTTGTAGCTGTCCAAGTAGGTTTCCATGTAGTTCTTCACATAGGTGTGGTTCAGCTTATCGACTTCCAGGCCCGTGGCCTCGGCAGTGGCCGGATGGTTGGTGATTCCGAGCAGCGAATAGCCGAAGCGGAGGACGATCCAATCGCCAGGGGGTGGCGTCCAGTCGAGCGTACCGTCGGCGTGCATCTTCTCGGTCAGGTCGATCACATCGGACTTGGCGATGACTTGGGCGGTCGGGTCGGGGGGTGTTGCGAAGTGATAGAGGTCATCGACCGGGACAAAGGCCGCTTTTTCCTCGAACCGGTTGACGCGCGCCCCCGGATGCAGCACCAACTCGGCAATTTCATAGTCCGTGGGGGGCGGAGTCTTCATTCCCAGGGAACTGGGATCGAGGCCCTCAGCCCAAGGCGGCAACGGTGGAGGCGGCGTACGCTTGAAAACGACACGGAAAAACTTCGCCGTCACGGGTGGGAAAGAGACGGTGTGTTCGGGAGAGTCGTTGTCGGCAATCCACACGATGTCGCGGAAGCTCTGCCCGTCGTCACTGGCTTCGAGGGATTTCACCGGATTCGATACCCCTGCCAGCATGGAGCTAATCTGATTAAAGCTTTTCGTCACCAGGGTGATAGCTCGGATCGTCTGGGGCTCATTGAATTCGTACTGAATCCAAGCGCTTTCGCCGATGGCGGGAATGGGCAGCTTGGTGGCTTCCTCCAGATCCCCATCGCTGAGAATCGCAGGGTCAGGCGCTCCGGCGCTGGCTGTGATCTTCGCGTGCAGAGATTCGATGGACACGTCGCTCGCCGGCCGGCGGTAAGCAATGACGGCGGCGTCCGCGTAAAAGTCGCGAGCGGCTGCAGCTCCCTTGGGAGCCGGCAACATATCGTGAATACTGATGTTCTGAAATGCCCCGGTGTTCGACGGCGGATGCGAAAGTGTGCCGGTGAAGGGCTTGCCTCCTTCGACGAAAGTCTCGCTCCACACATACTTCTTCATGCCCTGCGAGGGAGGGACCCACGGGCCGCCCGACTCGCTCCAGCCCGGCGAACCGGCAATCGCTTCTTCCAGGCCCAATTGATCGGCGAGGGTCGTCGCGTACTTGAAGGCATCCTTCCACTCCGGAGTCATGTAAGCCAGGCGCTTCTCCACGACCTGCGGCGTCGATAGGGCCGCGTCAAAATTCTGGAAGCCGCCCAGGCCCACGCGGTGCATCCACTCCAGGTCCAGCCTGATGCCTTCCTTGGTGATGTTGCCGTTCATCCAGTGCCACCACACCCGCGGACGCGCGCCTTCCGGCGGATTCTCAAATCCGCTCTTAAGCTGATCGGGTTGGTTTTGAGCAATGACGGTGCTGGCGCCGAGTAAGAGCACCACGCTCGCAATGATCAACTTTTTTGACTGAGGCTTCGATGCATGAAACATTTTCTTGTTCATCATGTTCTTGGCTCCCCCAGGCCAAAGGTGGAGATTAATTCCACCCAGACGCAATCCCGTCACCTCGCGGCGCCGCAGATCATAGCACGCGTGTAGTTATTTCCAAAAGAGGCCGTAACGTCGCCATCCTGGCGGCTCCGGTGCCGGCCGAAAGCCGGCGCTACGACCTGCTCAACCTTGTGGAGGTTTTGGCGGAGGTTGTCTGTAGATAGGTCTGGCCTTATGCGTGGAACCCATGGGCCATGGCACTTCGGTTGGTCCCTGGCATCCTGGAAGCGGACAGCTCGTCATGCGCGCGAGCTCGATTTGCAGTCCTAGCGGCCCATCCACCAAGAATGGAACCCTGCACTCAACGCAGATGATGCGGTTTAAGCATACTCCTGCGCCAAACGCACAAAAAGCGTGTCGTTAGGGTAGAGGCGATTCACATTTTCAGGAGTTACCAATTGGTGGATGGTAAAACTCGCGGGCGCCGCGTCCGCACTCTTGGAACACTCGAAGCGCACCCAGGGCGCTCGGATCGTTGGCCGCCCCACCAGCGTATTTCGGACGGAGCTGTCGCACAGGTATTTGCGCGCGCAGTCGAGAGCCGCCCGGAATTCCCCTTTCGCGTCCACCCGGACGATTCGGCATTTCTTCGCGGCGGGAAAGACCTCCTTGATTCCATCCAAAATGCCGTCCACTCTCGTGCGCACGAGCGGGCCCGCCTTGGAAATCTCCAGCAGGAGGATGTCGTTCACCGCGCCCTGCTGGCGGCACGGAAGAAGGCACAACTCGCGACGGTGGACCAGTTCAAGGTTTTTTATAGGTTCCACTTCGTCGATCGGGTCAAGGAAAACGGCATCACTTTTGTCAATCATGTCGTCGAGGACGCCGCCAAGAATTACATGGCGGCGCATTACGATCACGGCAATGGCATCGCCGTTGCCGATGTCGATGGCGACGGACTCTACGAGATCTACTTCACCAACCAAGTTGGCGGCAATCAATTGTGGAAAAACCTGGGTGGAGGCAAGTTCAAGAACATCACTGAAGAAGCGGGGGTCGGCGTCCCTGGCCGGATCCGCGTGACCGCAAGTTTCGCCGATATCGACAACGACGGCGCGCAGGACCTATTCGTCACGACGGTTCGCGGCTGCAACGTGTTGTTCAAGAACGACGACCACGGCCACTTCAAGGACATCAGCAAGGAGGCCGGCGTCGACCTCTCCACCCATTCCTCCGGCGCCGTTTTCTTCGACTATGACTACGACGGCCTGGTCGATCTTCTGGTGTGCAACGTGGGTTAGTATACGAGCGACGAGAAGGGCGCAAACGGCGAGTATGTGGGGCTGCGCGATGCCTTTCACGGACACTTGTTTCCCGAGCGATTCGAGTATCCCGTCCTTTACAAGAACATGGGCAACGACAAGTTCAAAGACGTGACCGCGGACGTCGGTTTGCACCCGAGGGGTTGGTGCGGAGATGCTACCTTTGCCGACCTAAAGGGCGACGGATGGCCCAAACTGATGTTCCTGAACATGATGGGGCACCAGCACTACTATGAGAATGAGGGCGGGAAAACCTTCGTCGAGAAAACGGATGAATACTTTCCCCAGAATCCCTTCGGCGCCATGGGGGTCAAGTTCTTCGATTATGACAATGATGGCCGGCCGGATCTTTTCATCACCGACATGCACTCGGACATGTTTCAGGATGCCGCGCCTGACGAAGAGAAGCTGAAGAGCCTCGCCCATCCGACGGTCGAACTTCTCGGCGGCCCGCCGGAGTCCTTCATTCTCGGCAGAGCCCTATGTGACAATCTTGGGGACGGCAAGTTCGAGGAAGTCTCCGACAAGATGAACGTCGAGAATTACTGGCCTTGGGGAATGAGTGTCGGCGACCTGAACGCCGACGGCTGGGAAGATATCTTCATTGCTTCGGGGATGAGTTTTCCCTACCGCTACGGGATCAATTCGTTGCTGCTCAACAATCGCGGCGAAAAATTCCTGGACGCCGAGTCTCTGCTTGGAGTCGAACCCCGCCGGGACGGTCGCACACACACTCCATGGTTCGAACTGGACTGCTCACAGGGGACACCTGACGGCCTGTTGAATCTCTTTCACACGCTCCTGTGGGTGGACCCTTGTTCGGGACGTTCTGGGAAAATCGTTATCTCGGCCTCGATTTCCAGCCGCTCGTCGGTCATCTTTGATCTGGATAATGACGGCGACCTGGATATCGTGACCAATGACTTCAATTCCGAGCCCATGCTGCTGATCAGCGACCTCGCCCAAACGAGGCAAATTCATTGGCTAAGGATTGTATTGAGGGGAACGAAGCCGAACCGCAACGGGCTGGGGACCTCCCTCCGCGTACACGCCGGCGCGGCGCATGATTCCACTCCCCGAACCCTTCAACCTGCGCTGGCTCGAAGAGCCCGTAATTCCTGACGACATTGCGGGCTACGCCGCCCTGCGGGCCGCGGGACGGATTCCCGTTGCCGGTGGCGAGCACGAGTTCACGCTTTATGGATTCCGCCAGTTGCTCGACGCGAAGGCGGTCGACTACATTCAGTTTGACACCAACCGCGTCCGCGGGATAACCCAGGCGCGTAAGGTTGCGGCGCTGGCGGAAGCGCACGGCGTGCCCGTGGTTCCCCATGCGGGACAGATGCACAATTACCATTTGGTGATGGCAAGCTACAACTCTCCGATGGCGGAATTCTTCCCGCCCGTGGACGTGGAGGTGGGCAACGAACTGTTTTGGTACATCTTCAAGGGAGAGCCCACCCCTCAAAACGGATTTATTGAGCTGGATGCGACCCGGCCCGGTTTAGGAGTGGAGATTGACGAAGAAGCCCTGAAAAAGTTCGAAGTCATTGAATAATCCTGGAAAAGTATGCTCCGACTCAAAGATAAAGTCGCATCGATTACTGGGGCTGCGTCGGGGATCGGGCGCGCCACCGCCGAAGTGTTTGCCGAAGAGGGCGCAACGATAGTTGCCGCCGATATCAATAGCCTGGCGGGGGAAGAAGTTGTCGAATTTCTTCGAGAGCGGAACCACTCCGCGCTTTTTGTAGCAACCGACATTTCCAATGAGAGCGATGCGGAGAAGTTGTCCGTCGAGGCAGTCAGGCTGTCTGGGCGAATCGACATTCTGATTAATTGCGCCGCTGGCTTTGTGTGGAAGGGGCTTGAGGCGACTCCGGCGGACTGGCGTCTTTCGGTCGACGTCAACATCATCGGGACCGCGCTCGTGACCAAACATGCGGCGGAAGAAATGAAAAAGGGCGATGGCGGGGCGATCGTTAACCTGGCCTCCATTTCCAGTTTCATTGCGCAACCCAACTTCATAACGTACAGCGCCACCAAGGGAGCCATTCTTCAGATGACCCGGAACATGGCAATCGACCTTGCGCCGCACCACATTCGAGTTAACGCTGTCTGCCCGGGAACCATTTTGACTCCCACCGTCGAAAAATAGATGACACAACATGGGATGACAGTTGCTTAGCTCAACGCCGAGGAGGGAGCGAAGACACTTCTAAAGCGGATTGGCCAGTTGAGGGAAGTTGCCAAAGCCGTCCTGTTTTTAGCTTCTGACGAAGCTTCTTACATTACGGGCGCGTCTCTTATGGTCGATGGCGGTTACACCACACTATGAGGATGACGCGTTGCGTGGGGAATTCAATGATGAGGGCAAAATGAACTTGCGCGGAGTTGTTCCAGTGCTCGCGACCCCCTTCCACGCGGACGCGAGCATCGATGAAAGTTTTCTCCGCCGGCAGATCGATTTCTGCAGTGCCAGCGGTGTGGCGAGGCTATGCGCCCCTGCGTTTGGCAGTGAGTATTACAAACTCTCCGATTCCGAGCGGCGGCGCGTGGCGGAGATTGTCGTTCAACATGCCAATCACCGAGTTCCCATCCTCGTGAACGTGGGGGCTCCCGGCATTCAGGCTACTGTTGAGTTCTCCCGCCACGCGGAATCCTTGGGAGCGGATGGAATCATGGTGGCGGCTCCCCGCGTTGTCCCACTGGGTGGCGCGGAGCTCATGATTTTCTTTGAAGAGGTATCGCGAAGCGTCAAGATTCCGGTGATGCTTCAGGACGCAGACTTTCAGGGTGGCGGTTTGCCGGTGCGGATCTCTATCGAGTTAGCGGAGCGTTGCCCCAACCTCCAATTTGTCAAACTGGAGAACGTGCAGCCGGGCGAGCGGCGCCGGGAGATCATCAGGCAGTCGAATGGCAAAATCCAGGTTTTCTACGGCTGGGGAGGAGTTCGATTATTTGATGGCTTGGCGCACGGCGCCTGCGGCATCATGCCCGGCCCGGCGCTCAGCGGCATTTTTGTTCACATCTTTAAACCGTACGATCCGGGTCGCGTGGACGAGGCCAAGGCATGCTTCTACCGCCTACTTCCCTTCTTGGTTTTTGCCCTCGAACACCTGGAATTGCTCATCCGCATGGAGAAGCGAGTTCTCATGCGGCAGGGAGTGATTGCCTCCGACCGGCTCCGCGAGCCCACTTTGCGCCTGGATACGGCCTATCAACAGCAAGTGGAAGAATTGGTTACCCAGGTCCTGGCGCTGATGGCGGAGCTGCCGGAGGTTTCTCCTCTTTGAAATCGCTGCGAACGCCGATGTTTCCGGACAACTCCCGCGCGAGGGATATCTACGAAATATGAAATTCAAGTACTGAAGATGCGGCAAGGTGAGGTGCCGGATCCGAGCAGCCACATGCCGCCCTTTTCCCCCAGGATTCAATCAGGATGGAACTCGATCCGCAGCCTTGGCCCCATAGGGCACGAGGGGTTGCAAGGGTTGTGCTCCGTCGATACTGGTGATTCTCCAGCGTCCGCCTCCTCTTTGCAAACGAACGTTCTGCACTTCGTTGTGATCGCGGTAGACGTATTCGACTCGCGCCCGCGCCTCATCGGCGTTGGGGCGCTCGGTTACCGTGACCGCCATTCCCTGCACCGCCGAATTCTGGCTGACAAGATACTCTTTGAATTTCGCGTCCTCCTTGGCAGCAGCGGCCAACTGGTTACGAAGCGTGCCGGAAAAGCAGTCGAGGTACGCGTGCGCGTCGCCGGCGCGAGCGGCGTCGAACATCGCGTAAATTCCATCCTCCGGGCTTGAGGGAGCGCGCGCCGCGGCGACGGCCCTCCACGCCTTCCACGAAAGCGGCATCTGCCAGTGGTTCGAGCGCAGCAAGGCGACGGCAAAAACACCCAGCAGCACGGTCACAGTCAGGATGGCCATCGCGTCAATTCGGCGGCTCATTTTGCGGGAGTCCCGGGGCTTTCGTCTTTTCCAACGATCGATAAATCGAAATTACCGTTTGAATCGACAATCAATTTGCGCAACTGGGGAAGGATCTGTTCCATCGCTTCAACATAAACGCGCGTGCTAGTCACTTCCGGGGCTTTGGCATATTCGGCAGCGACGGCGTCAAACCTTGCCGCGTCACCCAACGCCCGATTGACCTTCCCGTCCTTGTAGGCCTCGGCCGCCTGCTCCATTTGTGCCGCTTCACCGTGGGCGCGAGGCAGGAGGTCGTTCGCGTACCCCTGCGCTTCATTCACGAAACGAAGGGCGTCAGCGCGCGCTCCGGCCACATCACGGAAGGCATCGGCAGCGGCGGGAGGCGGGGCCACGTTTTCGATATTGATGCTGGAAAGCGAAACGCCCACGCGGTAGTCCTCAAGGCATTTCTGTGCGGCGGCCAGCACATCGCTTTGAATCGCCACCTTCTCCGTGGTCATGATGTCGTCTACGGCGGTGTGCGCCAGGCGGCGGGCCAATTCCGACTCCACCGCCGCGCTCACCACACGGTCAACGTCTTGGGTTTGAAAGAGATAATCGCGCGGAACGCTGACCGAGTACTGGGCGACCACGCGCACGTTGAGCAGGTTCTGGTCGCCGCTTAGGAACTCCGAGGCGGCGGGCTGCAGGCGTCCCAGGGGGATATCCGCCGCGTCCCCGCCGATCACCGCGCGTCGAAGCTGATGCACTTTGAGCTTGTAGACCTCTTGGATCGGCCACGGCAGCGCGTAGTGAAGGCCAGGCAGAACTCGAGCGGAAGTCACGGCTCTCCACGTGGTCACAACGGCCTGCTGATCGGGCGCCACGAGGAAAATGCCCGAAAGCACCCACACGCCGAGGAACCCCAGCGCCCATCGACGGCCACGGGACATCCTTGGCGCCTTTTTGACCTTCTCGGGAGCAGCCAGCAACACCGAACTCATCTCGTTCTCGCCTCGAGCCAAAAAACGGCCGAACGCCGTTCGAGCCTACTTCACCCCTGCCTCGCCCTGTGTCAGAACCTTCAGCAGCGCCGAATCCGAATTCAAAATGATCGTCGTCTTATCGTCCAGAACTTTCTTGTAGGATTCGAGGGTTCGCACCAATTTGTAGAAGCGCGGATTCTTGGAATATGCGTCGCCATAAATGCGCGTGGCCGCGGCGTCGCCTTCCCCCCGAATCGTCTCGGCGTCCTTGTAGGCAGCGGAAAGGATCGCCTCTTTCTCCCGGTCGGCGCCCGCGCGAATCACCAGCGCCTGCTGTTCGCCTTCCGCGCGGTACTGCGTGGCGACGCGCTCGCGCTCTGCCCGCATGCGCGCGAACACACTCTGCTTGTTTTGTTCCGGAAGGTTCAGGCGCTTGATGCGAACATCCAGCACGCGGATGCCGTATTGCGCCAGCGCGGTGCGATCGGCATTCGTGGTCATCAGATCGAGCATCGTGGCCGCCTGCACCTTGTCCGCCGACGCGGAGACTAGCGATTCCAAGTCGAGCGTGCCCAGCGCGGCGGACAGGCCCGACCAGATGATGTCGTGCAGGCGCATCTCCGCCGAGGCGGTGTCGCCAACACCTTTCACGAACAGGTCCGGATCCTCAATGCGCCACGCGACGTAGTTTTCAATCACCAGATTCTTCTTGTCGCGCGTGAGAAACTCCGAGGGCCGGGGATCGTAAACCCGCAGCCGGCGATCGAAGCGCAAGATGGATTGAAACGGCCACTTCAGGTGCAGCCCCGCATTCACCACGGTCCGCACGGGACGCCCGAACTGGGTGATGAGCGCGAACTCCGTTTCCCGAGTGGTGTAAAACGTGAGGTACACCAGCAGCAGCCCACCGGCCACGGCCGCGATGCGAATTTTCTTTGTTCGGGTCATCAGTCACCTACTCGATTCGGTTGGGTAGCGGCGAGTTTACCTCGCCATTGGGCGGCAAGAAGCAGCCCCTACACCCCACTACTCCGGCAGAGGGCGCAGCCCGCCGGGCAAAGCAATTCCATCGCGTAGCAGCATCAACTGCCGGCGGCCGGCCCTCGTGTCGATAATCAGTTTTTCCTTTCCCGGCAAAACTTCTTCCATCGTCTCCAAATACAACCGCGATTGTGTGGCATCCGGCGCCGTGCGGAAGGCTGCCTCCGCCGACAGAAAACGGCTGGCGTCACCTTCAGCGCGAGTCTTGCGCCCCAGACTGTAAGCGCGCGCGTTTTCCAGAGCCGCCTTGGCGTTTCCCTGCGCTAGAGCCAATTGCTCGTTGCGGTAGCCCTCCGCTTCGTTAATCAGGCGATTCTTCTCTTCGAAGGCGTCGGAAACTTCGCGGAACGCATCCACCACTTCCAGAGCGGGGTGCACGTCTTCCAGCTTGACCTCCAAAACCTGAACTCCAGCTCCATATCGATTCAAGCGGGTCTGCAATTCGTTCCGCGCTCGTTGCTCGAGCTCGCGCCGGCCGACCGTGAGGACGTCATCGAGCGACGACGACGTGACCACCGACTGCATCACCGATTCCGCTGCCGTGCGCACCGTGCCGTCACCATCCAACTGGCGAAACAGGAAATCATCCGGATGCGCGGGAACATAGTGGACCGTGGCGTAAAGCTCGATCATGTTCTGGTCCCCGGTCAGCATGGCGGATTCTTCCGGCACTTTCTGAAAGCGGCCGGAGCTGTGTTGCGCATTCCACTCGTAGGTCGCCGGCTCGTTTTCCGCAGTCGTGGCAACCGTGCGGAATCCGATCTCGACCACCCGCACCCGCCGCGCCTTAATTCGCGTGAGGGAGTCCAGGGGCCAGGGCAGCTTGTAATGCAGGCCGGGCTCGCGGTAAGGAACGAGCTTACGCCCGAATCTCTCAATCACTCCGCTTTCGTCGGGGCTCAGAACGTAGAACCCGCTCGCAACGTAAAGAGCCGCGGCCGCGAGTATCAAAGGCTTGCGCATGCGCGACCAGTTGGCGATTATCCAGCCCATGAGGAGCCCGAACTCAAATCTGGCACCGGCCTCCCGCACGGCGGCAACGCGGTCTGCCACGCTCAGATCGGAAAGGAGACGGGACCACCAGCGGCGCAGCCTCGACTGCCCGCTCGAGGGCGCGCGGAGAAGCCGCAGCGAATTCATCATGACCAGGAAGGAAGAAAGCTGGTGCGTTACCGCCGCTCCCACCGGGCCGATGACGGCAGTCGCCGCAAGGGCCACTGCGACCGCGTTGAAGATGGCGGCGAACAGAATGATGTTTTGCCACGCAGTCCTGACCGCGCGACGGCTGACGCGGAAGAATTCAGGAAGCATCTCGAGAGACTGCGGGAGATACACGGCGTCGGCGGCCTGGGCCGTGATGTCGCTCGCACCCGAGACTGCGATGCCCACGGTGGCACTCGCCAGCGCCGGAGCGTCATTCACACCGTCGCCCACCATGGCCGGATGGCGGCCGAAAGAGGTAAGCGTCTGGACGCGTTCGAGCTTTTGCGCGGGGAGCAAGTCCGCTTCCACGTGCGAAATTCCAGCCTCGCGTGCAATCACCTCCGCCGAGCGCTTGCGGTCGCCGGTCAAAATGATTTGATCCCCGAGGCCGAGATCACGCAGGCCCGCCAGCGCCTCCGCCACCCCGCGGCGGATTTGATCGCGCAAAAGAATTGCTCCGGCCAAGCGCTGGCCGTCCGCGACCAAGATGGCCGTGGCGCCCGCGGCGTCAGCTTCCTCGAGCAACGGTTCCGCCCCCTCGATTCCGGCCTCGGCGAGGAACGCGGCGTTGCCGGCGCGAATCTCGCGGCCGCCCAATTTGCACGTGGCTCCGCGGCCGGGCACAATTTCCGCAGCTTCCGGCTCAGGCACTGCCAATTTGCGATGCGCGGCCTCTTCCACAATCGCTCGGGCCAGCGGGTGGCTGGAAGCCCGCTCCGCCGTGGCGGCCAGAGTCAGTAGATCGGTTTCGGAACCCGACAGCGGCAGGATTCGAAGGATCGCGAAGCGCCCTTCCGTGATCGTTCCGGTCTTGTCGAAGACCACCATGTCGGTCTTCGCCGCACGCTCCAGCGCGGCCGCGCCGCGTACAAGAATGCCCCGCCGCGCCAATCCTCCCATCGCCGCCACCATCGCGGTGGGAGTGGCAAGGATGAGCGCGCACGGGCAGGCGACGATAAGCACGGCCACGGTGCGCAGCCAGTCGCGCGTAAAAAAGAAGGTCAGCCCCGCCGCCAGAAGGAGAGCAGGAAGGAAGAACTTCGCGTAACGGTCCGCCAAACGTTCAACCGGCGAGCGCCGTTGCTGCCCTTCCTTCACCAATTCGATCACACGCGCCAGAGTCGTATTGGCCCCGCTCCGCTCGACGCGAATCCGCAGCAAGGCATTCCCGTTGAGCGTGCCGGAAAACACGTCGTCGCCGGGCGTTTTGTCCTGAGGCAGCGGCTCTCCAGTCACCGAGCTTTCATCGATGGTGGAGACGCCGGAGTCAATCACGCCATCGGCAGGAATGCGTTCGCCGCTCCGCACGAGAACCAAATCGCCGGGCACCAGCAACTCCGCCGCAATGGTTTCCTCACGGCCGTTGCGGAGCAGCGTAGCTGTGCGCGGCATCTGCTCGACAAAGCGCTCGATGGCGTCAGTCGTGCGTCCCGCCGCGTAGGATTCCAGTCCCTCGCCGACCAGGACGATGAACATCGCCTCCGCCGCGGCGAGGTTTTGCCCCACGCACAAGGCGGCAACGACTGCGACGCAAATCGCCAAGTCCGCGGAAATACGCTTCTCCAGCAACGCGGAAAGCGAGTTGTAGAACGTTTTGTAGCCCGCGAGGAGCGCGATGAGGATAGCAGTGTCAATTCCGAAAAAGGTCTTGAAGACGCCGAGAAAATTGAGCAGCAGGAGCGCGCCCACTGCGGCCGCAAAACCGTAATAGATAATCCGCTCTTTCCAGGCTGCCTTCATAATTATGAATTCGGAATTATGAATTATGAATTGAAAGCGCATGCCCTCCGCGGGCTCTCAGCCTTCACTTGATTGAATTGATCAAGATAAAAGGCGCGGTCGTTTTCATCATTCATGATTCATAATTCATCATTTATTGGCCTGTGTACTTAATCCACATCGGCGAGGCCCAAACCAGTTCGCCGTTGTCCTGCTCGCCCCGCACGTAGTAGTAGCTGGTCTTATCTTTGTTGGGCTGATTGTCCCGCCAGGAGAATTCCACCTCTTGAGTATTTGGGGAAGTCGAATAAACGAACTTGCCATCGCGAATGATCGTCACTTTGGCGACCTTGGAAGTGCCGCGAAGCTTGATTTTCAGGGTCGGCGGGTCCTCTGTGGAGAACTCATCGCCCATCATGTGCGTTCCGCTTTCGACGTCGGCAAGGATGTCGTCCGTCGAAGCGTAAACATGACGTTTTTTGAGAGCGTCCAGAACGGACTCGCGGGTCAGGTCCTTGACAAAGAGATTCGCATAGCTGATGTGGGTCGAAACATGGTCGGAACTCGCCTCGAATCCCAGGCGGTAACCCTTGTCCAAAGCCAGGTTCACGAAGCCCTTCGGCCGCCAGCCTCCGATGGAGTCCTCGGCGCGGGGGGCACGGGGCGCATCGGGCATTTCGTAATTCTGGCGATCCCCTTGATAAATCTCCACCGCGGGCTCGGCGTTGGGGTCATTGTCACGCCAGTCGGTGCCCATTCCCGTGGCGCTGGTATGCGACGCCGCGATCCCGTCAAACTGCTTCAGGTAATCGTAGAGCATCTGCGTGTCGACGGCGTGTGTGGGCTGGTCGCTCTTGGGAGCGCTCGAAATCGTGGAGCTCTTATAGCGCGGAAGAGGGCGGATTCCCCGCTGTACAAGGATCACATTGCGGTGGCCTTCCGGATATCCCACGCTGCGCTCATAGGAAAACATCGGAACGAACCTTCCCGGCGCATAGAAAATGTCGGTGAGCTTCTGCGTGATCCACCAGGAGTATTCCCGCCCGGCGCCATTGTCATGGTCGCAGCAGCCCACCCAATCCATCGCCGCGGTGTCCAGGACGTAGCGCCACTGGTCGAGGAGCGTGCCATCGTCACCACCATCCATCGAAATCTCGCTGTGGCGGTGGAACTCCCCCCGCACGATGCGGAGATCTCCTTCCGCTCCGCCCCGGTACTGGTGGATCGCCTGGATGGCCGCCGCTTCGGGCTCATCAATCGTCGAGGGCTCCGGCCTGCTGCCGAGGTCCACCGCGACCACAGAAACCTCCTTAGCCGTGGGCCCCAAATTGATCTCGTGGCTCCAAAGATCGTTTTGGTAGGGGTCCGCAAAGGAGCTTTGGGTCAGACCATACTGATTGGAATTCCCCTCGGAGGGCTTCAGATTTCGCCGGCCATCGGACGAGTTCACAATCAGCAGCTTGCCGCTCGCGACCGCCGCGAGCGCGGGGCGGTTGTCCAAAATGTTGTCCGTGTGATTCAGGAAGATGGACCGGGTCCATTCCTTGCCGTTGAACGAGACCAAGTACTCGGTCCACACCGTTCCAATCGGATTCCACCAGGTAGGATGAGGAGAGCGAAACGCAAGCCACGTGCGCCCCGAAGCATCGATCGCCAGGCGCGGCAGCGTATTCTTCGCGGTCGCATTGTAGTTCGCCGCGCCGTCGCTGTCGGCCCGGTGCCTGGCATTGCCAATATCAGGGTCCAGGGCGGCCGAATCGCTCTGATGGCCCGTGAGGTCGGGCCGCGAGGTCGGCTCGCCCACCAACTTCGATTCGAAAGAAACGTCGGGCGCCACCAAGCGGCCGTCCGGCTCCAGCCCTCGCAAAGCGATCCGACGCCCCTGGTAAAGGGAAATGCCCGAGCTGGCATAGGCGCCGAAATCTTTTCCCCAACCCCTTCCGCCCTCCTCGTAGGCAATCCACAATCGTCCCACGGGATCATAGGCAATCGAAGGATACGCTTCGTACCGTGCGGTGGCCGCGATGGGGATTTCGTCTCCCCAGGCCCTGCCAGAATTGGTGCGAGCATAAACGTCATAGTTGCCATTGCGGTAGGAATCCCAGGCCACCGCCACGCGCCCCGTTTTGTCCGCGGCAATGGCAGGGTCCCATTCATTCTTGCTCGACTTGGAAATCTTCACGGGCGGCGAGAAGCCGCTGCCCTCCTGATGCGCCGCGTAAATGGCGGCGACGCCATCGCGCCATCCTTGCCACGCCACCCACACACTGCCGCTCGCGTCCGTCGTGGCCACCGGATCAATATCCGCGCCCGCTTCCTTCGTTATGCGCAACTGTTCCTTTGTCCCGATGGCCTCCACCGTACGCGCGTAGATATCGAAATTGCCTGCGTCGTTTTGTGACCAGAAGACCCACGCTCGCCCCTTCCCGTCCACCGCGACCGCGGTCCTATAAAGGTCGCCACCCGGGGGCGTTATGGCGATCGGTTCACCCCAGTTCCCTGCCGAGTATTTCCGCGCCCAGATCTGATCGCCACCCGTGGCCTCGGCGTACGGCTTGAAATCCTTCAGTGGTTCGGAAATCGCCGCGCGGAGTTTGTCCGCATCGGGGCTGTGGTGGAACTGCACGTAAGCGAGCCATACATCGCCATTGGGACCAGATGCGATCGAGGGATAATCCTCTTCCTCGCGACTTCGAGTCAGGCGCGCCGCCACTGGAATTCGATCCACATAAACGCGGTGGTCAAGTTCATAGACTCCTCGCGCGTAAGCAACTTCCGAGGCGCTAAAACTGAAGCTCCCTTGCGCCGTCTTGAAGTCAAACTCACTGTTCTCCGTCATCGCGCTGGCGGTAATGATGAGGCCATTGGCGGCAATCGTTCTCCCCTCGGACTCGCCAAACCTGCGCTCAGCACGGGTGGAAAAATGAAAGTGATTGCCGTTCACGCTATCGTCGGCCTCAAACCGCCAGCCCTCGATCGTGTATGTGCCCGCATTCTTGACCTTCAGCGACCCGTCCCATCGCGTCGGAGCGGCATCCGTGACTCCGCACAAAACCCGAAAGGTCATTGGGGCTTGCGCTGTTGCGCGGCCGCTGACCATGAGAAATGTCGTTAAAGTCAGAGCCACGCGCAGTTGCCGCATCGCCGACCCCTATGCTGAATCTCCATTGCGCCCATCCGATGTTTCGAGAAGGCAGTAATATACAACCGCGCGCGCTCGGGCACAACGCTCCTCATTTTCGCCGCTCATTTTCGGTGTGATGACGGCCGCATTAATTGCGGAGGGACAACTCATTCGATTATCTTATTGGGCATTGCAAAATAGAGTGACGAACGGTTTTCGTGGCGCGGGCAGCCTGCCCCGATGCATCGGGGTCTCGCCCGCTGGCGCTTGGGCATCCTGCCCGCGCGCTGGCGGGAGCGGGATGCTCCCGCGACAGCGGGCAAGATGCCCGCGCTACGAACGTGATTGTCACTGTGCGTTGCGGGTCCCTTTAGGTTGGGAAAAATTCGAACCAGAGTATCTGCTCGATGATGGCGGGTGCGGCATCGATATCTCCACCAAACTCCACGAGCTTATTAGTGGTTCCTGGGGAGCATCGCCTTATCGCTTTTCACGTTCCCAAATTGCACCTAACTCACGGGCGCCGTGGATCAGCCCAAGAATGTAGAGGATCTCACCCGACAAGGAATATACGAGGCGGTAACTCCGTACAAAAATCTCCCGGACGTCCGGCTGGCCAAGCTCCGGTACTATCCGACCGCGCTCGGAAAAACGGGAAAGGGAACGAGATGCCTCTCGGACCTCCCGAGCAAATGACTTGGCATACTGTGCAGAATCTTTTGCGATGTAACGAACTACCTGTTCGAGATCGCGAGATGCCGCCTCGGTCCAAATTACTCGCCGGTCCATTGGCGCATCCTTCGCTCCACCTCTTCCTGGCTGAGCACCCTGCCTTCTTTCACATCTTTCAAGCCGCGCTCGATCTTTTCTCGCACGTAGATGTGATACTGGATGTCCTCAAAGGATGCGTTATCAGGAATTACATCAAGAATCCTGCGAACCTCTTCTTTGGCTGTACCCACACTCGCCTCCAGATCGTTTCCTTCTACCCTCATAATACATTGTTCCTGGTGGCAGCAAAAGTCTGCGTGGCGTTGTAGTTTCAGAAGAGCCCAGATTACAGCATCTGTTCGATGATGCCCGGAACGGCCTGGATGGACTCGTCGAGCTTCGCGGGGTTCTTACCGCCGGCTTCCGCCAGGTCTTTGCGGCCGCCACCGGACCCTTCCACGTAAGTCGCCGCCTGCTTCACGATCTTGCCCGCGTCGAGCTTGGCGGTGAGGTCTTTCGTCACCGCGGCGATGAGTGAAACCCTTCCATCCGCGACGCTGCCGAGTACGATCACGCCCGATTGGAGCTTTCCGCGCAGGTCGTCCACCATCTGGCGCATCGCGGAGCGGTCCGTCACTTCAACTCGTGCCACGACTACGCGCACGCCTTTGATCTCGCGCGCTTGCTGCACCAAGTCGCCGGCAGCGGAGGCCGCCCGTTTCATTTGCTGCGCTTCCAGTTCCTTTCGGAGCTTTTTCTCGCTTTCGGTGAGCTTTTCGATGGCCTCAATCAAGGCTTCCGGTTTCGCCCGCAAAGCTTCCGAGGCCTGAGCGAGAGACTGGCTTTGGCGCCTCAATTGTTCTAGAACACCAGTGCCCGTCACGGCTTCGATCCGGCGGGTGCCCGCCGCCACGCTGCCCTCGGAAACAACTTTGAAGAGGCCAATATCACCGGTACGCCGGACGTGGGTGCCGCCGCAAAGCTCCTTGGAGAAACCGTCAATCGTGAGCACTCGCACATGGTCTGCGTATTTCTCCCCAAACAGCGCCATGGCCCCCGTGCTGACCGCCGCGTCGAGGTCCATGACCGTCGTGACCACCTCTTCGTTCTTAAGGATTCGGTCGTTCACCATGTCCTCGATGTCGAGCAGGTCTTGCTCACCCACTCCTGTGTAGTGGGTGAAGTCAAAGCGCAGGCGGTCTGGCGCGACCAGCGAGCCGGCTTGCTTGACGTGCGTCCCCAGCGTCTTCCGCAAAGCCGCGTGAAGCAGATGCGTGGCCGTGTGATTCCGCCGCGTCGCATCTCGGCGCCCGACATCCACCACAGCGGTTACTACGTCTCCCATGCGAAGTCCCTCGCGCGCCACGGCCTTGTGGACGGTCAATCCGCTTACGGGATGATATGTGTCCTGAATGTGGGCGACTTCGTGGTCGGTCCCCGGCGCCACCAAATGGCCTGTATCGCCGATTTGCCCCCCCGACTCGGCATAGAACGGCGTGTGGTCAAGGATGATTTCGACTTTAGCGCCCGCCTGCACCTCACTTACAGTTTCACCGTTTACGACCAGCGCCATAATGCGGCAGTCACGAGAAGTCGTCTGCGTGTAACCGTCAAAGACCGTCTTGCCGTCTTCGGCGAGCTTTAGGTATACCGGCGAGGTTATTTTCTTCTCGCCACCTTTCCACGAGGCGCGCGCCCGTTCGCGCTGCTTCTGCATCTCGGCTTCATAGCCTTCGCGATCCACGGTGAGGCCGTAGTTCCGGACGACGTCTTCGACGAAGTCGGGCCGGAGGCCAAACGTGTCATGCAGCTTAAACACAGAACTGCCTGGGATTTTGTCACCTGGACTCCGTCCAGTCCCGTATAAGCGCGACACAACCGTCTCGCCCTTCTCGTCCAGTGCCATGGTTGGCTGACCCTTCGTTAGTTTCCAAAAATCCTTCCACTGGCCAAAAGTAAGGTCCTTTCCCATAAGCACTTTGTCGAGTTGCTCCAACCCCACCCGCGTCGTAAGCGCATACCTTTCCTCTTCAATCTTGATCGCTCTGGCGACATGCGGTGCGGTCTGGACAAGCTCCGGGTATGCATCCGTCATCATGTCCACGACCCGGCTGCTGATCTTGTACAGGAACGGTTCGTTTAACCCCAAGGTCTGGCCGTGGTAGAGGGCACGGCGCATGATGAGGCGAAGGACGTACCCGCGGCCTTCGTTCGAGGGCAGCACGCCATCGGAAATCAGGAACGTCGCAGAACGCGCGTGGTCGGCGATGATGCGGAGAGACACATCGGTGTCGTGATTCGCACCGTACTCAACGTTGGCCAAAGCAGCGGCTTCGTCAATCAGCGGGCGGAACAAATCGGTTTCAAAGTTGGAAAGCTTGCCTTGCAGGACGCTTGCCAGGCGCTCGAGGCCTGCGCCCGTGTCAATTGACGGCTTCGGCAGCGGCGTCATGACCCCTTGCTCGTCGCGATTGAACTGCATGAAGACGAGATTCCACAATTCCACGTAGCGGCCGCAGTCGCAGGGAAACTTACAGTCGGTGTGACCCTGGTCGCTCGCGGCCGTGCCCATGTCGTAATGGATCTCGCTGCAAGGGCCGCAGGGTCCCGTGTCGCCCATCTGCCAGAAGTTGTCCTTCTCGTCCATGCGGAAAATGCGGTCGCGCGGCACGCCGACATCCTGCGCCCAGATTTCTTCCGCGTCATCGTCCTCCCGGAACACTGTTACGTAGAGTTTCTCAGCGGGAATGGCGAATTCCTTGGTGATCAGTTCCCACGCCCAAGTAATGGCTTGCTTCTTGAAATAGTCACCGAAAGAGAAATTGCCGAGCATCTCAAAGAAGGTGTGATGGCGGGTGGTGCGGCCGACCTGCTCGAGGTCGTTGTGTTTTCCTCCCGCCCGGACGCACTTCTGCGAGGTCGTGGCGCGCGAATAATCCCGCCGCTCGCGTCCCAAGAACACATCTTTGAACTGGTTCATTCCGGCATTCGAAAAAAGCAAAGTCGGGTCATTGGCCGGAACAAGCGACGAGGACGGCACCACGCGATGGCCGCGGGTCGCAAAGAAGTTCAAGAATCGGGTTCTAATCTCGTTTGAAGTCATAAGGCAATTATGAATTATGAATTCTGAATACTGAATTGAAAACCACTACGCTGCTTTCTTCGCCTTTGTACTCAGGATAATCGAGGCCAGAACCGCAATCAACTCCTCGGTTTCCTTCATCAGGGGATCAAGCTTCTTGGTTTGGACGATTCCCGACTCCGCGATTAGGCGGAGCCAATAAAGACTTTCACGCGCTTCCTTCTCCGCAATCCCAAGCTTATGAATAAAGTCGGCCCGGCTCTCGCCGGATTGCGACTCTTCAATATTCGCACCGACGGAGCATGAGGAGCGAAGATACTGTTTCCCAAGAACCCACGCCGCACCATCTCGCTGTCCTTGGAGGTGCTGGTACAGCTTGATGGCACGAAGTGCGTACTGAAATGCCCGCGACCGGATGTCCCGCGGCTTATGCCTCTCGAAAGCTCTATCGGAAGTCAGGGGGATATGAGTTTCCGCATTCATAATTCAGCATTCATAATTCAGAATTTCCTTCAAGGTCCGCCGCCTCAACCTCCTCCGCAACTGGATCCAGTTCGCGCCGCGCACGCACCGCTTTTATAATATCACCCGCGTTGAATCCCCGGCGCATCAGGCTCTGGCAGAGCGATTGGAACCGGCTGCGGGTAAGGGGCAGACGAAGAGTGCGAAGTTTCTTCTCGAGGGCTTGTTGCAACAACACTTGAGCCGAGATCTCCTGATAGACCCGCTCCACGGCCGGTTCAATTTCCTGATGGTTTACGAGCTTCGCTTTCAGTTCGCGGCGCAGTCGATGGGGCCCGAAGGCCCGGTTGTGGGCGAGCGAAGAGGCGTATTGTTCGGCGAATTTGCGGTCGTCGAGGTAACCGAGCTCGCGCAAGCGGGTGATGGCTTCAGCCACCTTCCCACCTTCGGGATATTTCTTTTCGAGGGCTTGCCTGAGTTCGGCGATGGAGTAGGGGCGGCGGGCGAGCATGCGCAGCGCCACGGTCAGTGGATCGGGGAGGGCCTGCTTACCGTCTCGCAAACCGGTTAACCTTGCTGGCTTTTTCCATCTCTTCACGGGCAGCGTCGGTGGTGTTGCTGATACCCGCGATACGAAGCTTGAATTCGTCGGGATTGGTGGAATTCCCCAAAGCCTCGTCCAGGGTGATGAGCCCCTGCGTGTACAGCTCATAAAGCGACTGGTCAAAGGTCTGCATCGCATACTGGGAGGTGCCTGACGAAATGGCGTCGTGAATCAACCGGGTCTTATCGGGGTTGATGATGCAATCGCGAATATACTCGGTGCTGATCAGCACTTCAACTGCGGGGGCGCGGCCGATGCCGTCCGCCCGGCGAACCAGGCGTTGGGAAATAATCGCCTTCAGCGTGCTCGCCATTTGCAGCCGAATCTGCTTTTGTTCCGGGGGCGGGAAAACCGCAATGATACGCTGAATCGTCTCCGTCGCGTCCATGGTGTGCAAAGTGGAAAACACCATGTGGCCCGTCTCGGCGGCCAGGAGCGCCGTCTGAATGGTTTCCAGGTCGCGCATTTCGCCCACCAGAATGACGTCGGGATCCTGGCGGAGTGCCGCACGCAGGGCGCTTCCGAAACTCGGCGTATCCACTTCCACTTCGCGCTGGTTGCAAAAGCCTTTCTTGTCGCGATGAAGGAACTCGATGGGATCTTCAATGGTAATGATGTGATCGGTGCGGGTGGAATTGATTCGGTCCACCATGGCGGCCAGAGTCGTGGACTTGCCGCTTCCGGTGGTTCCCGTTACCAGCACCAAACCGCGCTTCTCCTGGCAGATCTTATCAATCACATGGGGCAGAAGTAGTTCTTCCAGCGTGCGAATCTTGGTGGGAATGACGCGGAGCACCATGCCCACGTTGCCGCGCTGCTGAAAAACGTTGACGCGGAAACGGCCCAGGCCAGCCACGCCATAGGCCATGTCGAGTTCGGCATTTTCCTTGAACTTTTGCTTCTGCCGGTTCGTCATCATGCTGAATGCCATGTTCAGCATGTCCTCACTGGAAAGGCGCGGATATTGGGTGAGGGCGCGCAGCTCGCCATCCACACGAAGGTATGGATAGTTGCCGACCTTCAGGTGCAAATCGGAGGCTTTGCTCTCGCAGGCGGTCCGAAGCAGTGTGTCGATGTTCAGACCCTCGGCGCTATTGGCCATCTGAAGCCCTCTCTAAAGCTGCGCGTTTATTTTGGTTCGTGTTGACGCACGTCCACGGGGACATCACAGGAAAGTACCTGCCCCTTCGTTGTCCAAACTGGTGGAGGTGTCACCGACCTCCGCGGGCCGCTGCAACGGGTTGGTTGCACATCGTGAGCCAGCCATATTTGTCTTCCGCCTGCCCCTGCACGATGGCAAGAAAACGCTCCTGCAAGGCACGCGTGATGGGACCGGGCTGGCCCTTGCCGACGACGATCCGGTCGACGGAGCGGATGGGAGTGATTTCCGCCGCGGTTCCGGTAAAGAAGACTTCGTCGGCAATGTAGAGCATTTCACGCGAAATATTCTGCTCGCTCAGCGGATATCCCATCTCGTGCGCCAGCGTCACTACAGAGTCGCGGGTGATTCCGGGAAGGGCGGAGGCGGACATCGGCGGTGTATAGATCTTGCCGCCGCGAATGACGAAGATATTCTCGCCACTGCCTTCGCTCACGTGGCCGCTGGTGTCGAGGCAAATACCCTCGGTATAGCCGTTGGTGATCGCCTCCATCTTGATGAGCTGGGAGTTCATGTAGTTGGCCGCCGCTTTGGCCATGGACGGTAGGGTATTCGGGGCGATCCGCTGCCAGGAGGAAACGCACACATCTACACCGTTGCGAAGCGCTTCGTCGCCAAGGTATTTTCCCCACGCCCAGGCGAGAATATAGACCTCAATGCGATTCTTCAGAGGGTTGACACCCATCTCCCCTTCCCCGCGAAGTGCCACGGGGCGCAGGTAGCAGTGCGAGACGTTGTTGACGCGGACCAGTTCCACCATGGCCTCAGCCAGTTCATCACGCGTGTAGGGTAGTTCCATGCGGTAAATCTTGGCCGAGTTCACCAGGCGGTCCGTGTGCTCATAGAGGCGAAAGATGCCCGGGCCGTGCGCGGTGTCGTAGCACCGGATGCCCTCAAACAAGGAGGAAGCATAGTGGACCACATGCGCGGAAACATGAATGGTCGCTTCTCCCCAAGGGATGAATTTGCCATTGTGCCAGATATGTTCGTAATGACTCACTGCCATAAGTTCGTCTCCAGCTTTCCCCCGGAGGTTTAGAATTGCGTGCGGCCCGCGGGACGTCTGGGCCGCAGCCCTCAAGCGATAAAATTATAACACGTCGCTTGTTGACGGCCCCTGAATTCGGCGAGCCATGCCAAGTTGGCTCGCCCCTCCACGCTAGAATTGGCCTGGAGCTCAATGGGCATTCCTGCGGATCTCCGACGGCTCCACCCTTCCCCCGTCTCCCGCTTGTTGCCATTTTACGCCTTCACCCTCGGACTCCCATCCCCCTTACGATGGCGGGTATTGCCAAGTTCGAAGACAGAGGGCTAAAAGAATTTTTTATAGCGGCAACCAAAATAATCTCCTTGCATCTAGAGAAGCGTAGTGGCATTTTTACCACTACGCGGGCCCCATGCGGATCGCCCGCAGGAAAGAGCCCCCGCGGAGCCTGACGGCACCGTACCCAAGAATGGCGGGGCAATGTTATGGCATTCATTCGCAAACGCGGCGATTCTTACTATCTGGTCCACAACGTGCGAGAAGAAGGGCGCGTGCGTCAGATTCATCTGGCCCGCCTGGGCCGTCGGCCGCGTATTAGCGACGACGTAGTTCGAGGGGTTGCGTCCAAACATCCTTTTTTGCGAGTTGACTGGAAAGAGTTGCGCGAGAAAACATCGCGAAACGTGGTTCAACCTTTCGAGAACGACTCGCGATACCTCCGGGATTTGCTCTTAGCGATTCGCAGTCTTCATTTCGACCTTGCGGATCTGCCTTTGCCTTTACTTGACATGGCTAGAGACCGCGAGTTGTCAGCCCAGTTAATTGGTGGGCTCAAATTGCTTCGAGCGACTCTGGATGTGAAGCTTCACGAGCTTCGCAAGTTCAAGGCGCCGACTTTCGACGCATGAAAACTGTAGGAGGACGAACATGGGCGCACGTCAAACAGTCCTGGATCCAAGTCTGAACAGCCCGGAGGTCCGGGAATTCGAGAAGGCCCTTCGCCAGCGAGTCGTGGGGCAGGACCGTGCGGTGCGCCGCCTGGCGCGGGTCTATCAGGTTTTCCGCGCGGGTCTTTCCACACCCGGACGGCCGGTGGTCAACCTGCTTTTTCTTGGGCCCACCGGCTCCGGCAAAACACGCATGGTTGAGGCTGCCGCCGAGGTCCTTTTTGACAAACCGCGGGGCTTTGTGAAGGTGGATTGTGCGGAATTCCAGCACAGTCACGAGATCGCCAAGCTCATCGGCTCGCCGCCCGGATACCTCGGCCACCGCGAAACACAGCCGCTCATCACCCAGGAGGTACTCGATCAGCACCACACCGAAAAGGTGAAGCTCTCGCTTGTGTTGTTTGACGAAATCGAGAAGGCCTCCGACGCGCTCTGGCAGCTTCTGCTCGGCATTTTGGATAAGGGCACCCTCACCCTGGGTGATAATCGCCGTGTGGATTTTTCGCGCACGATGATTTTCCTCACCTCGAACCTCGGCTCGCACGAGGTCATGAACCTGATGAATGGCGGGCTGGGCTTCAACGCCAATCGCAGCGATGAAGACGAGGAGTTGGATCAGAAGATCTACCGGGCCGCCACGGAGGCAGCGCGACGCAAGTTTTCGCCGGAGTTCATGAACCGCATCGACAAGGTTATTGTGTTCCGCGCGCTCACGCGAGAAAACCTGGAAATGATCCTCGACATCGAGCTTGGGCTTGTGCAGCAGCGCATCATCAACGCCACCGATGGGCGGCAGTTCGTGTTTAGCTGCTCGAAAGCGGCGCGGGACTTCCTGCTGCGAGAAGGTACGGACATCAAGTTTGGGGCACGGCACCTGAAACGGTCCATCGAGCGGCATCTGGTTTTCCCCATTTCGAACCTGCTCGCGACGGATCAGATCCAGCTCGGCGACCTCATCACGGTGGATTTTGATGCCATTTTGGGGAAACTGATCTTCGTGAAGGAAGATCAGGGCGCGCTCGTCCACAGTGAGGAAGAGGTGGCGCAAGAAACCGCGCTCGTCCCGATTACCGTGCGGACCACGGGAGCCTCGCGCGCGCTCGCAAGGCGCGCCAGCCGGGAGGCGTATCGGTAGAGAACAGGCAGGCGCTTCGGTGTGTCATTCAAACCTGAGGATACTCACGATGTTGGAGTAATCATCTGTCCAGACTCGCGAACCCGGCTTTGCACCGAGATTTTTCCAGCTTGGCTGATTCCGCAGCGCCTCCAGATCGTCGGCATTGCGAGCCATTACCACCCACCATGAGGCAAACTTGCCTTCCCGCCTCTCATCCGCGCTGACCTCGGCGTCATCGTCCGCCAAGCATGTCAGATTCGCGTCCTTGGCCAAAGCGCCGAGAACGCGATGAAGATCAAGGTAACGATTGCTGATGTGGAACACCAGAATCCCGTGAGGAGCAATCTTGCTGAGATAAAGGGTTATGGCCTCGCGAGTCAAAAGGTGAACGGGAATTGAGTCCCCGCTGAAGGCATCCAGCACAATCATGCCGTACCCGGACACGGGGGCATTGTGCAATGACAGGCGGGCATCCCCGAGGATCACGCGCACGGGCGGCCCGCACTCGGACAGGAACGTGAAGTAATGGGGGTCTTGCGCAATACGTAAGACGGTTGGATCGATTTCATAATACGTGAGGCGCTGGTGGGGCTGGTGGTAACACGCCATGACGCCGGCACCTAATCCAATGACCGCCACGTTGTTCTCGACCGCGCTCTCCCCGAAGGCATCGAACACCTGGCCAATAGGTCCGGTTCGGGTGTAATAGGCAAGCGGTTCACACCGGAAGCCGGATTCCAGGCTCTGCACACCATGCACGGTGCTGCCATGAAACAGCACGCGCCGATTATTCTCGAGATCATCGCAGACTCGGTAAACGCCAAAGAAGCTGCGCTCGGCGTGAAGAATGTGGCCAAAGGGGCCAGCGTAGAATTGGCTGGCCAGAATTAGAGCTGCCACTCCCGCGGCAAAACGGCGTGGGCGCGCGGCAAAGCGTAGACAACAGATTGCGGAGGGGCCGAAGATAATAAGGTTGAACAGCCGCCCCGGAGCCACGCCATTTGCTTGCAGCTCCAAAATCGCAAGCGCGACGGCAACGCCCAGTGCTGCGGGCAAGAGGTAGTCAAGCCTCCGCGCGCGGGGCGCATCATCGACGATTTCAAGCGGTGGGCACAGCGATGCCGCCAGCACCAGCGCAATCGGGAACTCGAGCACCGAGGTAAAGATCACCGGCGCCAGCAAGGCGTTGAAAGCGCCGCCGAGCACTCCGCCCACGGAAATCCAAAGATAAAATTCGGTAAGATGCTGGGTGGCAGGGCGACTGCGGGCCACCTCTCCGTGACATACCAATGCAACCGCAAAGAGGGTCAACAAATCAAGAGGAAGCAATACAATCAAAGGCAGCGAGCCCTTCAACGCGATCGGAATCGAGGCTGCCAAGATCAGAATAGGCAGCCGTCGGCTCAGCCAAACATGCGATATCAGGGATTTTCGTGCGAAGACCAGTACGAAACTGAGCAGATAGAGCGCAAGGGGAATAACCCAGAGGAGTGGGATGGCGGGAATATCGGTTGTAAGCACTGTCGTTACGCCTAGCATCAGGCTGGAGGGCACGAAGGCGAGCGCCAGCCAGCGCAGCCGCAAGCGCAAGGAAGGAATTCCGGCGTTGCGGTCGCCCGCGCCGTCAACCCTCGCATCCGGGATGGGCTTAAGTGCAAGGGATGAGAGCCGATGGGGGATTCCACGGGCCAGCAGTACGCAGCCGCCCACCAGCAATGCAAATAGCCCATAGCCCCAAGCCCAAAATCGACTCTGCTCGCTCAATCGCAGCAAGGGCTCAAAGACGAACGGGTAACTCAACAACCCTAGCAAGCTTCCGGAGTTGCTCGCAGCATAGAGAAAGTACGGGTCGTCGGATAAGGGGTGCCCGGATCGAGCAAACCACTCTTGGAGAAGCGGAGTGGTGGCTGACAATGCGAAGAACGGGAGGCCCACCGCCACCAGGAGCAACAATAGCAGCCACCCGACGGGATTGGGCTCGAGGGGCGGTGTCCACCCGACGGGCACATGAATCGGCAGCACTGTCAGCGCGGCCAGCAGCACCAAAGCGTGAACGCCAACCTGCAGGCGTCTCCCCAGCAATTTCGCCGACAAGTGCGCGTACGCGTATCCTGCCAGCAGCGTGATTTGAAAAAATGCGATGCAGGTAGTCCATACTGCCGCGCTTCCTCCTAGGAACGGCAGTGCCATCTTGGCGAACATTGGTTCCAGCAGAAAGAGCAACGCGGCGCTCAAGAAGATCGTCACCGCGAATCCGGCGACTACAAGGAATGCCGAATCTCGGCCACCCGCCGTCGTAGAACCCGGGGGTGTTTGTGACGCCTCTCCGGCGCCAGATTGCACGTCTTGCGGCGGGACCGGAAGCTGCGCGAACGAATCGGATAGGAATCTCAACTGACCCATGGGGCGCAGAGTTTACCATACTACAGTTATTCGCTCGCCGCTGCGTCGTTCCAACTTCAGTGTCCTGTGAAAGTCCGCAAAGTTCCCCGCCGGGGAGCAAGATCACTAGCCGTCGGTGAAACCGACGGACAAGGAGGGGCGAGATCGTCGACCCCGCCGGGGTCGAATATCCTTTGGCCCGCTTTCCTCGCACCTGTGGCGACTGACCTTCGCCCGCCGGGCCGCCACCTACCCCGACCTTGACGTCGCCCCGAGGGCCACCCTCCCGGCGCAAACGTCCGCTTGCGGGGTCCCACTTCCAAGTCTACCGGGTGGGACCAGATGCCGTTGTCTCATTCGGATCTCGCAGACTTGACCCTCCTCCAAGTGGCTTATGTTTCATACACTTATTGGCAACACCGAAATACTGAAGTTGTAAGGCCATTATTTTGTGCAATTTAACGGGATAGCGGGAATGGAACGGAAAAACGGAGTGTTTTTGAGGTCGAAAATCGATGTAACTGGGTTTGCTTTCTATAATTAATCGGCAATTCGTCGGCTGTTTTATATAACTCGTTT
>CAZCVY010000015.1:54614-55750 GCA_964501985.1 uncultured Acidobacteriota bacterium | reverse complement strand
TTTCGCAACGAAATCGTCATCCTCTTCAATTCCCTTCCCGCCCACATGGTCCGCTTGCGCGTGGTGGACGAGAAGGGTGAACCCGCGACGGCCGCGTTTGTCATTCGCGATAGTATCGACCGGATTTATCCCAACCCGTCTAAGCGCCTCGCCCCGGACCTGTTCTTTCAGCCGCAGATCTATCGAGCCAACGGCGATAAGGTAGTATTGCCGGCGGGCGAGTACACGGTGACCTGCTCGATGGGTCCAGAGTACGTCGCCCAGACCAAAGAGTTGAATGTGCCGGACTCCGGCGATGCGGAAATCTCCTTCTCCATGCAGCGCTGGATCGATCCTTCGAAGGCGGCGTGGTATTCGGGAGACCACCATGTGCACGCGGCAGGCTGCGCCCACTATCAAAATCCGGTGCAAGGCGTCCCGCCCGACACCATGATCCGCCAGATTGCGGGCGAGCGGTTGAATGTGGGCTGTGTGCTCACCTGGGGTCCTTGCTACTATTACCAAAAGCAGTATTTCTCCGGCAAGGATGACCCACATTCGAAATCCGGCGAGCTGATGCACTACGACCTGGAGGTTTCAGGATTCCCCTCGAGCCACGCGGGCCATCTCGTTCTGCTCGGGTTGGTCGATCAGGACTACCCGGGCGCCAAACGCATTGAAGATTGGCCTACCTGGGACCTTCCCATCCTTCGCTGGGGGAAGCAGCAGGGCGCCGTGGTGGGCTTTGCGCATTCGGGTTGGGGGCTCGCCGTCTCCAGCGAGAAGCTTCCCAGCTCTGAAATGCCGGGGTTCGACGGCATCGGCGCCAATGAGTACATTGTCGACGTGACCTATCCGAACACGGTCGATTTCATTTCCACCATGGACACGCCCTACCCTTGGGAACTCAACATCTGGTACCACACCTTGAACGTCGGCTTTCGCACGCGCATCTCCGGCGAAACCGATTTTCCGTGCATCACGGATGACCGCGTCGGCCAGGGGCGCGTTTATGCCAAGGTCGATGGTCCCCTTTCCTACAAGGCATGGCTTGATTCCGTGCGCCTCGGCCGCAGCTACGTTTCCGACGGAAGAAGCCACTTGATGGACTTCCGCCTGAACGGAACAGAAGTGGGGACGCGCGCCGCCGGCCTATC
>CAZCVY010000015.1:0-54514 GCA_964501985.1 uncultured Acidobacteriota bacterium | reverse complement strand
TGGCCTCTTCGCACACCAACCCCATCTTTGTGGTCGTCGGCGGGAAGCCCATCCGCGCCTCGCGCGAAAGTGCCGAGTGGTGTTTGGCCGCCGTCAACCAGTGCTGGACGCAGAAGGCGCCGCAAACGTCGAAAGCGGAACTTTCGGATGCGATCAAGGCCTACGACCACGCCCGCGAGGTTTATCGGAAACTGGTGGACGAGTGCTCCACGGAGGGTAATGCCGCCATTTTTGCGGCTCCCGTGCCGACGGGGAGCCGTCGCTGACGACGCCCTACTTTTTCCCTTCCCCTGTGGCGAAGCCGTGGAGTTTCACTTCGACCTTCTCTTCGACGCCATCGTAATACTCCTTCAGAATGGCGATGACCTCAGGCTTGGAGTATTCCGGAGGAACCGGCTTTCCCTCGCTCATCAATTTGCGGAGTAAGGTTCCCGACAGTAGCAGACGCGCACCGCCTTTGTAGTTGCCGCTTTCGTCGATGACGGCCTTGCTCTCGTGGGGACAGGTTTTCATGGAGGCCATGCTTCCGCACTCGTAGCAGTAAAAGGTCCAGTCCATGCAGAGGGCGCGCAGCTTGAGGGCCTCGGCGGGAATCTCTTGGAAGATTTTCTGGGCGTCGAAGGGGCCGTAGTAATCACCCACTCCGGCGTGGTCGCGCCCCACAATCAGGTGCGAGCAGCCGTAGTTCTGGCGAAACACGGCGTGCAGCAGGGCTTCGCGGGGTCCGGCGTAGCGCATCTCCATGGGGTATCCGCCTTGGATCACGCGGTCGCGCCGGAAGTATTTATTCACGAGCGCGTCGATAGCCTTCACGCGCACTTCCGCGGGAATGTCGCCGGGCTTGAGCTTACCCACCAACTGGTGAACGTAGACCCCGTCGCAAACCTCGATGGCGATCCATGCCAGATACGCGTGAGAGTTGTGCATGGGGTTACGGAGTTGCAGGGCGGCCACCGTGCTCCATCCGCGCTCCTCGAACAGCTTGCGGGCCTCTGCCGGCCGTTGATAGATCCCCTGGAACATCTCCGGGTAATACGACTCCGAGAGCACCTTAACCGGACCTGCGAGGTTCACCGGTCCCTGCTCCAGGACCTTCATCACGCCGGGGTGGTTAGGGTCCGTGGTGCGAAACACTTGCCTGCACTCGTACTCCTTATCGATGGAGTACTTCTCCTCGACCTTCATGGTTCCCATGATGGCTTCGGTCTCGACATCCCACAGCGCCACTTCTTCCCCCACCGCGATGGAGTTGGCTAGGTCCTCCGCGGCGGACAGCGTAATCGGGATGGGCCAGAAAAGGCCCTGCTTGCTGGGGATAGCGTAGTTTTCGCACACGCCTTGCCAGTCGTCCTTGCCCATGAACCCGGTGAGGGGAGTAAACGCGCCGATGCCCATCATGATGAGATCGCTGGTCTCCCGCGTGGTCATGGGAACCCGCTTGAGCCGTTCGGCTTTCTTGCTCTCGTCCTCCCGCAGCGAGCCCTCCAAAAGAAGGGGCAGTAAATGATCGCTCCCGTGAGGGGGAATCAGCTTGGTCATCAAAACCTCCATCAAAGATTGCGAGACGTGCCCACCACCGGCGGGATCGAAAATCGAAACTGGAAATCGGAAACTGGAAACCTGCGGCGAGTTTCAAATTTTGCGTTTCGTCTTTCGGTGGCGCACGCTTGCAGTTAATCGCGTCGAAACGTAGATGTGACGCTCCTAAAATCCCGAACCCTAACATCATACCGTCGACACGGTTCAGGCGCATAGGGCGAAGAACTTCGTAGCGCGGGCGTCCCGCCCGCGCTACGTCCGAATCTGTGCTTTCGTGGCAACGCCCAAACAAATCGCGCGCTTGCCTCTCCACACCCGGTCACGGAGGATGGCAATAACCTCAGGACAATCTATGAATCACAGGTGGGCAGTGGTTTGCCTGGGTCTCATCCTGTTGATCCGCGGAAGGCTCTAACGCTTGGAGACCATATCCCCGAAAGCCGGCAGCAACTTGAACTTGTTCTCCCAGGTTGTATACATGATGCCCTCGGCCCCAGGCGTGCGGTCGAGGGACTCCATCCACCCTTTGGGATTTTCCAGGTCGTCGGCATCATAATAGCCGGCACCGAGAGTCCGAAACCCCAGCCTCGAAAAGAACGGAAGGCTCAAGTCGCGCTTTTCGTAATACCAGCAGGCCATCACAATGTCTTTGGGGACGTAATTCCACGTGCCGTCGAGGCTCCCATCGACAAGGTAATATCTCTTCACGGCATTGTGGTTGGGATCGAACATGTCGGCCCACACGTAGACTTCCGCCTGAGGGTTTGCCGCGCGAATCATCTTATACTGGCGGGTCACGCAGTCGCCCACCATCTCAGCCGCGGAAAGATGCCGGCGCTTGCAGGCTTCGCACTGGCCGCCCACGCGCAGCTCATCCATGCTGAGGAAATACTTCTTCGGCGCGAGGTACTTGTCGATCAGCGGAATCTGGTGCTGCCACACGTCATATACAGCGGGTTCCGACAAGTCGGCCGAAGTCTGATCCCGGTAAATCGTGGTGCCGTGGTAGTAGTCAACCCGCAAGCGATCTCCCTTGTGGATTCGCCCGCCGGGCAGAAGCTGAATCGCCGGCCCTTCGTGGTCCCAACTGAAATTCAGGTGCGGGTCGGAGATCGGCGCATAGTCGCGGCCCTCCTCGTAAACCGTGCCCGTCTTATCATTGGTAACCTTCACTGGCGTCCCAGGGCGGCGCAACACGTTCGTTAGTCCCACTTCCTCGATGGAAACGTCATCGACCCAGACCTTCCCAACCTTTCCGTCCGATACCCCTACGCGGTACTCCACCTGGTCCGCGTACCAGGTGCTGAAACCCCAGACCACTTCGTGCCAGTCGCTCGTCTCCGGCAAGGGCGGCTCCATGTAAGAAAGATCACGCCCGTCTGGGGCGACGGCGAGCAGATGGATCGCCATGTGCGGCCCGGCGCCTTCGGTCTTAACCCAGGCGCGCAAGCGATAGCAGCGATAAGGTTGGACGTGCAGCGATTGCGCGAGGAAAACCTCGCCTTCCGGCCCGGTGAAATCCTCGAATCGCACCGATGCGTGGCCGGAGTGGGAAACGGTGGTATCGATCGTAGCCCGCGCGCCGTGCGCCGTGAAGCCCGCCGGCAGGTTGCCCTCTTGCTTTTCAAAGCCGGCATTCGCGATCTTCACCGCGGGGTCGGCACGAAATTGCGCTTCGTGCTCTCCCGCTACGAACAGCGCTCCGCGAACGGGTTGCCCCGCCGCCAGATTCTTGTCGTGCGATAAAACGCCGCCGCCATAGCCAATGCTGAACCCGGAGGGAATAATCTCCACCCCGAGACGGTCGCACGTTTTCCTTAGCCGCGTGAGGCGATCGAGCGCCTCCGGAGTTTTGAGGTCCATCGCGTCGAAGCCTGCCGACAGCAGGATGCCGTTCAATCCGTGCTCGCTCGACGTGCGTGCGATGCCCTCGATGCGCGCAAGTTCCTGGTCGCTGTCCAGTCCCGTCGAGACGTAAACCCAGCGGTCGCGATAGGCCTTGGATTCACCCCACATTACCGCCGTTAAAACTACCAAACAACTTAGAATAAGAATAAGAGTCCGTTTCATATTGGTTCCTTCTCCTTAGTTTCAGCGCACCTCGATGGGCGCGAGGTCGTACCATCCGTCGGATTGCAGTCCCTCGATGGCGAGTTTGATGGCGGGTTGCCCTGTCCGCGGGTCGAGCAGCGCCACGCGCAGATGATAGCTTCCCGGCTGCAAGTTTTCGGGAATGAAGATCGTGCCATCGAACAATGCATCGCCGGGCAGCCACTTGCGGACATCCACCGGCAGTCTGATTTCCGCAGTGCTGCCGGTGGAGCGTAGTTCCATCGCCAGATCGTAACGACGGTAAGCCGGCGCTACTCCCGCGTTCAGCCACCACATGTGGATCATCTGCATCGTGCCGACCCTCACCGTAGGTGGAAACTCCATCCGCCGCAGGATGAATCGGTAACCCATCTTCTTCTGAAACTCATCGAAGGCGCTCTTCCACTCCGGCGGAATCGACGACGACTTGATGTTCACCGACGAAACGTGCCACCGCAGCGCCTGGGAGAAGATGTAATTGAGGTCCCACCCCTGTTGCTTCCAGTAGCCGGGTACCCAGCAGGCTTCGAGCGATACCGGACTGCGCTGCCACACGTTTTGTATCCCGGCGCGAACGACTTGTTGGGGGTAGATATCCAGCATCTCGGAGGGAAAGTACGGATCGTTGGAGGAAGTTCGCATGTCGCCCCAACAGTCCAGACGCCAGCCCGAGCCGTGCTCGGTTCCGTACGCCAGCGCTTTCTCCTCGTCGAAGTTCATCAACACAGAGGTTCGCTTGAAGGCGCCCAGCCAAATATCCACCAATTTCTTCTGCACCTCGAACGCCGGCATGTAAGGGCTCCAACCTTCGCCCCAATAGCCGACGGAAGAGATGTCCACGCTGTCCAAATCCGGATGCCCGTCGTAGCGCTGCCCGGCCTCCGCCACCACCGCTCCCCAGAACTTCAGATATAACGGATCGGCAAAGTCGGGCTGCCAAGTCTCGCCATCCTTGTCCGTCGGCTGATTCGCGCGCCGTGCCCCCGACTTCCGATACCACTCCGGCAGCGGATGCTTTTCGTCATAGGGCATCAGCCGTATCGCTAACGCTTGATGATGTGCGTGCGCCTGCCGCAGCGCATCATCGAGAATCTCCCACCGTACTTTCCCCTGCTCCGGCTCGAGCGTCTCCCAAAACCAGCGGCAGTAGGAAATCGAAGAGGCGGGGAAATTCACCACCCCTGCTGCCGGAGCGAACTTTCCCACCGGGCCTTCTTCCGACCACCCAAGGCCGGGATTAATCGCATCCCCGTTGAAGCGCTGGAAAGTCTCAATCCCCATCCCCGGATTTACCAGCACGTCGTCGATCTCCTTGGGACGCAGGATGGTGGTTTCCTTCTGCGCGGCCGCGTTCGCGGAGCATGCGAGCAAAAGGATGACAATCAGCATGAGCCTGGATGACATGTTTGTTCCTCAATCCCGCTTACAGAGAATTGCAGATTATAGTGACAAATGCTCACGTAGCGCGGGCATCTTGCCCGCTGTCTCGGGAGCGTCCCGCTCCCGCCAGCGCGCGGGCAGGATGCCCACGCCCCAGCGGGCGAGACGCCCGCGCTACGAAACGAGTTCGTCACTATATCTCGAAAAACTCAGAAGTGACGGTTACATTAATGGCAGCTTGTACTCGTATCGCCGCCGTCCCGGCGGCATGCCCGGGTGCCGGCACGATGCCGGCGCTACGGGACCGGTAACCTGCAATCCGCGTAAAGCTCTCGCAACAAGCTAATGCGGCACAGGGCGCCTCACTTTTGCCTTTTGACTTTTGCCCTTTGCCTTTTGACTTGCTGTTCCCATACTCCCGCCCAATCACTCATGTTGACGCAACTCCTAAGCCATCACCGCACTTCAATAGGCGCGAGGTCGTACCATCCGTCGGATTGCAACCCCTCGATCGCGAGTTTGATCGCCGGCTGCCCAGTCCGCGGATCGAGTAGCGCCATGCGCAACCGGTAGTTTCCCGGCTTCAAACTTTCGGGCATATAAATCGTGCCATCGAACACCGCGTCGCCAGGCAGCCATTTGCGCACGTCCACCGGCAGCTTGATTTCCGCGCGGTCGGCACTAGAACGTAGCTCGAGGGCCAGATCGTACGGGCGATAGACCGGCGCCACGCCCGCGTTCAGCCACCACATGTGGATCATCGGCATCGTGCCGGGTTGAACCAAAGGGGGAAACTCAATCCGTCGCAGGATGAACCGGTAGCCCATCTTCTTCTGAAACTCATCGAAGGCCGTTTTCCACTCCGGCGGAATCGCCGACGACTTGATGTTCACCGACGAAACGTGCCATCGCAGCGCCTGGGCCAAGATGTAATCCAGGTCGTAGCCCTTCTGCTTCCACCCGCCCGGCACCCAACAGGTCTCGAGCGAAACCGGACTGCGCTGCCAAACATCTTGAATGCCCGCCCGCACAATCTGCTGCGGATAGAAGTCCAGCATGTGGCACCAATGAGCCCCACTGACGACGCGCATGTCACCCCAGCAGTCCAGCCGCCAGCCGGCACCCCGCTGAGTTCCATACGCCAAGGCGTGTTCTTCGTCGAAATTCATCAAGAGCGGCGTGCGCTTGAACGCCTCCAGCCAGATGTCCACCAACTTCTTCTGGAGCTCCAAGGCAGGCATGTAATCGCTCCAGCCCTCGCCCCAATAACCGACGGAAGAGATATCGACGCTATCCAAATCCGGGTGCCCGTCATACCTCGTGCCTGCCTCCGCCACTAGCGCGCCCCAATACTTCATATATAGCGGGTCGGCAAAATCGGGCTGCCAGATCTGTCCGTCTTTGTCGGTCGCCTGATTCGCGCGTCGGGCGCCCGACTTCTGGAACCACTCCGGCAGCGGATGCTTCTGGTCGTACGGCATCAGCCGAATCGCCAGCGCTTGATGATGCGCGCGCGCCTGCCGCAGCGCTTCATCGAGAATTTCCCACCGCACTTTTCCCTGCTCCGGCTCGAGCGTCTCCCAGAACCACCGGCAGTAGGAAATCGAGGACCTGGGGAAATCGACCGCACCGAAGGGCGGTCCCAGCTTGACCACCGGACCTTCTTCCGACCAGCCAAGGCCGGGGTTGATCGCATCGCCGTTGAAACGCTGAAAGGTCTCAATCCCCATCCCCGGATTTACGAGGACATCGCCGATCTGTTTGGGGCGAAGTATGGTAGTTTGCTGCTGCGCAACCGCGTTGGCTGCACATGCCAGGAGAAAGGAAACAATCAAAACTGTTTTTGGTGACATGGGGCTTTTTCACCTTTTCGAGGTTTTCCCGTGGTGACCCTTGCAGGTGGCAATCCATTGCAAGGGGCAGCGACAAGAGGTCCGTGGCGAGGCTCGGCAGGACATTTTGCCCGTAACCACGAGCCAACTGGCATTCTTGCAGCGCCCTTTTACCACATTTCGGTAACCATGGGAACTAAAAGTTTCTTTTTCTTACGAAATCTTGCGGTAAAATCCGAATGGCGGTTGACGGCATCGCTATTTGCCGGTCTCTGGTGACGTAGCGGCGGGTTTACCTCGCCATAGAGCGGCGCTCCGCCTCCCCCCACGGTTTGTGTTCCGAATCGGATGGGAGCCAGTATAATCCTCGCCGGAGGGCACTGATGAGCCGAACGCTATGTTGCGCAATTTTACTTTTTGCTCTGGCATCACAGATCGCGTCCGCCCAAACTCCACTGACCCATGCTGACCTCCAGGTCACTCAGGGTGGCATGGCGCGGATGATGCCGGACTATTTCGAGAAACTGACGCAAGCCGCCACCCAAAAGCGCTTGGTGCGGTTCAACCAAATCCAGACGGAAGCCGATTTCAGCGCTTGGCAGGAGACAAACCGCAAAGCCTTTCTGGACCTCATTGGAGGATTGCCCGCGGAGCGTTCGCCGCTTCAAGCCCGAGTTACCGGCGAGGTGCCGCGCGAGGGCTACTTGATCCGCAAGGTCATTTTCGAAAGCCTGCCCGAGTATTATGTGACCGCGAACCTCTATGTGCCGGCCACCGGCGAGGGGCCTTATCCCGCCATCCTCACGCCCTGCGGACATTCTCAGAATGGCAAAGCCTACGACATTTACCAGCATCTCTTCATTGGGCTCGCCAAGCAGGGCTACGTCGTCCTGAGTTACGACCCCATTGGGCAGGGCGAACGGTATCAATACTGGAACTTTCTGCAAAACGAAAACCTCTTGAAGGACCCCGACCGCCAGCACGCCATGGCCGGCCTCCAGGAAACCCTGCTGGGGCAAAACCTTTCGCGCTACTTCATATGGGATGGAATCCGTGGCATCGATTACCTCACGAGCCTCCCGGAAGTGGATGCCGCGCGCATCGGAGTGACCGGCAACTCCGGCGGCGGCACGCTGACCACCTACATCTCGATGCTCGATCCGCGCGTCAAGGTGGCTTCCGTCGTTACCTTTATCACTTCCCTACCCCAAAAGATTGCGGCGCGGAACCTCGATGCGGGCGCCGATCCCGAACAGGATATTCCCGGATTGCTGGCTGCCGGCATCGACCACACCGAATTCATCGGCATGATCGCCCCCCGGCCGGTGATGATCGGATCCGCCATCCGCGACTTTTTCCCCATCGAGGGAACGCGCCAGACGTTTACCGAGGCGCAAGCCCTCTATCAGAAACTTGGTGTGCCCGAACGCGTCAAGATGGTGGAGTTTGATCACCGCCACATGTACAGCCAGCCGTTGCGCGAAGCGACTTACGCCTGGTTCGACCGCTGGCTGAAAGGCGTCGACGCCGTGGCGCACGAGCCGGAAATCGCAACAGAGAAGGATGCGACACTGGAATGCACGCCCCCGGGCCAAGTGATTACGTCTCTTGGCGGGAAGCGCGTCTATGACTTCAACCGCGCACAGGCCGAAAACGATCTGCGCCTGCTCGATTCGCGGCGCCGCTCCGCCGACTTCCGCAGAACGCTGGTCGAGAAAATCCGTAGCCGCCTTGCCTTGTCCGCGGACGCGACGCCGCCGGAGGCAAAACCGGTTGCTTCCACTGAGGTCGGCAACCTAGTGATCGAGAAGTTCCTGCTCCAGACCGAGCCCGGCATCATGGTTCCGACGCGCGTGATCCATCGGAGGGGGCTTGAGGGGAGAGCGCCGGCGGTGGCCTACCTGCGCGATCGCGGAGGAGAAGCCGACGGCCCGGCCCTTTTCGCCTCGCTCGCCGAGCATGGTTTCGTGGTGGCGGTAGCCGACGTTCGGGGCTTCGGCGAAACCTGGTCGCCGCGCGATGTACGCGAACTGGAAGATAACTACTTCCACCCGCACGATGGAAAGGACGCCGACTTCGCCTACGCGGCGTTCTTCCTGGGACGCACGCTCCTGGGAATGCGTGTAGGCGACGCTCTCGGCGTGGTTCGCTATTTGCGCACTCGGCCCGATGTGGACCCCAAACGGGTCGCAGCGGTGGGACGGGGGTGGTCTGGGCTGGTGGCGGCTTATTGTGGCGCGCTCGACCCGGACGACATTTCGTCCGTGGCGGCGGAAGCTGTCCCTGCGTCTTATGGCGCATGGGCCACGGCAGAGATTTACGACCAGCCCTCTTTCTTTCTGTTGCCGGGGGCGCTCTTGGACTTCGATCTGACCGACGTGTTTGGGGCCGTTGCGCCGCGGCCGCTGTTGCTGTTGAATCCGCAGGACCCGCTGACCCGGAAAATGTTTGCGCAGGAAGCGTTTGTAGCCTTCGAGCCTGTTCGCTCCGTGTACGAGGCGGCGAAAGCTCCCCAGGCTTTGGCCGTCAAGGTCGCCCCCCTTGAGGCCGACGTGCCGAGCGTACTGGAGGAATGGCTGCGCGGCCAGAAATAGCCGCTTTTCGGTTGACGCGCAACTGGGAGACCGCGGCTACTTTGGGCGACCGGTACCGAGTATGTACAAGATGCGGAAGCGAGTTCTCGCGTTTCTAGCGGCTGTGGCGTGCGTTGCCGTCCCTTTCACGCAGAACTGGACTCGAACTCGCCTCCAGCAAGCGGAGCCCATGCCAACCAAGGAGCGCATTCGTGCGGCAGGCTGGTGGCCTACCAAGGGTACCCCGGCCCGCGATGAATACTTGGGCCCGGCCGCTTGCGCCGAATGCCACGCTTCCCAGGCGGCCGTACAGGAAACCACACCCATGGCCAAAGCGTGCGTCGCGGCAGCGAACTCGAAAACGCTGCAAGCTAATTCGAGTATGACCTTCAATCTTGGCCCGTATCACTATGATCTCACGCGTGATGGGACTCGCAGCATCTTCTCCGTCAGCGACGGAACGCACTCGGTTTCAAACCCCGTGGGGTGGGCGTTCGGCGAAGGCGAGACGGGCGAGACATATGTCCTCGAACGGGCGGGAGCTTTCTACGAAGGCAAGCTGAGCTACTTCCCTGGGATTCAAGCCCTGGACATCACCCCCGGGCAGCCACGCACCCTGCCCGCAGACCTGGAAGGAGCAGTCGGCCGCCCCATGGACCCGGACGAGACACGCCTTTGCTTCGGGTGCCACAACACAGCGTCTTCGGCCGGAGGACAATTCGCTCCCGAGCATCTCATTCCCGGAGTCACCTGCGAGGCCTGTCACGGGCCGGGGGCGAAGCATGTGGCGGCGATGAAGGCGGGAAGGCTCGGCGAGGGCCTGACTCGAATGCTGAACCCGGCCCGGCTGCATCCCTTCGAATCGGTGGACTTCTGCGGGGCCTGCCATCGCGCCTGGGCCGACGTGATGGAGAGCGGGATGGAGGGTATCGCCACGGTGCGCTTCCAGCCTTACCGTCTCGAGCTCAGCCGGTGCTGGGGCAAGGGCGACGCGCGTATTACCTGCCTTGCCTGCCACGACCCGCACCAGCCGCTGGCTCACGATCTGGGCTCCTACGATAGCCGTTGTCTCAAATGCCATGTGGCGAAGGGCGAGAAGGCCGCAGCCGGCCATCCCGGAGCCGCTTGTCCGGAAAGCACGAAGGATTGCGCCGCCTGCCACATGCCCAAGTTCGAAGTCCCCGGCACCCACGCCAAATTCACCGACCACCAGATCCGCATCGTTCGAATGGAGCGGTAACGCCCAGACGCGGCCTATTCCACCTTCTCGACCCCGCTGACCATGGCCTGATGGGCGGCGGCAGAATCGCGGCGCAGTTCCTGCGAGCGCGCCAGGGCCTTGTCCGCGAGCTGAGTCTTGCCGAGCTTGCGATAGGCCACATACATCTGGTAATGGACATCTCCATAGAAATCGGAGGATGCGGCCTTTTCCAGCACGGGGAGAGCCTTCGCGTCTTCGCCCAGGCGCACGTACGCGGTTCCCAGCAGGATGTTGGCTTCCGGCATATCGGGCTCGTAACTCAGGGCCTTTTCGAGGTAGGGGACGGCCTTTTCGTTCTCGCGTTTCTGCACGTGCAAGCGCCCCAACAGCGAGAGCGTAAGGGGGCGGGAAGGATCGAGCTTCAAGCTCTGGAGAAGTTCGGGCTCAGCTTCATCATACGATTTCTTATTCAGCAGCAGCTCTCCCAGCGCCTCATGAAGCTCCGGCTCATACGGGCGCATGGTGAGGGCGGTCTGATATTCCTGGATGGCGTCGTTCGCATCGTCGCGGAGATTGTAGCCCTCGGCGCGCAACTCGAGCGTCCGCCACGACTCGGGGAACGACTCCTCCAATCGGTCGTAGCTCGCGGCCCCCAGCGCCTGGTAGGTGAGTGCCAGCCAGTAGCTAGCCTCCGCGCTCAACTTGTCCATAGCACCGAGCATCTTCGCCAGGTTCTCCGCCGCGTCATCGTACTGCTGCGACGCGTACTCGGTCTCTCCCAGCAACAACAGGTCCGGCCGGGAAATCGGTTTGCGGGATTCGAGCGCGTGGGCGCAGGCGGCGTATCGGTGAGCGCGGCAAGGATTCCCCTTCCCCGCACCGGCCGCGCCGTCCGGGGACTTTTGCCAATCCGCAAAATCCCCCTGGAAGATTTTCCACCGCTCATCGGCCTGAGCGGTTTCTCTCGCCGACGCCAGGAGACTCGCCAGTAGAAAATCCTTGGCCGCCCCGGGCGAAACGGATTCAAGATTCCCTACCAGGGTCTTGGCGATCTCGGGAGAAAGTTCGACCGTGGGGAATCCTCGAGGCAGCGCCAAATACTCGGGAGAGATTTCCCAAGCTTTTCCCACCGCATCGAGAGCCGCCGCGGCCTGACCCTTCGCCAGTTGCATTTCCGCGAGTCCCAGCCATGCCGGTTCGCTCCGGGCGTCGCGCTGGAGTTCCAAACGGAACTCGGATTCGGCTTGATCGAGCTTGCCGGCGTGCAGTTGGGCTTGGCCCAGCGAAACGTGCAGGCCGGCCTGGCTGGGATCAAGGGTGAGGGCCTGCTGGTATTCTTCCGCCGCATCGCGCCAGCGGGTGCGTTGAAACAGGTTGTCCCCAAGGAAGCGATGGCCCCATGCCGAGTCGCGGTAAAGGTGGGAGCCGCGGTAGGCCAGTCGCGCGGCTAAGTCCAGATAATCGTGGCCCAGGTTGTACCAGGCGTCGGCCTTGTCCGGATTCAGGCTGGCCACTTGACGGTACTCGTCCGCGGTATTGTGGAAGTCTGCCTTGGCCAGGTAGCAACGCGCGAGTGCCCGGCGCCCTTCCAGGTTTGCGGCGTCCATTTTTAAGGCATGTTGGAGGACGGGGATGGCCTTGTCAGGCTCGCCCAGTTTCAGGTAGTCGATCCCCAGGACCACGGTGGGCCCCGGCAGGTCGGGACTTTGGCGCAGGCCAACGGACAAGTTGCTCGCCGCCAGGCTGTATTCACCGAGGGCGTGATCGACCAGGCCCAGATTGATGCGCGCCTGGAACAAGCTGGGATCGAGATCCAGTACTTTCTTGAACTCTTTCGCCGCTAAGGGGAGGTCGCTCTGCTTGAGCGCCGCCTGTCCCGCGCGGAAGTGCGCCTGAACCTGGCCGTCAACGGTTTGACCCATTACTGGATGGAGGGCGACGAATGCCGAGGCAAGAAGCCACACGATGAGGGTAGAGGAACAGGATCGCAGCGCGGACCTGTTCGTAAGGTCCGCGGCTTTTCCTCGCCCACATAGCCCGAGGCTCGCGGGTTGAAACCAACCCGCATGGCTACTGCTAGCGCGGTGACGGACGATTGCTTTCATAAGCACAAAATCGTTCCCGAGCGATCCAATCCTGGATTCAAAATATTACCACCTGCCATTTGGAATTGGGTCAATTTGATGCCGCAGCGGCCGTGAGTGGTGGTGACACACTCGTGTCCGAAATAAAAGCTTCTCATCGACTGATGGCCTCCGGCTCTGCCGCTTGCTCTGCGGGCTGGCTGCGCCTGCCCGGAACGCTACCCTGACGTCCGACCTCATCCTCACCGCGCCAGAGACTCTGCCTCCGGCGCGGTGAGGATGAGAGAAAAGGGTCGGCGGGGCCCGGAAGGGCGGAACCCTTCCGCACAGCGGAGCGGCGAAGCCGCCAGGTTCATTCATTTTGGTCACCGGTGGGGTTGATACAGCCACTCTTGCCTGGGTCAAAAGGCTATGCCTACCGGGCGATCGGCACCGGCAGGCATACATGCAAACTGCACAGACAAGAGTGCCTGTGCCACTTACTGTTTGCCTTCTTGCGACAAGCGCTCGTAGGCCTTGCGATAAGGGGGAATCTGGGGATTGAGTTCGTAGGCGGCGCGATATTCCTGCAAGGCGCCAGTGAGGTCGCCCTTTTTCTCGAGGGCGACACCGAGGTCGTAATGCGCGAGGTGGTTGTTGGAATTCAGTCGCAGCGCCTCACGGTACTCGGCAATAGCGCCGTCACGATCGCCTCTCTGCCCCAGCATAGCGCCCAGGTAAACGTGAGCGGTCCCGTCGTTCGGGTCGAGGAGCAATGCTTCGCGTTCCTCGGAGATGGCGCGATCCCAATCACCTTTATTGACGAGCGCCAACGCCAGGTTGACGTGGGCAACTTCGTCATTGGGATTCAAGCGCAGAGCTTCGCGATACTCCGCAATCGATGCATCAAAGTCGCCCTTTCTCGCGAGGCCCAGGCCCAACTCTCGGTGCGCCTCGGCCATTTGCGGATTCAAACGCAAAGCTTCACGCTCCTCCGCGACTTCGCCGTCCCAATCGCCCTCGTGCCCAAGCGACACCCCAAGATTGTAGTGCGCGGTGGCGTCGTTCGGGTCCAGGCGCAGCGCCTCGCGATACTCGGCGATCGCGGCGTCAAACTCGCCCTTGTCGTTGAGCGCCACCGCCAGATTGAGGTGTGCCAATTCGTTTTGGGGGTTCAGGCGCAACGATTCTCGAAACTCCGCAATGGCCGCGTCTCCATTCCCTTTGGACGCGAGTGCAACGCCGAGAGCAAAGTGCGCAGGCGCATTCTTCGGGTCGATGTGCAATGACTTGATAAACTCCGCCTGGGCTTCGTCGATGCGGTTCTTGCTGGCGAGGGCAAGGCCCAGATGGTAGTGAAGGTCGGCGGATTCGGAGTCATATTGCAAGCCGCGCTCGAAGGCGAGAATCGCGCCATCCGATCGTCCTGCCACCAGCAGGGCGCGGCCGAGGTTGAAGTAGACCTTGAGAAACTCAGGATCCAACTGCAACGCCTTCTCAAACTCTGGGATTGCTTCTTCGGGCCGCCCCGCGCGGGTTAGAGCGGTGCCGAGGTTGTTGTGAATCCGGGCATCATCAGGATTGGTCGCAAGGAGTCCCTTCCAGCCCACGATGGCCGCATCATTCTGGCCCTGGTTTTCGAGCGCCGTCACTCGGTCGATTTCCTTGTAGACGTCGACGGCGGGGGTATTGATGGCCATTAGGCCGTCCGGCGGGATGTTCACGAACTCCGGAATATTCACGGCGCGATTGGCCGCGGTCGAGTTGTCAATGAGGACCGCAGGGCTATCGTTGCCCTGGGCATCGATGTGGGTCAGAAATAACTTGGTGTAGGGCGAACGGCTCTTGGAGGAGAAAACCAGCCAATGGCCGTTGGGCGAGAAACTGTGCCAGGAGTTCATCAAGGAAGTATTGCAGCGCATCCGCCGCGCCACGCCCCCAGCGGCGGGCACAATGTAAAGCTGGCTGTCGGGGCGCATCAACTCGGCGTTGCGGCACTGCACCCAAACGATCCAACGGCCATCAGGCGAAATCTTGGGAAAGCTGTTGCTCATGCCGTTGTGGGAAGCTCCCGCGATCGGCACCGCCTGGCCGCCCTTGCCGTCATTGAAAGGGACGCGATAGAGGTCGTACTGGATTTGGGGTTCCTCCGGGTCGTTGGCATGCTGAGGCATCTTATTGCCGGGAGGGTAAGGGTCGCGCGCTTCCGCCCGGATGAAGAATACATTCTTGCCGTCAGGACTCCAGACGGCGTTCGTTTGCACGTAGCGTGGATCATCTGCGCCGGGCAAGGCCTGCTTGCGGCCGGTTGCGCGGTTGTACCAGGCCACGATACTGCGCGTTGGATAGAACACCTGGAGAAAGCGGTAGTCCTTAAAATTCACGGTGAAGTAGCCCGTGGAAAGGTCTTTCGTCTGGCCGCGGTAATTGGTCAAGACGTACCGCCCGTTAGGGGAGACCTGGGACATAAAGCCGATTCGGGAAGTCGATGCCGTGTCGTCGCGAAGGGAGCTCCAGGAGATCACGTCCTGATTGCGGATCGACATTTCCGGTTTGACGGGCACGATGGCATAGAGCCCCTTGTTGTTGGCGGGGCCGTCGAGATCCATCCCCATAGTCTTGCCGTCGAGGGAAAACGAATGGCAATTCCCGCAAGTGGGCATTTCCTTCAGAACGATGCGGCTCTCGGGTTTTCCGATATCGCGCAGGCGCCACTGCACAAGGTGGAGCGCACTGGGGGCCAAAGGCTTGATGATGCCCTTTTCTGTTTCTGAGGGCATCAGGGGCACGTCGCGATAAAAAATGGGTGCGCCGACCGGATCGACGGATGTGCTCAGGGTCGTGCGGCCACTCGACACGGGATGCTGGTCGTCTTGCCGGCTAAACCCGCGGATGGTCACCGTCGTTCGACCTGCGACGGAGTGTTTCTTGATCGCCGCCCAGGCCGACGCCTCGGGAATCCAGGAATGTGCCGCAGCCAGCTCCGGCGTAAGCATTGGCAATTCATTCGTGTCAGAAACACAGCGAGGGTCAATCTCGCCAACCGCCAGCCGCTCGCCGGCGGCTTGAAAGTGCATTTCCGGCGTGCCGTCGGCAAACGCGAAGTCGATCCGCCAATAAGTGGTGTCATTGGCGGCGTCATGCCAGATGAAGGTTGGCGCAGTAATTTCCGGCGGGAAGATCGAGCCGTCCAGGGGATAGTCGATCGTGATCGCGGCCAAGTGGGCTGCCACAGCCTCCTGCCCGCTCTTCGCTTGTGCTGCCGCGCGCGCGGCCGGCGTCCATGCGGTCGCGAGGAGTGCGCTCATAATGAGCAGGGCGACTCCGTTCCTGCCAGCATGGAACGAGAGCCGAAAAGGCTGGCTTTGTTTCCTACCCACCGAGTTTCTGCCTCCAATACGATTCGACCGCGTCTAAACCCGCATCGGTATCGATAACAAAGAAAGCAGGCAAGTTGGGGGCCAAGGTTCAAAACAGAAGGAGGGGTCAAAAAGAATGGGGCGACCGACCCATCCCGTTACTCTGTTGCCGGGATAAATCGCTCGCCCCTGAAGGTCAATCTGAGGTTAAAGATCTAGAAACTAAACCTCAAAGCGAATTGGATGAGGCGTGGCAAGTTGTACTGCGAACTGACTTGGCCAAAAGTTCCGCCGTCCGCGACTGATGTGCAGCAACTGGTGTTAGGAGCCGCGAATTGCGGGTGGTTGAAGACGTTGAAGAATTCAGCTCGGAACTCGAGTCCCAGCCTCTGGTCCGGGCCGAAAGTGGTTTTCTTGAACGCTGCGAACTCCATGTTCTTTTCCCCGTCCTGGCGCAGATCCGGCTCAACGCGGGAGTCGTTGCCACGAGTGAGAGCGGTGGTATTGGTGAAGTTCGCGGTATTGAACCATTCCGTTATTCTGGCTTCAGTGTCTCCGGAGGTTAAGGAGTCAGCGCCAAGTCGCGTCACGCGGCAGCCACCAGCTTCGGGGATACCGAGATTGCAAAGAGCGTTGCTGCCGCCGCCGATGTTCAGTGGGAATCCCTTCTGGAGAGTGATGATGCCATCGATTCCCCACCCACCCACAACCTTATTGGCTACCGGGGAGATGCCGCTGGCGAACTTCTTGCCGTTTCCAACGGGCAAATCCAAGACATAGCCAACAACAAAGCGCTGGGGAACATCAAACCCGTCCAGGCTTCTTTCATTGTGGAGGTTATAGGCGTCGACATCACCCCACGAGGGGGCGGCGTCGCCGAGCCAGTTGATCTCATTATCGGTATCGCTAATGAGTTTTGAAATCGTGTAGCTGGCCAAAACCGTCCCGCCGTGGGCGAAGCGTTTGTTGACCTTGACTTGCAAGGAGTGGTAAATCGAATCGCGGTCGTTGGGTTCGGCGATTGAAACGTCGGAATATTGGGGGTAGGGCAGCAACAACTGTCCCGCGCTTACCGTTGGACCGAGCAAATTTCCCGTAACGATACCGTAGTACGGATTCGGAACTGCAGTCGTAAGCGCAGTCGCGCCTGCGGCGGTAGTCGGGAGCAATGAGTCAGGCAGTTGGTCAACGTCCTGGCTATGCATGGGCAGGTGCGTTCCCTTCGAACCGGCATAAGCTACGTCAAGCAACGTGCCATCGGGCAGCTCCCGCTGGATGTCAAAGTTCCACTCTTGTGAGTAAGCGGGGGGATTAGTGGAATAGGGAGCACTGGGCCCGTTGGCAAGCGTGTTGATGAACGCCTGGCTTCGCCCTGGAGGCTGAGTAACCCCGGTTGGAAATGGATTGGCGAAGGTATTGAGCGGAAGCACGTTGGCATTATTCACGGTGGTGAGCCACGGCGTGGTGTAAGTGTTAATGAACAGGTTGTGGGGGGCGTTATTCCACGAGACGTCGTCCGGCAGGTAGAAGATTCCATACCCGGTTCTGATGACCGTCTTGTCGTTAATCCGAAATGCGAGACCGATTCTAGGGTTGATTTCCGTTAGAGGCATATTCTCTTCGGTGCGATTCGGATTGGCCGGAGTATCCACCAAAGCAAAGGCGCCTTTGAGATTGCTCGGGATCGTCAAGCCGTTATTGGGATTGACCATACCCGCGAGAGGGCTGGCAGCATTCGGCTGCCAATCCAGAATCCGGTTGAAGCGCTCAGTCCAATTGCCCTGCAAATCGTAGCGAACTCCCAAATTCAGAGTCAGCTTGTGGGTGGCTTGGAACGTGTCGCCAATGTACATGGCATTATAGAAAATCTGGTTGGCCATTTGCGAAGGCGTGACCACGTCACCACCGTTGGAATTGGAGCCGTACCCAAGCAGGTAGGAAGCAATTCCGTTTCCGGTGGTAATGCCGGAAGCCAATGGATTTGCGGCGGTAGCGAATCGGTCGAACTGGTACACCCCGGTGGGCTGGTTGCTTTGGTAATAGTTGTTGCGCAGCAGGCGGAATTCATACCCCATCTTCAGGGTGTGCTTTCCCTTGATTTTGGTGAGGCTGGGGGTGAAGCTCCAGGTATCGTCACCAGCGCCGATCTCGCTTCCGGTTCCAGCGGAGCAGTAACCGTTACCATAAAAATCATCTCCGGTGTTTTGTGAGAGGCAGACCACCGGTTCAGGAGTGGAGTTGAAGAGATAGGATCCCCACGCCCCGCCAAGCGATGACATGTTGAATCCCGCGGTCAGCGGAACGCGCACGTAATCGTAGCGCGTGTAACCTAGGTGCAAGTCCATGATCGTCGTAGGCGAGAAGCTGACGGTGTCACCCAAAGCGATCTGCTTGGTGTGGATGTTTTCCGTGCACCGGTCCGTGCAGATTCCTTCAGGCTTCAAGGGGCTGTCGGGAAGGTTGAGCAGCTTGTAGTAGGTGAAGCGGGCCACGAACCTCTGTTTGTCGCTGATGTTCCAGTCAACCTTCTCGTTTAACTGGTCCGTGTCGCCACCCGTGCCGTAACCGGTCACAAAGTTGTTGGTGGGGTTGCTGTTCAAGCCGGTCGTGGGGAACTCTTTCAAAAGTGCTTGTGAGGCGGTCGGGAAAGTCGCCGGGTTGAGTTGGGTTCCGGCTCCACCGTTAATGGGCGTGCCGATTAGAGTACGGCAGGCTGCTCCACTGGAGGCAAGCGCGGAACACGAATTCGCGCCAGTGGCAACGCTCGTCGTGGGATCGTAGAGGAGAGCGTTTTCGAAGGTCCCCTGAAGCTCCGCCGCGGTAGGAAGCGTGGCGGTGAAGGCTTGAGACGACCGCACGCGGTAACCCTCGTAGCTCGAGAAGAAGAATAACTTGTCGCGGATAACTTTCCCACCGAAGTCACCGCCAAATTGGTTCTGGGTCCATGGACCTACGGCGTCTGCGCCCGTTCCTCCTGCCGCATTGAGAAAGAAGCTGTTGGCGTCAAAAACCTTGTTGCGGAGGAATTCCCAGGCCTGGCCGTGCCAGGAGTTCGTACCCGACTTGGTCGTCAGGTTAATGATCCCGCCAGCGAACCGGCCAAAATCGGGTCCCATATTGTTCGTCTGCACCTTGAATTCCTGGATGGCATCTTGCGTCGGAATCATGGTGATAACGTTCAGATACGAGCCATTGGTCGGAACACCATCTACCCAGATTGCGTTCTGACCCGCCTGACTCCCACCGATTTGAAAGTCGCCGGCCGCAAAGGGGTTGGCGCCAACAGGGTTGCTCATCGAGGAGTTGCCTCCCGAGGGCGGGCCCTGAGGTTGAATGCCCGGTGAGAGTTGCGCCAACGCGATAACGTTGCGTCCGTTCAAGGGCATTTCCGTCACCGTGCGCGATTCCACCACTGTTCCCAGGTCAGAACTCTGAGGTTGGAGCAACGGTGTTTGCGCAGTTACTTCGATGGTTTGAGTTACGGCGCCGACTTCCATCGCGAGGTCAATTCTTAACGCGTCGCCGACATCCACGGTGACGCTGTCTCGCTTGAAGTGCTTGAAGCCAGTCTTTTCTGCCTCAATCGAATAAGTCCCAGGCAGAATGTTGACGAACGTATACCCGCCGCCAGGCTCGGACGTCATCGAGCGCTTATTGCCGGTCCCGAGGTTGGTGAGGGTGACGGCCGCGCCCGGAATGGCCGCGCCGCTTGCATCCAGGACAGTCCCCGCAATGGTTCCATAAACCGTCTGGGCTTGGCCGATTCGAGGCCAGAGCGCCAGCAGCATCACCAATGCGACGGGCACGAACATAACCTTTCTCAGGTTTTCCATTTAATCTCCTATTCAGCGATGTTTTACAATCATCGACTTATTGAATTGCCTTCCGAAAACCACACCCACAAGTGAGCCCGCAGCAGTAGGGCCGGGGGACGTCAAGAAAACTGCGCCCCCCTTGCATGAGACCTGCCGCTGGGCACGCCCTGGATGTCCGCGTTTTCCGGATTGTTCCAGTGGATGAAGACCCGAAAGAAACCAAGACTGGCTAACCAGTCAACGAGTAGGCGTGCAACCGCGAGTGGAGCGTGAAAGGAGGGTGTATCCTTAAGGTGCTCGTTCCTATGGACAGATCTGTATCGATAATGCCGGAGCGGGTCCTTCGCTTGCTTTTGTCGCGAACGACAAAACACAGTTCCTCCTAGCAAGCAAGACCCGACGCAAATAGGAAATGCTTTCCGTCGACCTGATTACGGCAGCCGACGGATTGCGAAAGGTAACCCCTGCCCACGTCATCAGAGAGCGCAGGACAGGCAACAGAACATAGAGTCAAGAAAAAGTCGTAGGAGGCAACCGAATAGAAATCAAACAACTGCATGCCAAGTTCATGCGGAACTTGTCAGCATGCGCCCCCGCACACATTGACTACGCGCGAGGTTATACCAGCAAGTAGAGCGGTAACACAAGGTTAATCCAGTTAACCTTGACAACATTCCAGTTACACCACTAAGATCATTATATTCAATTACGTACACACTTCTTCTCAGATGTAACCCCAGTGACTTCCGAAAAAGCACAAACGGTGGTAGACTAAGCGCAAGGTACTTGCCTCGTAGCGAGTAGGATGGCAATGGCAGCGAACCAGCACGAGAAAAACGAGCTCGGGCACGTGCTTGCATCCGGCATCTTTGCCAAGGCACCACGGCAGGCAAAACTTCTAGGGTACATTTGCAGCGAATACTTCGAAGGCAGAACCGACCAAATCAAGGAATACACGCTGGCAACCGAAGTCTTGGGGAGATCCGCAGACTTTGACCAGAACCGCGACGCCATTGTGCGGGTGGAGATTCATCGACTTCGTAAAAAGCTGAAAGAGTACTACGAGGGAGAAGGCGCTGGGCGTTCCCTCGAGATCGTGATCGACTCGGGTCAATATGTACCCCGGTTTGTTCCCCGCGAAAAAATCCCACCCCCTGAGGTTGCGCGGAATTCGGCAACGGCCCCTTCCCAGCCAAACCATGACCCGGAAGCCCCTCAGCCTCCACCAGCCCTAGGCGCGTCAAGCGCCAAGTGGGCGGGAATGAGGAACCCGGCTCTTGCCTTAGGGGGATTAGTTCTCGCGGCCGTATTGGTGGCACTGATCCTGAGGTTCGGCGCCCAGCCTGGCGCTCGGGTGAAGGCGTCGTCGGGCTCTGCAGCGCCGGCGGCTTCCGTCGCGGCAGCCGGGCCCCTCGATGCGGTGCGAATCCTATGTGGCTACCCCCGCGACAAGTATATCGACCGTGGGGGAAATGTTTGGATGGGCGACCGGTACTTTTCCGGGGGCGACCCATCGACTCAGGCCCTGCAATTCCTGCCGCGAGCTCCGGATGTGGCCTTGTATGAAACCTTCCGCTTTGGAGACTTTGCTTACGACATTCCGCTCCGACCTGGCAACTACGAACTGCACCTTTACTTTTTGGAAACTCACTATGGACCGGGGAGCCTCAGCGGGGGCGGTGAAACCAGCCGCATGTTCGATATCGTGCTCAACAACGAGCCCCTGCTGCACCTCTTCGATATCATCAAAGATGCGGGAGGAAACAATATTGCAGACGAGCGCGTCTTCAAGAATATAAACCCTTCGGCGGATGGTCAGCTACACCTGAAATTCCGCAGGCTGCTCGACTCGCCGATCCTCAATGCCATCGCCATCTTGCCCGCGCCCGCAGGAAGAATCGATCCCATCCGAATCCTCGCGCAGAACAACTCCTACACCGACCGCGCAGGCAATATCTGGAGCCCGGACCGGTACTTCCGGGGGGGCCAATTGGCTTTGCATTTGAGCCATGCTCCCGTTAGCGGGACCCCGGATCCCGGCCTTTACACCAGCGAGCGCTATGGCAATTTCAGCTACACCCTCCCCGTGGCGCCAGGAAAATACAAGGTCACTCTGCGTTTTGCCGAGACTTATTGGGGGATTCAGAATACCTTTCCCAATTTGCCCGATCAGAACGGCTCACCGGTGGGGGGACCGGGGAGCCGGATATTTGATGTCTACTGCAATGGCGCGACTTTGCTAAAGGATTTCGACATCCTCAAGGAAGCCGGAGGGCCACTGGTGGCCAGAGACAAAACTTTTCATAATCTCCAGCCCGATGCGCAAGGCAAGCTCGTTCTCAGCTTCGTTCCTGTCATCGATTACGCCCTGGTGAACGGCATCGAAGTGGAGGATGAGTCGCAGTAGACCGCGCTTACGTTAGCGCAGCGTCCCCTTCACAACCACTTCTTTCCGGCCTTTTTCCGGGGGTGGCACGATATCTCCCTGGATCGGCACGCCATCAACTTCCAGAGCGATGTGATTGCCCTCCCCCGCCCGCTCGATGGTGATGTGGTAGGTCGCGCCGCGGAACAGGCGGGTGGCCTTAAATCCCGCCCAGTTCTTTGGAATGACGGGTGAAATCTGAAGCCCTTCATAAGAGGTGCGGATACCCAAGATCCATTGCGTGACGGCGTAGTAGTTCCACGCTGCCGTCCCTGTCAACCAGGAGTTCTTGGCCTCACCGTGCGTGGGTGCATCGCGTCCGGCGATCATCTGAGCATAGACGTACGGCTCGCACCGGTGTAACTCGCTGATCGACTCGCGCGCCGAGGGATTAATGCGCGAATAATAATCGTGCGCACGATCGCCGTTCCCCAATCGTGTCTCGGCAATCATCACCCAGGGATTGTTGTGGCAGAAAATACCGGCATTTTCCTTATATCCCGGCGGGTAAGATGAAATCTCGCCCAGTTCGAGATAGTATCGCGAATACGCCGGCTGCTGAAGAATGATGCCGTGTTCGGTGGCCAGGTGTTTACTGACAGATTCCAGGGACTTCGCCGCCCTGCCATCTTCCAATCCCACGCCTGCCAAGACGCAGAAGCCCTGGGTTTCAATAAAGATTTTTCCTTCGTTGCATTCCCGTGAACCCACCTTGCGGCCGAAGTCGTCGTAGGCACGCAGGAACCATTCGCGGTCCCATCCGTGTTCGTGGATGGTGCTTTCCATCTTCGCAGCTTTAGCCCGATATGACTCTGCTTCTTCGGCGAGGCCGCGGCGTTCGGCAATGTCGGCGAGTTCCCTGCCCGCCAGCACGAAGAGTCCCGCGATAAAAACCGATTCGGCGACTTTGCCCTCCTTGTTGGTGGTCGTTTGGAATGACTGCCCGGGCGTGTCGGAGAAACAATTCAAATTCAGGCAATCGTTCCAGTCGGCGCGGCCAATCAACGGCAATCCATGCGGCCCCAGCCGGTCTAATGTGTATTGGAAGCTGCGCTGGAGGTGCTCAAAAAGGGGCTGTTCCGAACCGGGCTGGTTGTCGTATGGAACGGGCTCATCGAGAATGCTAACGTCGCCCGTCTCCTTCAGATAGGCCGCCACCCCCACAATCAGCCAGTGCGGATCGTCGTTGAAGTTGCTGCCCACGTCGTTATTGCCGCGCTTCGTGAGCGGCTGATATTGATGATAAGCGCCACCCGTGGGCAATTGCGTGGCGGCAAGATCCAGGATGCGTTCGCGCGCGCGCGCGGGAACCATATGGACAAAACCCAACAAATCCTGGTTGGAATCGCGGAACCCCAGGCCGCGACCAATGCCCGATTCATAAAATGAGGCGGAGCGCGACATATTGAAGGTGGCCATGCACTGGTAGGCGTTCCAGATGTTCACCATGCGGTTGGTGTGCACATCCGGTGTGTCCACTTGCAAGATGCCGAGCACGTCCTTCCAGTACTGGCGCAGGTTTTGGAATGCGGCGTCGACCTTGGCGGCATCCCGGTATTTGGCGATGACCGGCTTCAACGTACGTTTATTGATAATCTGCGAATCGGGCGGATCGAACTTCTGATCGCGCGGGTTCTCGTGGTATCCAAGGACGAAAATGATCTGCCGAGATTCGCCCGGCGCAAGCTTCACGTCCACTTGATGGGCGCCAATCGGAGCCCAGCCGTGCGCCACCGAGTCGGTCAGGCGGCCGCACTCAATGGCCAGCGGCTTCTCCCAGCTCCGGTACGGTCCCACCAGGGCATCGCGCTGCGTGTCAAACGCCTCGACCTTATCCGAGCAGGCGAAATAGGCAAAGTGGTCGCGTCGCTCTCGGTATTCCGTTTTGTGGTAAATGACCCCGTCCTCGATTTCGACTTGGCCGATGCTGAAGTTACGCTGGAAGTTCGTTGCATCATCTTGTGCATCCCACAAGCAGAACTCGAGCGACGAAAAGATGGAAAGCGTGGCACGCTCGGACCGTTGATTGGTGACGGTAAGTTGCCAGATTTCCAGATTCTCATCCAAGGGAACGAAATAGTTCGTATGAGCGGTTATCCCTTGGTATCGGGAACCAATGACGGTGTACCCCATGCCGTGGCGGCAGGTGTAATTTTCCAGATCATGCCGCGTCGGCTGCCACGAGGGCGACCAGAACTCGCCGGATTCGTTGTCGCGCAGATAGATATAGCGCCCACCGAAATCGTGCGGCACATTGTTATAGCGATAACGCGTGACGCGCCGCAGCCGGGCATCACGGTAGAATGAGTAACCACCCGCTGTGTTCGAAATGATCCCAAAATAGGCTTGGCATCCGAGGTAGTTAATCCAAGGCAAAGGCGTGTCAGGACGGGTTATAACGTATTCTTGATTCTCATCATCGAAATAACCAAATTTCATATGATTGCTCCCGGAACCTGTTTGTCATCGGCCGCTGAGACTTTCGTGGCTGCTTCCTGGGCATGCGCTCGGGCTCCAGCGCCAGCCTATTGACCGAAGGCGGCGCAATTATACTCGAATGCCACGTCGGCGCCGGGGTATTTGGGCCTTTCACGCTATCGGTAAGTTTGTCCCCATCCGCACCGTGCGACGATACTCATTGCAAAGCCGCTAGGAATGCGCGACACTCATGCGCCGAGATCGCCAAACCTAAGGTAAAGTGAGTTCATCCCCATGCAGCTTTCCTTTGGTGGTTTAAGCGCTCAGAGACGCCGCCGGGAGTCCCCGCTCAAACCTGTAATGCTGATCCCCCTCGTCATCCTTCCCATCGCGATTGCCCTATCTCCATTTCTTCTCCATCGCGCATTAGCCAACCGCGGCGACACGTCCATATCAAGCATCAAGGTTGACCAAGCGGGTTATCCCACGAGCGGACGGAAAATCGCCTTGGTCAGCGCTCCCGCATCGAGCTTCGCGATCAAGCGCGCGAGCGACAATGCCACGGTCTTTCAGGGCAAGTTGGGCGCCGGAGCCGCCGACGCCAATTCCGGCGACACCCTCGAAGCCGCCGACTTTTCCGCTTTTCACGACCCCGGCACTTACTATCTCGAAATCCCGGGCGCCGGGAGGAGTTGGCCGTTTTCCGTGGGCGCGGATGTGTATTCCCGGACGTTTTATCTCGCGATGCGCGCTTTCTACGGACAGCGCTGCGGGACCGCCGTGGACCTGGGCCCCGAATTTCCCGGCTACAAACATGCCGCGTGCCACCTCGAGGGAAGTTTCCATGCGTCCTCCGGCAAAGCGGGTCCGCGTGACAATATCGGAGGATGGCACGACGCCGGCGACTACGGGCGGTACATCGTGAATTCCGGAATCTCCACGGGAGCGCTGCTCTGGGCTTGGGAGTTGTTCCGGGCAAAGCTCGACCGCGTCAAGTTGAACATCCCGGAGACCGGGAATGGCACGCCCGACATTCTCAATGAGGTTCGCTGGAATCTTGAGTGGATGCTCAAAATGCAGGATGACGATGGCGGCGTTTGGCACAAACAGACGAGTGAGCAGTTTCCCGGCTTTGTGATGCCGGAAGACGATCGGCTTCCCAGCTTGGTGATCGGGACAGGCAGCTCAACTTACAAAAGTACCTGCGCAACCGCGGATTTGGCTGCGGTCGCCGCCATCGCCGCCCGCGTTTATCAAACGTATGACCCAGACTTTGCCGCCAAAAATCTTCAGGCAGCAAGGGAAGCTTGGACGTGGACCGAGCGTTACCCTAACGTAACGTTCAGGAATCCACCAGGAATCTCCACCGGAGAATACGGTGATTCAGAGTGCGGGGATGAGCGGCTGTGGGCGGCAGCCGAACTGTGGCAAACTACGGGCGAGCCCGCCTATCATCAGTATTTCCTCGACAACTACCAGAAGTACCTCCCGGATCTTCGCGCTCCCAAGGCCGAGTCCTGGAAGGAGGTGGCGCCCATGGGACTGTGGGCCTATGCGTTGGCCACTCGCCCCGACGGGAACGCCCAAGCGCGAGCCGCAATTCGGCAGGGAGCGGTCAGCGCCGCACACGCGATTGTGGAGCGCTCGCGCCGCAACGCGTACCGCGTAAGCCTGATCGCAACCGATTACTCATGGGGTTCGAACGGTCTGGCCGCGGGCTACGGCGTGCAGTTGCTGGTGACCAACGCTCTTTCACCCGACCCGGCCTTCGTGGAAGTCGCTTTGGATAATCTCCATTATCTTCTCGGGCGCAATACGTTCTCGCTTTCGTGGGTGACGCGGGTGGGCGCCAATCCCTATCGCCATCCCCACCACCGGCCGAGCGGGGCCGACAAGAATCCTGAGCCTTGGCCGGGAATGCTCTCAGGTGGCCCCAACGCAGCCCGGCAGGACGCAATCCTCCAAGGCCTGCCTTCGGGGCTGCCACCAGCCAGGGTCTATAGTGACAGCCAGGAATCCTACGCGAGCAACGAAATTTGTATTAATTGGCAGTCAATGTTGGTCTTTCTTCTCGCCGGCGTGAAGCAGTGAATTGAGCGACGTCAGGCCGGTCCGAAGGCGATGGATCGTGGAAAGCCCGCAAGCCTTGAGGTGATGAATGCAACTTCACGGGATTGATATCGCCATAATTCTGGCCTTTCTGGCCAGTTCCGTCGTAGTGGGATACTGGGTGTCTCATCGCGCCTCCCGCGACATCCGCGCCTATTTCCTGGGCGGGAACACCATGCCCTGGTACTTCCTGGGAATCTCCAACGCCTCGGGCATGTTTGACATCAGTGGCACCATGCTGCTGGTCTACTGGATGTTCATCTACGGTCTGAAGAGCGTCTGGATCCCGTGGCTCTGGCCGACCTTCAATCAGGTCTTCCTGATGATTTACTTATCGGCGTGGTTGCGCCGGTCCAATGTCATGACCGGCGCCGAGTGGATCAAGACGCGCTTCGGCACGGGCCGGGGGGCGCAACTGGCTCACCTGATCGTCGTGGTCTATGCATTCGTCAGCATCATTGGTTTCTTTAGTTATGGCTTCAAAGGAATCGGAAAATTCGCCGCTACATTCCTGCCCTGGCAACTGTCTCCTAACCAATACGCCACAATTCTGATTGCCATCACCGCCATTTACGTGGTCAAGGGCGGCATGTTCAGCGTGGTCATCACGGAGGTCATCCAGTTCTGCATTCTCTCCATTGCCTCATTTGCCGTCGGCATTATCGCCATGCGCAAGGTTGCCCCCGGCACGCTTCAACATTTTGTTCCCGCCGGTTGGGACCAGATTTTTTTCGGTTGGCACCTGAACCTCGATTGGTCCCATCTCATCGCTTCCGCGAACGCCAAGATCACCGACGATGGTTACGGAATCTTCGGATTCTTCGTCATGATGCTGTTGTTCAAGGGAGTGCTCATCAGCATGGCCGGGCCGGCCCCGAACTATGATATGCAGCGGGTTCTCTCCGCCAAAAATCCGCGCGAAGCCAGCTTGATGAGCAGTTGGGTGAACGTGGTACTGACTCTGCCGCGCTACTTTCTGATTACGGGTTTGACCGTCCTGGCCCTGGTTTTCTTCAGCGATCAGATTCGGGCCATGGGGACCAACATGGACTTCGAGCTGGTTCTTCCCTACGCGCTCGGCCGGTTTGTACCCACCGGACTGCTCGGGTTCCTGATCGCGGGATTACTGGCGGCGTTCATGTCGAACTTCGCCGCCACGGTGAACGCCGCGCCGCCGTATTTTGTGAACGATATCTACAAGCACTTCATCAACCCCAATGCCAGCCCTCGAACTTACGTCCGCTTGAGCTATCTGAGTTCGTTCGTCGTCGTCTTGGTGGGCGGGGCCATCGGGTGGTATGTCGCGTCGGTAAACTCCGTGGTCCTGTGGATTGTCTCCGGGCTCTGGGGCGGGTATACCGCGTCCAACGTCCTGAAGTGGTACTGGTGGCGCTTCAACGGTTACGGTTATTTCTGGGGCATGGTCACAGGCATTGCCGGCTCGTTGATTCTACCGTCGGTTCTCCCCCATATCCCCCTGGTCAATGCTCTCCTCCAGGCACATTCGGTGAACTTGGACGTGTCGATCGTGTTTCCACTCGTTTTCGCAATTGCGCTCGCTGGATGCCTCGCGGGAACGCTGCTGACCAAGCCGGAGGATGACGCGGTTTTGAAAGACTTCTATCGCCGGGTGCGCCCCTGGGGCTTCTGGGATCCCATTCTGGCCAAGGTCCGCGCGGAAGACCCCGCCTTCGAGCGCAATAAGGACTTTTTCCGTGACTTGTTCAACGTGGTGATCGGCATCGTCTGGCAGGTCAGCCTCGTTGCTCTGCCCTGCTACTTTGTGATTCAGAAATTCAATTCTGTCCTAATCACCGTGGCGATTATCGCCGTGACTTCGATCGTGCTGAAAGTCACCTGGTATGACCACCTCCGGGACCTGGAATCTGTCGAGCGCTCGAACGCGCACATGGATGCGGCCTGATGGGGGACAGTGGCGTGCATAACCTTCGCGAGCGTGTCGAGGCCGAACTGCGATCGAACATTCTGCCGTTCTGGGTGAAGCACACGGTGGATGATCAGTACGGGGGATTCCGGGGACAGATCTCCAATGACCTCACGGTCGATCCGGCGGCGTGCAAAGGTCTCATCCTGAATACGCGGATCCTCTGGACTTTCTCCAAGGCCTACAGCGTGTATCACGATGAGGTGTATCTCAAAATGGCGCGCCGGGCCTTCGACTATATTAGCCAGTATTTCTGGGACACCGAGTCGGGCGGCGTCTTATGGATGGTGGATTATCTTGGCTGCCCGGTGGAAACCAAGAAGCGCATCTATGGCCAGGCGTTTACTGTTTACTCGCTGGCGGAATTCCACCGCGCCACTGGCGATCCGGACGCTCTCGCGAAGGCACTCCAGAACTATGAAGCGATTGAGTCTGCCAGCTACGATTCGCTTCACCGCGGTTACTTTGAAACCTACGAACGCGATTGGACCCTGGCGCAAGATCAGCGCTTGAGCAAGGTGGACATGGACGTAAAGAAGTCCATGAACACGCACCTGCACCTCCTGGAGGCCTACGCCAACCTCCTGCGCTGCCACAACACCCCGATACTGCGCGGCCGGCTGCGAGAACTCATCCAGGTTTTCCTCGAGCACATCATCGACCCCGAAACCCATCACTTCCGGATGTTCTTTGACGAAGAGTGGCATTCCCAATCGGATCACATCTCCTTTGGTCACGACATCGAAGGAAGCTGGCTGTTGTGCGACGCGGCCGAAATCCTCGGCGACCAACTGATCCTAAAAGCGGTTCGCAAGGAGGCCCTGCTGATGGCTCAGGCTGTCCTCGACCAAGGTGTTGATTCCGACGGCGGCCTTCTCTACGAGGGCGATGCCAGCGGGATTATCGACACCAACAAGCACTGGTGGCCGCAAGCGGAAGCGGTGGTGGCGTTCCTCAACGCTTTCCAGCTTTCGGGCCAGGAGCACTTTTTGATTGCGGCTGGCAAAACCTGGGAGTTTATCGATAGGTACATCGTGGACCACGAACACGGCGAATGGTTTTGGAGACTGTCGCGAGCGGGCGTGCCGAGCGACAAGGAATTCAAAGTGGATCCGTGGAAGTGTCCCTACCACAACAGCCGGATGTGCTTCGAAGTCATGGCCCGGATCGATCACTTCGGGCACATCAAAGGGTCGGCGGCCGAAACCCACATTCCAGTAATCGGAGAATAGAGATGAAACAGGCTGAGTTCAAGAAGCGCCTTCAGGAACTGGAGAAGCGGCATCTGAAACTGTTGACTCGAAAGAACCGTCGAACCCGTACCACCAATGGCGTCTTCGATCGCTATGAGTTTCCCGTGGTTACCGCCGAACACACGCCGTTGTTCTGGCGCTACGACTTCGATCCGAACACGAATCCCCACCTGATGGAACGCATGGGCATCAACTCCACCTACAATGCCGGGGCGATGGAATATCAAGGCAAGATCGTTGTGCTAGTGCGCGTCGAAGGGGTCGATCGCAAATCATTCCTCGCCGTCGCTGAAAGCCCCACCGGCGTCGACAATTTCCGGTTCTGGGATTACCCCATCCTGATGGCGGAGACCGGCGACCCCGACGTCAACGTCTACGACGTTCGCGTGATTCGCCATGAAGACGGGTGGATTTACGGCCTCTTCTGCACCGAGCGCAAGGACCCAAAGGCTCCTTCATGGGACACCTCCTCGGCCGTCGCTCAATGCGGCATCGCACGAACCAAAGATTTGAAAACCTGGGAGCGGCTACCGGATTTGAAAACCCGGTCACCCCAGCAGCGGAACGTAGTGCTCCATCCGGAATTTGTCGGCGGCCAATATGCTTTCTATACCCGCCCGCAGGATGAGTTCATTCAGGCCGGCAGGGGCGGAGGGATCGGCTGGGGCCTCGCCGCAAGCATGGAAAGTGCGGTGATCAACGATGAGACCATCATCGATAACCGCGAATATCACACGCTGAAGGAGGTAAAGAACGGCCTTGGCCCCGCACCCATCAAGACCCCGAAAGGCTGGCTGCACGTCGCGCATGGTGTCCGCAACACCGCCGCGGGATTGCGATATGTGCTCTACCTTTTCCTCGCGGAACTTGACCGCCCGCAGGTAGTCACCCATCGTCCTGGAGGTTACTTCCTGGCCCCGGAAGGAGAGGAACGAGTCGGCGATGTTTCCAACGTGGTGTTCAGTAATGGTTGGGTGGCTCGCAAGGATGGTCAGGTCTTCATTTACTACGGCTCTTCGGACACCCGCCTGCACGTGGTCACGAGCACGGTCGAAGAGCTCCTCGATTACACGCTCCACACTCCGGAGGACCCGCTGCGAAGCTATGCCTGCGTCGAGCAGCGTTACGCTCTCATCGAAAAGAATCTGAAAATCATGGGCTCCCGCCGAAAGGCGAAAGCTTGACTACACTTGCGTCACCCGTCCAACGTTGAACCCCTCCACCACCATGCGCGGCGTCTCGCCCCGCGTGTCGGCGTGCTCCAACTCCGTTTGGATCGTCTGCCGCTCACCCGGCATCAGGGCGATGTAATTGTCACTGTAAATGACCGGGAGAATTCGGTCCCCGGTCTTTTCCCTCACGGCTTTCAAGCGGACCATGAGCGCCGGCTGGTTCGAGGGGTTATGCAGTTCGGTAGTCAACAGCCAGCGAATGCCCTTTCGCTCGGCGTGCGTTGATGTTTCCAGATTTACTTTGGGCAACTCGCGAATGGCGCGATAATCGCCCTCCGAGGGCCCCCGCATATAGAAGTTCGTGGAAACGATCTGCCCGCCTCGTGTTAGCGAAAGTTGCAGGAAGTGCAGCGGCGACTGCCCGGATGGGTATTCCATCTTGATGCAAGACGCCATGCTGTCTTCGGAACTATCGACCGAGGTGGACTTCTCCCACTGCTTTGTTCCGTCCATATTCAAAACCTGGACCGCGGCGGTCAAGCCCGGAGCATTTCCGCCACTATTGTTGACCACTTCGATGCTTTCCGTGACGGGGTTCCACTGAATATGGAGTGGTTCTGAGCCTTTCTTGCAACCGAAATACCCCGCCGTCGGCTCGAAATAGTAGTCGTAGGTCTGCCACACGAAAGATGGCCAGCATGGGTGGCTCATCCACAGGAGCAGTCCCATGCGGTACTTACTCTGGCCCTCGAACATTCCGCGGTAGCCTTCGTAGTTGAGAAACTGCGCGAGCGAGACCCATTCCTCCGCGCTGGTCGCGCCCCCATAATTGAATTCGATCATGTTCCTGAAACCTTCGCCGCCTTGCGCGCCGGCCAGAGTGAAGTCGTGCAGCCCCCAGGCAAGTCCCTGCGGCCAGAGGGCTGATTCTGGCATCATCGCGCGCACGCTCTCGATGGTGGGGATGTTCGGCATCCCCATTTCGCTGTGCAGTTTGGTATGCGCGCCCCCGGTGAAATAGAAGCTGACGGGCATGGACATATAAGGTCCGCCTCCACCCACCACGCCGAAGGCCGAGTTGGAAATGTAGTGGAGACCGGGGTGCTTTTCCGCCAGTACCTTTCTGATGCCATCGTCGAGAGGCTTTGGCGGGTTACCTTCATTGCGGCCGCAGTAGATACCTATCGACGGGTGATTTCGAAAGTGGAGAACCGAGTCATTCACATTGCGCATGAACAGGTCATTATCGGCCGGATCGGGACCGTCCGCAGGGTTGGCCAGCCAGAACTCCTGCCAGACCATCACGCCATGCCGGTCGCAGGCGGCGAAAAATGCTTCATCCCCGACTTGGCCCACCCAATTGCGAATCATAGTGAAGTTCATTTCACTGTGATAGCGAACGGCAATATCATATTCGCGCTGGCGATAATTCAGCATGGACTCACCGAATCCCCAGTTTCCGCCGCGCGGAATAAACCTGCGGCCGTTGATCCAAATCCGCAGAATTCCACCATCCTCGCTGTAAGTCATTTGCCGTAATCCAACCTGCAGAGCCTGCGTGTCGGAAACTTTATGGTCCGCCGTTTGGAAGCTCAGCTCGAGCTGATATAAATGCGGCTCGCCGTAACCCGCCGGCCACCAGAGCTTCGGATTCTGTAGCCGCAGTGCAGGAGTTGTCGACGGGTCAAACTTCACTTTCTTCGTAGCACTGGCCTCGACCGTGACGCGTTGTTCAAATGGCAATTCCCCCAATTTACCGCGCAAGGTTCCGGTCACGGGCTGGGAAGTATGGTTTACCAAGTCGGCCTCGACATTGACATCGGCGTGGGTCGTATCCGGCAGGGGCAGCGTGGTTGTGATGAAGGGATCCTCGATCGTAATCGGCCCGCTTTGGCTCAGGAAAACACCGCCCCAGATACCATTGTTGCGGCCGCGAATGGTGGGTATCCAGTCCCAACCGATCGAGGCGTGATAGGTGGGATTATCGAGTCCCAGAGCGCCTCCGTTCTTGCCCGTGGTCGCGAAAGTCTTCTGCTTGATGCTCCCGGGTGTTGCATTTTTCTCGATGCGAACCGCCAGCGCATTCTTGCGGCCCGCAAGCAGTCGCCCCGTGACCCCAAAGCGGCCGCGCATGAAGCCGCCCTCGATGCGGCCAAGTTTTTCGCCATTCAGAAAGACTTCCGCCTTCCAGTTAATCCCGTCGAAGTTCAGCCAGGCGCGCTGCCCCGGTGCTAATGGCGGGGCTGTGAACTCGTTGCGGTACCAGAAATCCGCGTAGAAAAAGGAATCGGAAATCTGTAACTGGTTTTCGCCGTAGTTGGGATCAGGAACCGCCCCAACATTCATGTAGGACGAAAGCACCGTACCCGGCACTGTTGCAACGACCCAATCTTGATCCGCGAAACCCGCCTTCGAAGCGGCTGCGCCATCGCCGTTCGTCAGCGAATCTCTCTGTAGACGCCAGGTTCCACCCGCGAGGTCAAGCCGCCCATCAGACCGCTCAGCGGGCGCGGACTTTGCCTGAGCAACGAATCCGCCGCGCCCGTAGACCTCCACTTCGCTCAAGATGTACCCATCCGGCGATGTGGGCCGCCGCATCAGGACGCGCACGTATCTGCCTTGGACAAGCTGGTCGAGCTTGAGGTCGTCAGTGCTCCCTGGACCTGCAGGCAGAGAAAGCAAATCACGCCAACTCTGCGCATCATCGGAAACCTGCAGTGAGCCGTCTGCGGCCCGCGCAATCCAATACAGGACAACGCGGTCAAATTCACAGCGCGCCCCCAGGTCGACAGAGACCCACTCCTCGCCCAAACCCGAGCTCATCCAGGCGCTGGTAAAACTGTAAGGGCCGCCTATCTCCACTCGCACGTCCTTGTTATAGAAAGCTACCTCCTGGACCTGCCATTGCATGAAGAAGGAAAACGGCGGAGCGTTCTCAACATCAAGCCCCACTCGATAGAAGCGGCTTTGGGAAGTTTCGTGGAGAGAAACGGGAGTCTTGAATCGATGCACTGGGGGCCCAAAATTCATTCGGCTTGGGCTAGGTGGTTCCGGCGGTGGATTCGTCACCTTCCCCGCCTCTTTCCAGTCGCGGCCATCCTCGGAGATCAACACGGATACGCTGAGGTCCTCTGGTTTCAGGTTGTTGGGGCCCGTGAATTGCACCTCGACCCGGTCGATCTCAGGAACGCTCGCTCCACCTCCGAGTTGAACCTGCACCCAGGGATGCGGCCCGCGCAAATCGACGGAGGTGTCCAAGTTGTGGTCCAAAAAGAACTCGCGCTCGACCTTCGGGAGAAGGCCGCGATAGCTCACCGAAGTCGCAACCCATTCGGGAAGGTGTGAATCCTTGATTCCATCAGTAACCAACTGGGCCGTTAAATTGTAGTCGTACGAGCTGGAATGATAAGCGGGCCGATGGAATGCCAGATTGCGGTATGTCGAGGTCGCCGACACGAGCAGCGGTGAAAAGTCCTCGCTGGGATCGCCAGGGTAAATGCCGATCCCGCGGGTATACTCACCGCTTGCCGTCGCCAACCCTGCTTCAGCGGTGGGCGAGGGGGCTAACGTCTCAGCCGCGGCCGCGGGACCGCTTGCCAAGGCGTGGAGATCTCCCACTGCCACACTCGCGCCTGCAATTGTGCTTTTTAGAAAGGTCCTTCTGGAAGTTGCCATGGAATTCTCTCCTGTGTTCAGCCGGCACCCGGGAGGGAGCCGTGGAGGTGCAGATTCGAGGCCGTCGTGGGCATCGGTCTGCATGCGGTGGTCAGCGAGGAAATCGCGAGGCCACGAGCGAACGGAAGACTATACCACCAAGTCGGTTCCGTTCGCGCTGCAAGTGAATGAGGTCTGCGGTCTTATTAGGGCTTTTCGAAAATGACGATGTGCTGGGCGGGCAGTGCTTCCACGGTGCGGATGCGCTCAAGGCCCACCGCTTTCATTTCCTGTGTGAGCTGCTCCACGCTCATCTTGTGTACTTCTTTAATCTGGATTCGGGGATCTTCCTTGCGATACTCGACGAAGACCACGCGCCCGCCGGGCTTCAGCGCTTCGCGGACCTTTGTCATGACTTCAAAGGGGTAGGCAAGTTCGTGGTAGACATCGACCATCAAGACGATATCGACGCCGCCGACCGGCAGATTGGGATCGGTCTCGCTGGCTTTTACTTCCTCGACATTTGCGAAATGCTGCTCTGCGGCGCGCTGACGGAGCGTTTCGAGCATCTCGTCCTGAATGTCAACAGCGAGCACGCTGCCCGTCTTGCCTAGTTTGGCGGCGATGCGGAAGGTAAAGTAGCCTGATCCCGCGCCCAAATCCGCAACCACGTCGCCGTCCCGCAGCTTCATGGCGGCGATCACTAACTCGGGATGCTCCTGCTCTGCACGCTCCGGGCGGTCGAGCCAAGCCATCCCACCAGGACCCATGACCTGGGCGATCTCCCGGCCCATATAGAATCTGCCCGTGCCGTCAGGGTCATGTATCGCGCGAGTTTCATAGCGTGGTGGCGTTTGCAGACTGGAAAGCTGAAGCGCTGCCGCCGGCAGTCCCTCAGCGGCGTGAAGACTCCGAGGTCGCTGCTGCCACGACAGGGCGCAAGTGGCGATCAGTACAATCGTAAGCACTAAAGCAGCTCGGCAGCGTTTGCAATCGAGCATATCGACCTCGGCGTTCGGGCAGCAATCAAGAGAAACCCAATGCCGCCTCCACCGTGTAAAGCCAACCCCTCAGCAAAGTCCGGGACACGGACATCCCAACGGCAACATAGCATAAAGATACCCGCAAATTCCGTGCATTCTCTTTTCGACTTTCGAGAATTCGGTTTATGCTATGTGGTCCCCACTGGAGGTCCCTGTGAAACGATGCTGCTTTTTGGTTCTGAGTGTTCTTGCCGTGTGCGCGTGCGCCATTTGGACAAGTGCCCAACAGTATTCGCCGACGTTATACCAAGAGCTGCGCTGGCGCATGATTGGCCCGTTCCGCGGCGGGAGGACGCGCGCCGCCACCGGCGTTCCCAGCCAACCCAACGTCTTCTACGTGGGGCAGGTCAACGGCGGCGTTTGGAAGTCAGACGACTACGGCCGCACTTGGTCCCCGATTTTCGACGATCAGCCGACGCAGTCCGTGGGCGCCATCGCCGTCGCGCCTTCCGACCCCAACATTATCTATGTGGCGAGCGGCGAGGGTTTGCAGCGGCCCGATCTTTCCGTGGGTGACGGAATCTACAAATCGATTGACGGCGGCAAAACTTGGGCGCACCTCGGCCTTCGCGATGGGCAGCAGATTCCCGCGCTGGCCATCGATCCCCGCGACCCCAACCATTTATTTGCGGCGGTTCTCGGTCACCCTTATGGCCCGAACGCCGAGCGCGGCATTTATCGCTCCACTGACGGCGGCCAGTCCTGGCAGAAGGTCCTCGGCAAGGATGAAAGCACCGGCGGCTCCGACATCGAGATGGACCCCACAAATCCCGACGTGCTCTACGCCTGCTTGTGGCGCGCGCGGCAAGGCCCCTGGGAAGATAGGAACGGCTATGGCGGCGCGGGCGGCGGGATATTCAAGTCCACGGACGGCGGCGACACGTGGAATCAGCTCGCGGGAGGCTTGCCGGAGGATCTGGTGCAGGCTTACGTGGCCATCGCCCCGAGCAACCCAAAGCGCATTTACTCGAGCCTGGCCACAACCAAAGGGACGGGCATCTACCGCTCGGATGACGCCGGTGAGCACTGGACACAAATCACCACCGACGCGCGCCCAGCGGTCCGCATCGGCGGCGGCGATTTGGCAGTGCCCAAGGTGGACCCCAAGAATCCCGACGTGGTCTATACCACCAGCACGGTCACCTGGCGTTCGCAGGACGGTGGCAAAACGTGGACGGGCTTTCGCGGCGCCCCCGGCGGCGACGACTACCAGAACATCTGGATCAACCCCGACAACCCCAACACGATTCTGCTGGTGAGCGATCAGGGCGCGATCATCACCGTGAACGGCGGCGAGACCTGGAGTTCGTGGTACAACCAACCAACAGCGCAGCTCTATCACGTGATCGCCGACAATGAATTTCCCTATCGCGTTTACGCCGGCCAGCAGGAGAGTGGTTCCGTGGGGATCGCGAGCCGCGGCAACGACGGTGAAATCACTTACCGCGAGTGGCACCCGGTGGGCGTGATCGAATACGGTTACGTCGCGCCCGACCCGCTTCATCCTCGCATCGTCTATGGCGCCGGCCGCACCGAGGTGTCAAAGTTTGACTGGGTCACGGGTCAGGTGCAGAACGTAACCCCAATCGTGCTGCGCGGTGGCGATTACCGCACCGATCGCACCGAGCCCATCGTGTTTTCGCCTCTCGATCCGCACGTTCTCTACTTTGCCGCCAACACGCTGTTCAAGACGGACAATGGCGGCGTGTCGTGGCAGACGATCAGCCCCGACCTCACCCGCCCGCAACCCGGCATTCCCGCGAGTCTCGGCGACCTGGCGGCAAAGGACGAGTACGCGACCAATGTGCGGGGCGCGATTTATGCCCTCGCCCCGTCGTTCAAGGATATCAACACGCTGTGGGCTGGCACCGATGACGGCTTCATTTGGATCACGCACGATGGCGGTAAGAAATGGACCAACATCACGCCGTCCGAATTGATCCCGTGGAGCAAGGTAACGCAGATTTCCGCCTCGCACTTTGACAATGACACCGCGTTTGCCTCGGTCAGCCGCTTTCGCATTGACGATCTGCACCCTTACATTTACCGCACGCGCGACGGCGGCAAGTCCTGGCAGAAAATTGTCGAGGGCCTGCCGGATGCGGGCCCGGTGGATACAGTCCGCGAGGACCCGGTCGCGAAAGGTCTGCTGTTCGCCGGCACGGAAAATGCGGTGTGGGTATCGTTCGATGCGGGCGACCATTGGCAGTCGCTGCAACTCAATCTGCCTCACAGCTCCATGCGTGACCTCTGGATTCACAACGACGATCTTATCGTAGGCACGCATGGCCGCTCGATTTGGGTACTTGACGACATCACTCCCCTTCGGCAGATGGCTGCCGCGGCGCACTCCGATGTTTACCTGTTCAAACCGGCCGCCGCGTATCGCGTCCGGCGCGACACCTATACTGACACTCCTCTGCCCCCAGATGAACCGGCTGGCAAGAATCCACCCGACGGCGCGGTGATCGATTACACTCTCGGCGAAAGCGCCTCCGGCCCCGTCACTCTGGAAATCCTGGACGCCGCGGGCAAGCGGATTCGCCGCTATTCCAGCGACGACAAGCCGCCGTTCACGCTCGAATCCCTGCGCGAAACTCTGACGGTTCCGACCTACTGGGTCCGCATGCCGACGACCCTTTCCAATGCGCCGGGGATGCACCGCTTTGTGTGGGATTTGCGTGGCACTCCGCCACATTCATCGGGGTATAGCTATCCGATTTCCGCCGTGCCGCACGACACCCCGCGCGAGCCGCTGGGGCCAAGCTTGCTGCCGGGGCAGTACACCGTCCGCCTAACCGCGGGCGGCAAGACTCTTTCCGCACCGATTAGCGTGGTCATGGACCCGCGCGTCACGACGCCCGCCGCGGGCCTGCGGCAACAGCATGAGATTGAAACCCGCTTGGCCGAAATGATGAATGAGAGTTTCGATGCTCAGGCAGAAGTGCGCGGCCTGGACAGACAGCTCGAAGTGCTTTCGAAGCAGGCGAGCGGGGCGGTGGCGGACGCCGTCGGGGCGTTGCGCAAGAAGGTGTCGGCGCTCGCGGGAGCCCAGGGCGGATTCTCCGCGCCGCCCTCGCACGAAGTCACGCTCTCCCGAGTTGCCGGCGAGGTGGGCCAACTTTACAGCCAGGTGGGTGACGCTGACGCCACCCCCACGGCGACTCAGACTGCTGCATTCGCGGTCGTCGAGAAAGAGCATGCGGGGGTCATGGCGCGTTGGAAGACGATCAAGTCGACCGACGTTCCAGCGCTCAACCGCCAATTGACCGGCGCCGGGCTCACGCTGCTCGAACTGAAGGCTGAGCCCGAGCCCGCGTCCGAGTCGGAAGACGAGGAGTGACGCAGGCAAAGTAGGGGCAGGCCTCGTGCCTGCCCTCCGCGGGGCCGAATCGGCCCCTAGTGGGCGCCACGAGAGGCGCCCCTACCAGACCGATTGGTTGCGGCTCTGCCGCATCATGCTACACTTGCAGGGCCAATTACTTTGGGAATTTCGTATGACCAACATCAAAAACATTTTTGTGGGCGCTAGCCCGCGGCGCGCGCGCGCAAGCTGTCAACGCCGGCTCCTTGGAGCACTCTTCCTCTCGGTGTGCATCGCGCTGTTTGCAACGGCGGCGCAAGCGCAGGACTCGCGCGGCGCCATCGTCGGTGTCGTGCAGGACTCGAACGGCGGACGCGTCCCTTCGGCTGAAATCGTGGCTCGCGCGGCGGGGTCGGCGCTCGAGCGGCAAGCCACCACGGACGCCTCGGGGAATTTTCGCCTCGATGGTCTGCCCCCGGGCGACTATCAAGTCATCGTCCATGCCCACGGATTCGCCGAAGCCCGCGCGGACGTCGCGGTCGTCGTCAGCACAGTGCAAGGCATCACGGTCACGATGAGGCTCGATACTTTCGCCCAGAGCGTGAACGTCAAGGGCCAGTCCTCTTCTGTCACGACGCAGCCCATCAACACCACGAGCACCGTGCATCAAGGCGCCGTCTCAGCCCGGGACCTCCAGGATATTCCGCTGGCGGCTCGCAGCTTTGCCAACATCGCCTACCTCGTTCCCGGAACCGAGCCGGTGGAGCCCTCCGATCCCACTAAGGCGCGCATCACCGCCGTTTCCTTCGGCGGCAGCTCCGGCCTGAACGTTCAGCTTTCGGTGGATGGCGCGGACAATTCCGACGATTACATTGGCGGATTCCTGCAAAACTTTTCGCCGGAAACCATCCAGGAATTCGCGGTGCGCACCTCGCAGGAAGATGCCGACACGGGGCGCACCACAGCGGGTTCCGTAGTGATTGTCACCAAGCGCGGAACCGATCAGTGGCATGGTGACGGGGCATTTTACGAGCGCGCCGCGAGCCTGAACGCGCGCTTTCCGATTGACAATCCTCCGCCCAACCCCAAGCAGCCCTTCTCGCGGCAGAACTACATTGGCACCATCGGCGGGCCCATCGAGAAAAGCAAGGTCTGGTTTTTCTCCTCCCTCGAAGTCGTCCACGAAGACGCCAGCGTCGCTTACAGCCCGGCCAGTCTGACGCAATTTAACGCACTGGCATCGCTCGCTGCCGAGGGACTAATCTCCGGGGTGAACTCGATTCCGGTGCCTTTGAGTGTGCCAGTTCCGTTCCGCGATTATCTTGGCACAACCCGTTTTGACTGGGCGCAATCGATGCGCTCGCAATGGTTTCTGCGGGCGGCGACGGACAATTACCACACTTACAACGATCTGGTTCAGCAGGCTACGCTGCCCACCACTGGCGCCACCTCGGTTTCACGCTATTGGAACTTTGTGCTAGGAAATCAATTCACCTTCAGCCCAACCTGGCTGGGTTCGCTCACTTTGAGCGCAAGCCTGCTGCACCACACCGAATCGCGAAACTCGAATCTGGGGTTTGCCCTGGCATTTCCCTTCAGCTCGACCTCCAGCTCCATTTCCGGATTCGAGACTTTCGGCGACAACCAATTCGTCACGCCCATCACCGCTTTCCCCGTGATACGCAATCAGGAAAAGTACCAGTTCCGGTACGATGTGAGTCATGTTTCCGGCCGCCACGCGCCGCGGTTCGGAGTAGATATCATCCACGAACCCGTGATGAGCGGCGCGCTTTCGGGGACAGCGGAGAATCTCACCGTCTTCCCTTTGGACCCGGTAAACTATCTCGGCGAGCCGCAACAATTCTCGATCGATCTCTCCTGCGGCCCGACTGCGACTCCGGGGACGACCTGCGCAGATATGCCCGCCTCCAACGGCAGCTTTTCGCAGAACCTTCAACGCCTGGGATTTTACGCGGAAGATTCCTGGCGCTTAACCCCCCATCTGATGTTGAACTACGGTTTGCGCTACGACACGACGGCGGGACTGTTGATCGCCTCGGGTCGATCGCAGTTGCAGAATCCTGCGTTGCTGACGATCGAGGCTTTGCAGCTTCCCCTGAGCAACGGTGCGCCCCATGACTACCGCGGAGCCGCGGCGCCACGCCTGGGTATCGCTTACTCGCCGGGCCAAAGCGGCAACACGGTGATCCGCGCCGGATTCGGCCAATACTATAACGACCTCGCGCAGAACGGCTGGGTGACGGCGTTCCAAGCCGTAAATGCACCTCCGGCCCGCTGCGTTGCCTTGGGCGATCCGGGATGCCTTCCCGGCGCAGCCGCAGGGGGCTCCGGAGCTCTCGTTGGCGCGGGATACAAAACTCCTTATTCCCTCCACTCCAGCGCCGGCATTCAGCACGCCTTCAATTCGCGATGGAACCTGGCCGTGGATTGGGTCCACGAGCAGGGAGTGCACGCCTACGCTCGATATCAATACGAGGCGGGATACACGCTGTTCTCCCCACTCTTCCCCACCACGGATATCACCGATCAGATGAACAATGTCCCCAGCATGACCGTGTTCCGCTCCGACAATCGCTCGCGTTATGACGGCATGATGGTGCACCTGCAAGGGAATGTGACGCGGCGGTTCAATCTGGTGGCGAACTACACGCTTTCTAAAGCCAAGACGTGGGGCTGCGTGCTCGGCGAGCTGTTTGATTATGTGGACGGCGTGTGCAACCCGCTGCACCCGTTCGGCCCGGGCGATTTCGGACCCTCCGGCGAGGACGTAACGCATCGGTTTGTCTTCGCCGGAATCTTCCACCTTCCTGCGGGACTGGAACCCTCGATGCTCGCCCAGGTGGAGAGCGCTCGCCCCATCACCCTCACCACGCCCGTGGATGTGAACGGGTTGGGCGATTCGCTCGACGATCGCGCCGTGGTGGATGGAGTCCAAACCACGCTCGACGAGTTTCGCGGAACACCCTACATGCAGGTGGATCTGCGCGTCACCAGGCCGTTCACTCTGCGCGAGCGCTGGACGGTCATGCCCTTCATCGAGTTTTTCAACCTCTTCAACCGCAACAATCCCGGCGCCAATTACGTCACCAACCTTGCGGCGCTTCCCACGCCTGTCAACAATCTCTTCAACGCCACAGCGTTTTGCGAAAACGCCGCCTGCACCCAGACCTCGCCCATTACGAATCCCAAGCAATTGCTGGTACCTGCCGGCGCGCTGGGAGATTTCTTCGGACCTGGCACAACGGTTGGGATCCCATTCGCAGCCCAAATCGGCGTGCGCGTGACGTTCTAGGTGGATCGGCGGCAGTAGGTGTAGCCGCGCCTCTTCATTGGTACGCAATGCGAAGCTTTAGAGTGCGGCAGCTTGCTGCCGCTTTTTCCGTGCAGCGCGGTTCTCACTTGCTCTCCGGACTACCAGGGGTGCCGGTTACCGCTTCCGCTGGCATGCCGTTAACACGGACAACCTCGGAGTTGCCTCAATAGCCAAAAAAGATGAGAATTGTGTGAGGACGTCGCCGAGGAGTGAAGCTGGGGCAATGGGTATGCTCATCTCCACAATCTTACTGCTCTCAATCTTATCTCCGCGTCCCGGGATACCCGCCGGACAGACGGCGACCCGCGTACGTCTGGAGGATAACTCGGATTGGTGGTCGGGTGAAAGATCGTTGGATTCCGGCGAAAGCATTGGGACGCAACAACGGGAACTGTCCCCCTCGAACTTTCGAGTGCTTGGCATCGAATTAGAGGGGGGCATGTTTAGTCATGCTGCGACAAAATTGGGTAAAGCCACTCTTGTGGAGCGTGGCGATGCGGCAACCGGCCGGGAACAGGCTTGCTACGCGTCCACGCGAGAGGGCGAGAACGTCCATTTCATCTTCGAGCGAGGAGAAGTAGACTCTAGTTTCTACTTGTTTATTGGCGGCCCTGCCTAGAACGGGATTGACCGGTGTGCTCCCTCTAACCTGGTTTCGAGCAGCTCATCGACCGCATCCGGCTTGCACTTGGGACTAACACCCTCCCAAATTATCGCCATTCTCGGGAAACCCAGCACTCGGCGCGCGAACGAACTAATTTACTCGCTTCATGTTAAGAAAAAAACTTCTTCAACGGACCTGAGAAAGCTAAGGCAACAACATTCGGACCTCAGCGATAAAGAATTCATGGATAGCTATGGTGAATACGATCTTGGGGCCGGGGTGGACCTAAAGTTTGTGGACTCCAAGTGTACGTACTTGAGCATCTCGAAAGTAGAAACCAACTGATCTTTAGGGGCGCGGGGCGTCGCCCGAATCGGTATGTCCACACAAACGACCTGCCCGTGGACGGCCTCAAGGCGGGCCGCATCGCGGAGGAATCTGCCAATGACTATTACCCCCCGATTACGCTCTGGGATTTGCGGATGACAGTCCACTTTGACGGTCGGGAAATCCTAGTTGTGGACTGTGCCTTAGTCTTTCAGGCTCTAGCCCGGGGGGGCGGCCCATTCAAGATGTACAGACTTCAATCCGGCGGGCAATCTCGCGGGGAGGAAAGCGGCAGCAAGCTGTCGCACTCTAAAGCTTCGCACGCGCCCCATACCAGAAAGACCCTGGACAACTCAGCCCTGTTTTTGTTCCAGTTCCGCCCACCGCGCATAGAGCTTATCCACCAGCATTTGGGTCGCTTCCATATGCGAGTAAGTATCATGAAGCCGCGAGGCGTCGCTCGCGATCGCGGGATCTTCCAGCGTCGCGCGCAAGAGGTCAAGGTGCTTTTCGGCGTCGGCGATTTTCGTTTCCACGGCGGCAAACTCCCGCGCTTCGAGGTATGAGAGCTTCTTTCTTGCGGCCGCTGGTGGGGCGCCGTTGGACGAAGAAGAAGGCGCGGCATCCGCAGCAACGCTCCGCGCCGCCTGGCCCTGCTGCGCGCGCTGCCACGCGTCCCATTGCGAGTAGTCGCCGAACCTCTCCGCAGCACCGAGCCCATCGAGTCCGAAAACGACCGTTGAGACGCGGTCCAGCATAAAACGGTCGTGGGTAACCAGCACCAGCGCTCCACGATATTCCAACAGGCTCTCTTCCAGAATTTCCAGCGTGGCGATATCAAGGTCGTTAGTGGGTTCATCGAGCAACAAGACGTCCGCCGGTTGCAGCATGAGCTGGGCAATGAGGACGCGGGCGCGTTCGCCTCCCGAGAGCCGGCCGATGGGTTGATTCAGGTCGGCCGCGTCAAAGAGAAACCTTGCCGCCCACGAGGCGACATGAATCACACGGTCCTGATAAATCACCGAATCGCTATCGGGCGCCAAGGCGCGGCGCAGCGTGAGGTCAGGATCAAGCTGGCGGTTTTGATCGAAATACACGATCCGCAACGCATCAGCCCGGCGAATTTCTCCCGAGGTGGGATGGATGTCGCCTCGCAGCAAACGAAGCAGAGTGGTTTTGCCGCTCCCGTTTTGCCCTACCAGCCCCACGCGCATTCCCGCCTTGATTGTGAACTTCACTCGGGCGAATAGTGTGCGATTGCCGATGGCGTAGGTGACGTTATCCAACTCGATGAGCTGTTTGGTCTGCCGGTCGGTGGCGGAAAAGTCGATCCTGGCGCTGGCCGTGCGGCTGCGGGAATTCAGGTCCGCCAATTCGCCGATCAATTCGTGAGCTTTATCGATCCGCGCCTTGGCCTTGGTGCGGCGTGCCCGAGGCCCCCGGCGCAGCCATTCGAGCTCTGTATGAACGCGATTGGTGAGCGCGTCCTGCCGCTTCCCCTGCGCATCGAGGTAGTCTTCTTTCCTCGCGAGAAACGAGCTGTAGTTCCCCTTGACGCGCAACGAGCCATCCACATAGACGCGATTCAGCTCCACGACCTCGCTCGCCACGTTTTCAAGAAAATAACGGTCGTGGCTCACCACCACGCAAGCAAACGGCGCGTTCTGAAGCAGCGACTCAAGCCACTCGATCCCGGCAAAGTCCAAGTGATTCGTGGGCTCGTCGAGAAGCAGTACGTCGGCTTGCTGCACCAGCCCTTCGGTAATCCTCAGGCGTTTCCGCCAGCCACCCGACAAGGCGACGGCAGGAGTTTCAAAGTCGGTGAAACCGGCGCGGCCGAGCGCTGCGGATGTCCGCGCCTCGCGCTCCACCGGGGCGACGGCGGCGCGCTCCAGCGCGTTCTCGATAACCGACCGCACGGTTTCCCCCGGCGCGAATTCGGACAACTGCGCGACGTAACTAATCCTACTGAGCTTCCGTGTGGCGACTTCTCCGGTATCGGGCTGCACGCGGCCATCAAGAATCTCCAGCAGCGTCGACTTGCCGGAGCCGTTCGGCCCGATCAGGCCAATCCGGTCACCCTCCGAGACGGTGAACGAAACGTTCTGGAAGAGCGGCTTGACGCCGTATTGTTTCGAGATTCCCTGCGCGTTGATGATGGGGGCCAAGTGGGTCGCTGTCCTCCGCCTAGTGCGCTTCCGCGAAGGCGCGGGAGTGGAACTCCATCGAGGCGCCGACGTGGGCCAGAAAATACTCGGCGTTGTGGCCGCCGGGATAAATGTGGAATTCGTGCTTCACATGAAGCTCGTCGAGTTCGTCGTGCAACGCTCTGGCGCCCTGGTCGAAGCCATAGCTGTCTTCGCTACCGCAATCGAAGTAAATCTTGAGCCGGGCAATCTGCGCGGCGTTTTTCCTGGCCAGGACAAAGGGGCTGTTCCGGTTCCAGAACGCCGCGTCGATGGGATTGCCAAACAGCGCGCCGACCATCCCCGCGAGCGGAGAGCGGTCCATCCCCCCGCGGCTCGAAGCGCGCGGCGGCTCGGCGACCAGGGCCGCGCTGTGCGCGCTCACGGCACAAAAAAGCTGAGGATCGGCAAAGGCAAAGCGTAGCGCCCCAAAACCGCCCATCGACATGCCGGTAATCCCCCGCGTGGCTCTTCCCGCACGCACGCGATACTTATGCTCGATCGCGGGCATGAACTCTTGCAGGAAGAAATCGCTATACCGCTCGCGGCCGTCGCGAGAGTTGATGTAGAAGCTGCGGCCCGCGTCCGGCGTGACAATCAAAAACTCGCCGATCTTGTGCTGCTGGCGAAGGTCCTGGATCTGGCTCCAGACTCCCGTATTCATCAGCGATTGCTCGTTGTCGCCGAGCCCGTGAAGGTCGTAGAGCACGGGATAGCGCAGCCCATCTTTTGTCTGCGGGGTCTTGCCGGTGGCCGCGGCGTCGTAAGTCGAAGGCAGAAAGGCGCAGTAGCGAACCGATTCTGGCAGGATGCGGCTGGGGACCGAGCCACATTCAATGCGGCCCTGTGCATGCGCCGGACTGCACAAGATGGCAAGAAGCGCGGCGAGGGCAATCGTCCGTTCAATCGCGCGCCGCGACGAAAGGACGAATCGGTATCGCGCGGACGTAGCTTGTGCCATGGCCATCCTGGCCATGACCGCGCGCGGGCAAGATGCCCTCGCCACAGCGGGCGGAACGCCCGCGCTACGACGGAGAGTTAGGGCCATTCGCCAGGGCAGGTGGAAACCTCTCAATTTAGTATCGCGTCCCCCCACGTGCAACCTACCACCTACCCTGCGACGCCTCACTCATAGCGCAACGCCTGCACGGGGTCGAGCCGGGCGGCGCGCGCGGCGGGATACAGGCCGGAAATCATGCTCACCACGATGGCGAAAACAATCGCTCCCAGCACCAGCCACCAGGGGACAGACCAGATGTTTTCCGCGGGCAGGTCCTGGCGCCGTAGGTAAATGTTGGTGCCGATGTTGATCACGCGGCCAATCGACCATCCGAGAGCCACTCCCACGATTCCGCCCACGAAGCCCATCACGCCCGCCTCGGCGAAAAAAAGCTTCTTCACATCGCCATCGCTCGCGCCAATCGCCTTCATGATACCGATTTCGCGGCGCCGCTCCAAAATGGCCATGGCGAGCGTATTCACGATGCCCAGCGCCGCCACGGTCAACGCCAGGCTGCCAAAGATCCCGAGAAAAAGATCCAGCACGGCGAAAAAGCGGCGCAAGTTGCGCGTGGCGTCCAGAATCGAAAACGTGTTGAAACCCAGCTTCTTGATGGCGTCCTGCACGGTTTCCACATCGTTCGGGCTCTTCAGGCGCACACTGAGACTCATGTATGTCGGCGCGCTGGAAAAGTTGGGCTCGCTATCGCGCATTCCCGTCGGCAGCATGATGTGGAGGCCTTCGACCATCGGCAAGGGAAGGAATACGCGCGCGCCGGCAGCGCCGCGAATGCCGTCGGGGTCTTGGTCCGTAATACCCACGATGCGCAACGTTTTTTCGCGCGGGACGACGGAGAAAGATGCTGCTGCCGTCGCGCTGGCATCACTCGCCGCGCCCGCCGGAGACGGCGTGGAACCAGCGGTTTTGGCTGCCTCAGGCTTGGCCTCCGGTGCAGTGGGCGGCGGGACGCGTTCGGCGTAGCTGAGGGTGATTTCCTTCCCCACCAACGCTTGGGTGCTGGCGTCGAGCTTCGGGCTGGGGCTTCCCGGCTCGGGGTGAATCCCCAGCAGGTCCTGGGCAAACTGGATTTGCAGAATGGCTTCGTCGGCCGTTTCCGAGGTGAAAAACTTGCCCTGGATGGCTTCGAAGGCGTCATTGTCGCGTGCCGAAGCGGGCAGGCCCGCAACCATGGTCAGATGTGGCTTGCCCTCGTAGTGCAACTCGGTGACGAATCGAATGTCCGGGGTCGCCTCGAGGACGTTCGGGAGGCTAGCGATTTCCTTGCGCGCGTTTTCATCGAGCACGCGGCTCTCCGCGGGCGACGGGCCGTTACCGAATCCGCGCCGGTTGAACCCGCCGAAACCCCGGCGCGAGCTCACCATCACCGTGTCGAATAGGCCGGAGCGCTCCAGGCGGCGGTTGGCCAGTTCCTGCAAGCCGATCCCAAGCGAGAGCATCGCCACGAGCGAGGCTACTCCCACGCCAATGCCGAGCGTAGTCAGGGAGTTCCGCAGCATCGATTCGCGCAGGTTGCGGCCGGCGAGTTCAACCAGGTCCCCAGCTTTCACGTCGTCTCCTTTTCCCTGTGCTTATCGCTCACGGGCGCTGATGTGCCATGGCCATCCTGGCCATGCCCCTGCACGGGCAGGATGCCCGTGGCACTCCCCGCGGCACGGCGCGAGCCTGGGACGTTCGGCTGGTCCGACACCACCTTGCCGTCGGCCAGGAAGATCAGCCTCTCGGCGTAGCGCTCGGCCAGCGCCTGCTCGTGCGTCACCATCACCACCGTCATGCCCAATTGTTCGTTCGAGGTGTGCAGCAGATCGAGAATCTCGCTTCCCGTGCGGCTATCCAGGTTGCCTGTAGGCTCGTCGGCGAGCAGCAGGCTGGGGTGGTTCACCAGGGCGCGGGCAATGGCGGCGCGTTGCTGCTCGCCTCCGGAAATCTGGCTCGGCCGGTGGGCCAGACGCGCGCCCAAGCCGACGCGTTCCAGGGCCTCGCGGGCCAGCACCTGGCGCTTCCCGCGCTCGAGTTCGGCAAAACGCATCGGCAGTTCGACATTCTCAAGAAGCGTCATGGTGGGGATCAGATTGAACGACTGAAAGACCATGCCCACATTGTGCCGGCGGTAGCGCGAGAGTTCCTCGCCCGACAGATCGGCCAAGTTGCGGCCATCGACGATCACGGCGCCCGCGGTGGGGCGGTCGAGCCCCGCCAACAAGTTCAAAAGAGAGGACTTGCCGGAACCGGAACTCCCCAGCAGGGCCACAAACCGCCCCGCAGGCACGTCCAACGAGATTCCGTCCACGGCGCAGATGGTCGCCTCACCCATCTGAAAGTGGCGCTCGAGACCCTCGGTCCGAATCGCGCCGGCATGCGTTGCGGTATCTGCCATCGTTCTCCCCAAACAAGAGTGGGCGTGAAACCCGACAGCTATTTCCGCCCTGGCTCCCGCTGGCTTCATGCTTCGACCGTGTAAGAACAAAGATTATGCCCCAGATTCGCCGCCTCCGGAGAGAATTCTGCGAAAATGCAGGCCTCGTTCATAGACCTGCAATTGTTGACCTCCACGTCAGCTCGATTGAATGGCAAGCGGCGCAGAAAGCTTTTTGATTCGAACATGAAGCTTGGACCGACCGGTGGACCGGCGCTCGAGCGCCGCAATAATCTTCGGGTTTCCGATTCCACGCTCCCCTATTGGAAGGAGAATAGAGTCGACGTCACTTGTCAGTCCGCCGACGGCAAGCGGAGATCAGACATAATGTCGCTGCCAACACCAGCTACGTTGCGCCGAGGCTGTGTCCGACGGGTCGAGTCCCAGATTGAAACGGTCCCCATCTTCCGGTCGTCGCAAAAACTTTTGCGACTGAAAATTAGGTTTGACTGGCTGTCCGATTCGTGATACAAACCTTAACTTAGAGTTCGACTTAGTGCCCAGAATAGTGGCTGTGCCGGCAAAGCTTCGAGGGGTGGCCAAGGATTAGGACGGTTGGTATCGGGCCCCGTCTGGGGAAGGCTACTGCGAGAAGGAGTCTCACCATGAAAACTCGGTTGTGGGTGTTAATTGCAACTCTCGTTGTGGGAAGTGCAGGCATCGTCCAAGCCGCAGGCCCGGATACCCCATGGCTCGGAGTCCTATGGACCAAGGGCGGCGTTTCGGTGGGGGACGCCAAAGTCTCCAGCGGGATGACCGTGGTGCCTGGAGATGTCATCACCACGTCCGAAGGTGCCTCCGCGTGGCTCCGCTTCCGTTCCCCCGCGTCCACGCTCTTGCAAGCGAACACGCAAGTTACAATGCTGGGCAGCGACTCGGGGCCGAGTTTTCTTCTGCGCCGCGGGACGGTGGTGGTCGACGAAAGTACCCCGGAACCCTTACAAGTCTCCGTTGCCGGTGGGTACGTCATGGTCGAGGGCGACCCCAAAACTGGGGCAGAATGTGAATTGGCGAGCCTCGGTAATGATGCCACTATTTCGGTAAGACGCGGGATGGCGGAAATCCACGGGGCCGGAGCTCCGATGATTTTGCACCCGGGGCAGACTGCCCGCATCCAGTCTGATCAAGAGGGTGGCCAACCCGTGGCAGGAAAGGTCAACCGGGTTATTCCTCAGGGAGTCATCCAGCGACAAGGGCAAGTTCAGGAATTGCCCCTCCAACTAAACCAGGTCGTGAACTGGAATGATCTGGTGCGCACGCTGCAACAAGGCCGGGCGCAGATCATGCTGGTGGATGGGTCAACGCTGAACGTTGGGGCGCGTTCCGAGATTCGAGTGGTGAAGCACGACCCGCAAGCGCAACAGACGAATATCGAATTGACCTTGGGAGAAGTTCAAGCCAACGTATCGAAGATTACCGCACCCGGCGGGAAATTCCAGCTTCGCACGAAGAGCGCGGTCATCGGGACCATCGACACGGCTTTCGTGGCTGAAACCGATGGCCAGGGCACGAAGGTCTGCGGCGTGAGTGGCACAACGCTGGTGGGCAGTTCCGATCCGAATATCACGGCAACAGTGACACTCAAGAAGGGCGAGTGTACGTTCGTGCCGTATGGAGGCGCACCCACCACCCCGGTGATGGATCCCAGCCTGCTGGCCAGCTTGTTGGGCCAGACGGCAATCGCGACTCCGGGTGCGGGACTTCTGGCAGGAAACACCGTCTGGTACATCGTCGGCGCAGCGGCTGTGGCCGGGCTTGTTACCGGGATTGTTCTAGCCACCACGGGAACGACCACTCCTACAACTGTCACCACTCCCTAAGGCAAAGATCGTCTAAGGCTTTCGGAGAGGGTTGAGGTTTTGGTTTTCAGAGATGCGCCCCAAGTTGGATGCGGGGCGCATTTCGTTTTTAGCGCTAAGGGGATCCTCCCGTAGGCGTTAAAATTAGGCGTAGCACGGCTGACACCGGCCGCGCGCAATGCGCCCTGGCTCTTGCAAAGTCCCAAACTTCCTCGAAGGGAACTTGCACTAAAACATCGGGGGCCTCGGGGGTTGCAGTTCTGCGAGTAGACCTTTCCCCGGAACAATGGAAATGGGTTGCCGAAGATCCTGACCTGGAAGAGTCAGCCTGACCAAGGCGCTTGACGGAGGGGCACGCGGCGCGGTACGGTGGGGATGGCCGAAAAGGAGCGCCCATGACTCTTGAGACTACACGACCGGAAACTGAAGCCCGTATCCAGCGCCACCTCCAAAGCGGTCAATTCAACGACCTCGACGATCTCCTCACCAAGGCACTCGATGCGCTGCCGGAACCAGAGACCGCGGCGACTCGGCCGGAGCGTCGGACCGGGCAAGAGCTGATCGATGCCTTCGCCGAAACCCGTGGTTTGCTGAGCGACGAAGAAATCGATCGGATGTTCAGCCGCAATCCCTCCGCCGCGCGTCCGGTGGACCTGTCGTGAACGGCGGTTTCCTTTTCGACACCAATATTCTTTCGGAGTTGATGCGACCGCGGCCGGAACCCAAAGTCCAGAACTGGGTCGCGGCTCAGGATTTGGGCGCGTTGTTTCTGAGCGTCGTGAGCAGGGTAGCGCAAAGGTGCGCGTATTCTGCGCTCCATTGCGGCCTTTCCCCAACTGCATGCGGGTTCATGCGGGCGTGCCCTGGTGGTGATTGGCATTTCCGTTTGAAGAGCCGAGGAGGAGCGGTGAAAAGAGCGCACCTCCTCGCTACTGCTTGACCTCATGTTTCCTGGGCGTGTTCTGCCGGTGACGCAGGCGATTGCGGCACAGCGGGGCCGACTGGGCGGAATGCGTGAGCTGGCGGGCCGGCCTTTGAGTGCCCCGGATGGTATGATTGCCGCCACGGCCCTTGAACACGGCCTTACCCTCGTGACGCGAAACGTCAAGGACTTCGCCGGCCTCGGCGTCGTTCTCCTCAACCCATGGGATGAGGCGTGAATCTTCACGGCACGGCGTTGCCGCCAAACGAAAAGCGTTGGGGTTGTAGCCACGGTCGATGCCATCTTGAACGTGGATCTTTCTTCCTCGCGCATCGCGAGAGCCCACAGCCGGGAAATCGCTGACTGTGGCTACCCGCCCGCTCGGCGCGATTCCGGTATCGGTCGCAGTCGGGAAATCGCCGACCCACAAGAGGCTGGCTTGGGCCAGCCCGGGTGGCAGGAGAAATGAAGCTAATGGCTCAGCTTTTGGCGCTGCAGGTGTGGCCGGTCGCGTTTATCGGTATGCGCTACCCTGCTTCCGATTTGCGCACCGGTGGTTCAGCGCAGGCGGTCCACCAGTAGGGTAGCGCAAAGGTGCGCGTGTTTTGCGCTCCTTTGCGTCCTTTCTCCAATTCCATGCGGGTTCATGCGGGCGTGCCCCGGTTGTGATTGGCATTTCCGTTTGAGGTACCGCGGAGGAGCGCTGACGGGCGCGCACCTCCTCGCTACCTGCATGCACCACGCTGGACTACACGAACCGCTCCAGGACTGGTGTCGCAGGATGGATGCGCCCCGTTCGGACGCGCCCACCTTCACCCATTGGGCATTCGCCAGCGAGGCGAAAACTGCCGCGAATATGGCCACCGGAGGGTCGCCTTCAACGCTCCGAACATTGTTTTCATAAGATTCTCCTTTTTTGGCATGGGACTTCACTCCTTTTCGTTTTGTCCCGTAGAATGCTCTGGTGTGCCATTCCACCGGACGGTCATCGCGATCCCGTGAGCGGAGTTCCAAGTCGACCGAAGCCCCGTCGCTGCTGAAGCAGCTTTTGAGCGTTTTCTGGGAGGACTACCCTCGGCCCTTCGGTGGTCTCATCTGCTGCTGCGGCGACGCCCTCTCGTGAAGCGTCTGGATCGCCGCCATCATGAAGCGCGATCTTAAACACCACCCCGCAGCCGTACGTGGGGCTGCATGACGACGTGTCGCCGCCGCCTATTGTCGTGCCGTAGAGGTTGTCCTCTTCGTCCTGGAGCAGACTTGTGCCCGGATTCACTCCGTCCGCACCCCCGGTGAAGGTGTAGAGGACGGTCTCTTTGCCCGTTGGACTCAGCTTGAACGCCACCCCGCACCCGGTGCCGGCACAAAGGGAGCCGCTGAAGTCGCCCCCGAAGGCTGTGGTGCCGTAGAGGTTGCCCGCCGCGTCCCGGACCACACCCGCGAACGTTTCTGCTCCGTCTGCGCCGCCCGTGAAGCGGTACAGCACGGTCTCTTTGCCTGTCCTATCCACCTTGAAGACCGCCCCGCACCCCAAGCCGGAGCATCCGCTTAAGTCGCCCCCGTTGCCGGTCATTCCATAAAGGTCGGCCGCGTTATCCTGAACCAGCCATCCGTCAGCAATCGCCCCGTCCGCTCCGTTGAAGGTGTGCAGCACGGTGAACTTGCCGGTCCGATCCAGCTTAAACACCGTTCCGCAGCCGAGGAAGCCGGTAGCGGGCTCAACCACGTCGCTGCAAAATCCGCTTAAGTCGCCCCCGTACCCTGCGGCGCCGTAGAGGTCGCCCGCCGCGTCCAGGAGCAGGTCTCCGTATGGACCGTACCCGTCCGCGCCCCCGGTAAAGGCGTGGAGGACGGTCTCGCTGCCCTTAGGATCCAGCTTGTATACCACTCCGCACCCGGGGAGGGGTAAGCCGGGGCAGTCTCCGCTGAAGCCGCCGGCGACGGTGACGCCGTAAAGGTTGCCCGCTTCGTCTCGAACCAGGCTCGAGGAACCACCTAATCCGTCCGCACCCCCGGTGAAGGCGTGGAGGACGGTCTGTTTGCCGGTTGGATCCAGCTTGAACACCACCCCGCACCCGGGGAATCCCTCGAATTCGGCGCAACTTGCGTCGCCGTTTACGTCGCCGCCGCCTTCGGTGGTGCCGTAAAGGTTGCCCGCATCGTCCGGAACTAGACCCGCGATAGGATAGGCTCCGTCCGCTCCTCCCTTGAAGTTGTAAAGGACGGTCTCTTTGCCCAACCTATCCACCTTGAACACCACTCCGCAGCCGGCGCCGAAGCATTCGTTGAGGTTGCCGCCGTTGAAGGTGGTACCGAAGAGGTTGCTCGCCTGGTCGCGAATTAACTTCGCTCGGGGGTATGCCCCGTCCGCGCCGGTACCGGCAAACGTGTTGATTACGGTATAACTCGGCGCTTCCTGCGCTCGGACCGCAATGGCCGCCGAGAGAAGCAGTGCCCCCACCGCCAGCGCGCCGCTTACGGCTCGCCAGCCCCTGACAGAAATCCGGCCGTGATATCCCATTCTGCTCGTCATAAAGTTCTCCTTTTCGCCTCGCGAAGATTTTGTTTGCCAAGCACTGCACCGGGTTCGAGTGCCTGTCCCGTCGTCGCCGGCCCACTGATAGTTGATCGTGCCCTCGCTGCGCCCTTGGCGAGCGCATGAATCGGGTGTTCTGCTTCACGGAACCGGAACTGGAACGGCGGATGAGCTGACGCGCGTCAATAACCACCGCCCG
>CAZCVY010000014.1:0-56631 GCA_964501985.1 uncultured Acidobacteriota bacterium | reverse complement strand
CCACTCAAGGATGCTACGGGAATCGCGGTGGATCAGGAGGGAAACGTATTCACCAGCAATTCATCCTGGAAATCGATTTACCGGATCGGCGTGGATGGACACGCCTCGAGCTATGTGGAAAACGCGGAAGGCGCGCGGGGCCTGGCTTTTGGGCCGGATGGGCGCCTCTATGGCTGCGACAATAAGGGGATCGTCAGTTATGGCGGGGGTGGAAACAAGAGTGTGCGTGTGCATGATTTCTATTGTGGTGAGATCGCGTTCGCCCGCGGTGGAGGGCTCTATTTCACCTATTCCACTTCCGGCATCGTCGGCTACCTCCCCCCCAGCAACTCCAACCATTTGGGCCATAGCCCCAGCGCTCAGTTCGAGGGCGTTGATACTCCCAGGGCGGACGGGATCAGCCTGTCTTCCGACCAATCCCTGTTTTATGTTTCTGACGCCACGGGCAAATGGATCTGGTCGTACCAGATTCAATCCGACGGGTCCATCGCCAAGGGGGAGCCTTACTTCCGCATGGAGACGCCCGATGAATCGTCAGAGAGCGGAGCTTCCAGCATGGCAGTTGATGGTCACGGTTATCTATTCGTAGCGACACTCTTGGGAATTCAGGTTTGCGATGAGCAGGGAAGGGTGGCTGCGATCCTCAATCGTCCAGATCAGGCTGATTCGTCCCTTGGTCCAATTACCGGAATCGCCTTCGGCGGTGCGGACCGTCAATACCTCTACGCGGTAGTCGGGAACAAGGTTTTCCGGCGGCATCTCGTGCGCCGACCCGGCTCGTAAATCATTCGGGCGTCCGGCCGGAAAACTCGACCGCCCGACTTTCACAATGTCACGAGCATCCAAGCTGATGAAGGAGACACGATGGGCTTAGCTGGAACAGTCGCTGGCGCTGCAGTCTTATTCCCGGAAACTAATCTTCCCGGGTGCAGCTCATTATTCGTCCGAGCAGACCGGTGCCGGCTGTGGCGAAGTGCTATGAAAACCGTCTTGCTCCTGGCGTTCGCGGCCACTGCTTTCGCCAATGATTCCGCGATGGAATTTCTCCACCGCACGGCCGAAACCTATCGCAAATCGGGCCAGACCGAATTCAACGTCACCGTTCAGAAGTTTGAAAACGCCGGAGCAAGGGTCTCGGAGCGCTCCGCCGTGCTCCGTCCCGGGTTCGACCGGATCGATCAGCACGTTAGCAGCGCGACGATTGCCCGGGAGGAACGGTACATTCAGCAGGGCAAGCCCGTTGCCATCGTCATCGTTCGGGTTGCTCGGGACGAGTGGCCGGAAGGCACCCTCCCCGGCACCCAGTTCGCGATGTACCGCATCGATGAGAAAACGTTCGAAGTCTACAAGGTGAGTACGTACGCCGAGAGCACGACGGAGACCACCTTCTATGGCGGCGAGCCGCCAGCGCCCGGCATGCACGGCGAGGGCGGGAGCATCATCGGGATGGAAGCCCCCGACTTTAGCCTTTCTGATCCCTCCGGCGAGACCGTCCATCTGCGCGACCTTCGCGGAAGAGTGGTTGTCGTGGACTTCTGGGCGACTTGGTGCCCACCCTGCCGCGAGCTGATGCCGCACATCCAAAAGATGCATGAGGAACTGGCCGCCAATGGCCTAACGGTTCTGGGTCTCGATGTTGGCGAGGACGCCGCTACCGTCACGAAGTTCGCGGAAAAGCGGTCGTACACTTTTCGCCTGCTGCTCGATGCGGAGCCGCAGGTCACCAGCCGGTACTTTGTCCAGGGATACCCGACGACTTTCGTGATCGACCGCGCCGGTCGCATCGCCTTCCGAGACATGGGCTCGGTCAACCCCGCGGGTTTGCGAGCTGCCGTCGAAAAAGCCCTATCGAACGATTGAAGACGTATCGGCAGGCAAGCAGGGGAGCGCGTCTACAACTTGTCGGTTCGTACCCTAGCCCCGCAGCGGCGAAATGACCAAGCCGGGACCGGGGCGAAAGAAATCGTAGCCTTCCCGTTCGGCCCGCTGCCGTTTCCCTTCGCTCAGGTTCGAAAGGACCGACCGCCGCCCCATCGAGTGAACCACGGCTACTTCACAAATTGAATCAACCCAAACGACCAAGGCGAGTGAAACGAGTGAGTGTCGTTGCGGACCGGGCTCCAGGAGAGAAAACGACGTTGGTCATCGTTTCCGGGGCCGTCCGCGCGGAAGAAGTTAATCCGCCACTCGGTGTCGGTCTCGAGCGGCTTCGTTCCCTTCAAACCAGCCACTGGAATGCGCATCTCGCAGGTCCAGACGTGATTCTCCGCGTCAACATGCGTCGCGTGCTCGAATCCAGAATCCCATTTAGGATCGTTGAAAGGGTCCTTGGCGAGGTCAATCTCCAGATCGATCCAAAGGTTGTTGGGCGCCACCTCAAACTCGTAATAATGCTTCATATGTTCCGGCTGAGGGTTCAAGAAGACCTCCACCACGTCGCGATCCCAGAGCGTCCAGAAATCCTTGCTGGGGTCTTTGCCCTCGTACAGATTCAAGGTGGTGTATTTGCACCGGAAGGCAAAGTAAACGTAATTCGGCGTCCAGAGAGATGCAATTTCGGTGGCGGCTTGCGGCAGTTTTGCGCCGGTAAAAGGATCGCGTACGACTTCAACCCAGGACGCGACACGCCATGCGGGCTTCGCGAGATTGCCGTCGGGTACAAAATCTTGATTGGTGAACTTGGACATGAAGCGGGAATTACTAACATAGGTATCCGGATTCTTAGAGGGAGTTTCCGCCGCTGTTACCATGAGACTACCTCCGAGCAACATGACTAGACCTGCGAGAGCGGTGAATCGATTTCGGCAGCACATGAGCAACCTCCTCGGTGGATCGGATCGGGGCGCGATAAACGGCACATGATGGCGAAGGCTTCGGGAATTCACAACGCGATGGGGGCCGGAAAACAAGGGTGCACGAACTCTGAGCAAGCTCAGTCCTTCAGCACATATGTTTCAATCGCGCATGCAACTCCGCTCTCGTCGCAGGGAGTCGTTTTCGCCCATCCCGGCCGGTGGAGCCCGTCAATGTGATTGCCCATGACTACGGGAAGCCCCGCGAACTCCAGCATTTCGAGGTCATTGAAGTTGTCGCCCAGAGCCATAACCTCACTTGCGGGAACGCCGCACTGCGCGGCCCAGAATTTCAGCGCCCGTCCCTTCGAGCACCCTTCGTTCATGATGTCAAAGATGGAAATATTGCGTTCGGGGTATTTGGTCCACGTGAGGTGGATCGAGGAGGAAACTCCCGATTCCCGGAGCAGTTTTTCGGCGCCTCCGATGCGCGACTCCGGTCCACCGATCATGATCTGCACGGGATCGGACTTAACCGCGGCGTCCAGGTGCGGCACCAACAACAGGTGGTCGAGACTCGTCTTGAGGTACCACCCGAGCGGACCCTCGGGAACGGCACAATCCTCCATGGTCACCTGCCCACGCCCAGGTAAGTCAAAAATGACGACGGAATAGGGCCGGTACTCTTTGACGATCTCCAATACTTTGAGCGCAACGTCACGCGGCAGCAAATTCTTGTACGCGACCTCGCCCGCGGATGTGCGAATCATCGCGCCGTTGGAAGTGATGAGGGCGACGGGGAAGGGAATCTTCGCGACGTAGGGCGCGGCCGCGCGGGGGCGCCGGCCCGTCACCACGACCACCTGAACCCCGCGTTCCGACGCGGCTGCGAGCGCTTGAAGATCCTTCTCCGAGATTTCCCATCGACTGTTGACCAGCGTGCCGTCAAGGTCCAGGGCAATAAGGCGAATCGGCATGCGAGGAAAATGGTAAAGGGTAAAGTGTAAATGGTAAAGGCTAGAAGTTGTAGCACGGGCGTTCGACCTTCTGCTAGACTCGGTTGCGATGTCCTTAATGACCCATTTGGAATGCGCTCGGTGCGCAAAAAGATACCCGGCGGGACAAATCCTCAACCTCTGCGAATGCGGCTCGACGCTGTTCGCGCGATATGATTTGCGTCGAGTGTCGACCCGACTCGAACCCCAGACGCTGAAATCGCGTGCTCGGAACTTGTGGCGATACCGGGAAGTATTGCCGGTAGAGAGCGAGGCGTCGATCTTCTGCCTGGGCGAGGGTTTCACGCCACTCCTGCGCGCTCGCCGCCTGGGCGACAAGCTCGGCTTGCCGAATCTCTACCTGAAAGACGAGGGGCAGAATCCTACCGGATCCTTCAAGGCTCGCGGCATGGCGGTGGCGGTGAGCAAAGCTCACGAGTTGGGCATTCGCAAGGTGGCGGTTCCCACCGCGGGAAATGCCGGCGGCGCGTTGGCGGCTTACGCTGCGAAGGCGGGGATGCAGGCGGCGATTTTTATGCCGGAAGGGACGCCGTTAGCAAACCGCCTGGAATGCACGCTGCATGGCGCCAAGGTGACGGTGGTTCCGGGCAGCATCAAGGACTGCGGCCGGGTGATGCGCGAGAGCTTGCAAGGGGACGGCTGGTTCGACATCTCGACGCTGCGTGAACCTTATCGCGTCGAGGGCAAGAAGACGATGGCTTATGAAGTTTATGAGCAACTGGGCGGCCGCTTGCCTGACGCCATGATTTATCCCACCGGCGGCGGTACGGGGCTCATCGGCATGTGGAAGGCGTTTGACGAGATGCGAGAAATGAGATGGATTGCAGATCGGCGGCCGCGCATGTTCTCCGTGCAAGCACATGGATGTGCACCCATGGTACGGGCCTACGCTGAAGGGACAGAGCGGGCGGAGGAGTGGAAGAATCCGCAAACACTGGCGTCCGGCCTGCGCGTCCCCGCCGCGATCGGTGATTTCCTGATTTTGGGCGCAGTGCGAAAAAGTCGCGGCGCGGCGCTCGCGGTTTCCGATGCGGACATGTTGACGGCCGTACGTGAGATTGCCGAGACAGAAGGTTTGATGACGTCTCCCGAGGGCGGCGCCACGCTGGCAGGGCTGAAGAGGCTCTTATGGGACGGCTTTGTGGGCGGCCATGAATCCATCGTGCTTTTCCTCACAGCGACAGGCTACAAGTACATGGAAACGCTTGAGCAATTAGTTTAAATTGTTTTCCTATGTTATTGTAAAAAAACAAGCTTAACTACTCATTGGCCGAAGCCAATGGCTTGGCCGGCGGCGCTACCCAAAACCCACTGATATGGCACACACCGAACGCCTCTATTACACCGACTCTTATCTGAGGGAATTCACCGCGCGCGTCATTCGCACCGACACCGGCCCGAACGGTGTTCGGGTATACCTGGACCGCACGGCATTCTACCCGGAGTCCGGCGGCCAGCCGAGTGACGGGGGGACGCTGGCAGGCCTCCCGGTGCTGGACGTCGTGGATGAGGGAGATGAGGTTGCCCATATTCTCACGGGCATGCCGGAGGGAGAGGCTGTCGCGGGCGTCATCGATTGGGATCGCCGGTTCGACCACATGCAACAGCACACGGGCCAGCACATTCTGTCGGCGGCAATTGAACACGCCGGCGGTTACAAGACGGTGTCGTTCCATATGGGCGCCGAAAGCGCGACGATCGATCTCGATTCCGACCGTGTGGGCTCGAAGCAAATCGAAGAGGCGGAGGATTTGGCAAATCGGACAGTCTTCGAAAATCGGCCCGTAAAAATTTCCTTTCGTTCCGCTGCCGAAGTCCAGGAACTCGACTTGCGTAAACCCACGGAACGCGAAGGTGACATTCGGCTGGTGGAAGTGGAGGAACTTGATCTTTCCGCCTGCGGGGGGACCCATGTCAGCCGAAGTGGGGGCGTGGGGATTATTTCCATTCGGAAGATTGAGCGTGCCAAGGGCCTGACGCGCGTTGAATTTGTGTGTGGCGGCCGGGCGCTGCGCCGAGCCCGGCACGACTTCGCGATATTGAGTGAAGCAGCGCGATTGTTTTCCACCGGCTTCGAGAATGTCCCCGAGTTGATTACCAAACAAGCTCAGGAACTGCGCGCCACTGGAAAATCCGTGCAGAAGCTCGTGGAGGGCTTGGCGGAAATGGAGGCCACTCAATTATTCGAGCGGGCTCCCGAAAAAGGTGGCGTGCGAGTGGTCCGATGCGTGTATGACCCGACCAACGGGAAGAAAGCGAAGTTCGTAGCGCACGCCTTGGGGAAACAAACCAGCGCCGTCGCTCTGATTGGGGTCAAGGGATCGCCCTCTGCACTCTTCTTTTCGCAGACGCGGGGCGGGCGCGCGAACCTTTCCGATGTGATGAAGCAGACCCTGGCGAAGTTCGGAGGCAGGGGTGGCGGAACACGCGATTTCGCGCAGGGTGGAGGTACGCCGGAGGACCAACTGGAAGCGTCACTGAGTTTTGCCGAGAGCCTGTTGTCCTGAGGCATTGCGTTGGAGCTTGGCGGCACTTCGCATGCCGTGTTATATTTCTTATCGATCGGATGGGCGCGTAGCTCAGTTGGGAGAGCGCGGCGTTCGCAACGCTGAGGTCGAGGGTTCGAATCCCTTCGCGTCCACCAAAGAAACCCTTTCGTTTTTTAATCCTGTATAATCGCTGGTTAAGAGTACCGCGGTTCTGTGACCGCGCCTGTTGTAGCTACAGTCCTTCCGACAGATGCAAGGCTGCCCATGCAATGCCCAAAATGCGCGACGGATAACCCCGAGAGTTTCACCTATTGCGCACGGTGCCACGCTCCGCTGAAATACACCTGCCCAGCCTGCACGCACGTCCAATTACAAGGTGGGAAATGCGAAAAGTGCGGGGTGGATTTTGCCAAATATGCGGCGATGATGGTCTTTCAAGCCAAGGATGCCGCCCAAGCGGAGCGCCAGAAGCCTGGGTGGCGGCCTCCGGTCTGGGCGCACATCGTCTTCTTTCCCATTCCCACTTTGGTCGTACTGACCCTTTACATCGTAAGGAAGGTCCGCGGCAAGTAGATTTTCCCGGCGGCCAAGGTCAATCCCCCGGGAGTTTGTCTACTCTATAATGTGTCTATAACGTGGGTGGAAGCCATCCTCAGTGTGTCTTGCTGGCAACGTACCGTTTGGCCTTGGCCATTAGTTCCTTCGCCTGCGGCATGTCATCCAGCGCTTTCATGACCAGAGGATCTTTGGAGATAGTGAGTCTATCCGATTCGTTCTCACCGAAGATCGACCGCACGAGTTGGGTGTCGATGTAGTTTTTAATGAAATCAAGGTTGGCCGTCATGTCCGCGTCGGAAAAGGGAATCTTCTCGGCAGCAAGGAATTGCTTAAATTCATCCAGGACGGCGTCATTCACCTCAAAATCCCTGGGAATGGTTTTATGGACTCCCAGGTAGTGCTTGGCGAATTCCGAGAAAGCGTTGTGCTGGATCAATGTTTCCTGCGCGGGATTCATTTTGGGATCGGTAAACTGAACGTCGGGAGTGATCCCGCCGCCGCCATAAACCTCGCGCCCGCCGTCAGTCAGGCGGACTTCGGCATGGTCGGGCTTGGTGAGCTCGGGGTGATAGTAGTAGTCATACAACGAAACGTTCTCATACTGGCGTTGAATCAATCGCCCGCTGGGCGTGTAATAATGAGCCGTGGTCAGGGCCAAGCCGGTGTGTTCGCTCAGCTGATACACCGTCTGCACCAAGCCCTTGCCGAAGCTGGGCTCACCCATTACCAGAGCGCGGTCATGGTCCTGGAGCGCCCCCGTAACGATCTCTGACGCACTTGCTGACAGGCGGTTGATAAGTACGACCATGGGGTACTCGTGGCCATCGTCGCCTCGGGTGGCATAGTACCGCTTCTCCTGTGAATGCCTGCCGGAGTGGTAAACAATAAGCTGGCTCTTTTCGAGGAAATGGTCGGAAACCTCGACGGCCTCCTGGAGCAATCCACCGGGATTACCGCGCAGGTCAAGGATCAGCCCTTGCAGGTTCTTCTCCCCCATCTTTCGCAGCGCATCTGTCAGCTCATCGTTGGTGTTTTCGTTGAAGTTTCGGATGTGGATATAGGCGACGCCCGGCCGAATTTGGAAGGCAACGTCAACGCTGTTCTGGGAGATTTCATCCCGAGTGATGCTCACTTCGAGCGGCTGGTCGTAACCCTCGCGAATGATGGTCACATGAACTTGCGTGCCCTTGGGGCCTTTGAGCATTTCCGCCACTTGCGTGGTGTTCAACCCGTCGGTGGGTTTTCCATCAACCTTTGCGACGATGTCACCAGGGCGCAGGCCGGCGCGAAACGCCGGAGATCCGGGAATGGGCGCAACCACGACGGTCATGAGCTTGCCCATTTTGCCGGGACGCGCCTGAATTGACATGCCGACACCGTAGTACTTACCCTCCTGGTCTTCACGGAGAAGGGCAAAGGCGCGCGGGTCGAAGAAATTGGAGTGCGGGTCCAGGGTCCGCAACGCGCCCGGGATGGCGCCCGTGTTGCCATTGGGCGGACCGTAAATGGAGGTGTCGGGATCGAGGGGCTCGGCGTAATTCGCTTCGACAATATCGTAAACCCGGGTGAAGGCGTTCAGGCTTGCCTTGATATCAGAATCATCGCTGCCGGTCGTGGCCTCAACTTGGCGCCCGTACGCTCCACCCAAGAGAGCGCACAGAAGGACCGTTGACAAAATAAACCATACCGCGCGGCGTGCCTGTTTCATTGATTTGCAGCTCCTCACCCTGCCGTTTGATTATAACATACGCGTTCCCGCTCAAAAACACCGTTCGGTTTGCATCGGGCTATTTGCACCATGAGTTGGATGCAGCCTGCGTGCGCAAGGTTCGATCCTTAGGCCAAAGCACCTCATCGAGCGCGGCGAACGCTAAAAACGATTTTTTTTACGCGGATTGAGCGAAAAGTGCGGATTTCGTTCCAAAAACAAGTTTTTTAGCGACATAAACGAGCACCGGGCGCGGTTCAACTTGACAACCCCCGGGGGTTTCCCTATTATCCCAATGGAGGCGGACATTGTTTGGCGGCGGGTTTCTCGAGATCGGTTTCTTACTTTTTGTTGCCTACCTCCTATTCGGCCCCAAGAAAGTACCGGAAATCGCCCGGACCTTAGGCAAGGGCCTCGGCGAGCTACGCCGCGCCTCTAATGAACTGAGGAATTCACTGGAAGAGGAAATAAAGAATTTGGACCGCCTGCCCGAAGGCGGCTCCGACACGACCTCCACCTATGGGCATCACGATCCAGAACCCACCCCCAAAGACACCGGACCCAGATCCTGAGGAAGTAGAACTGAGCGGCAAGCAGATGTCGTTCCTCGAGCACCTTGAGGAACTCAGGGTTCGACTGCTGCGAAGCATCTATTCCGTTATTATCACCTCTGGTCTATGCTTCTGGAAACATCAGGCCATTTATGCCTACATGGCGAAGCCTTTAACCGACACGCTGACCTTGCTGCACCTGCCGGCAAAGCTCGTTTACACCAATCCTGTTGATCCCTTTAACCTTTACATCAAACTTTCCATCATGGGCGGGATTTTCCTTGCCTCGCCCTTTGTTTTGTACCAACTCTGGATGTTTATCTCGCCGGGACTTTACCGCAACGAAAAAAAATATATTTGGCCTTTTGTTCTGATGACCAGCGGCTTGTTCATGTCCGGCGGGTTCTTCGCTTACAAGCTGGCCTTGCCTAAGGTGTTTCGTTTCCTGTTGGAGTTCGCCTCACAGTTCACTCCCATGGTGACGATCAACGAATACTGGGACTTGGCGATTACCCTCGTGGTTTCGGTGGGCCTGGTTTTCGAATTGCCGGTGGTGATCCTGCTGCTTTCGATCTTTGGCATTGTCACACCCAAATTTCTGTTAAAGAACTTCCGTTACGCGGTCCTGTTGACGGCGGTCGTTGCTCTTGCGATTGTCCCGAGCAATGACATGGCAAGCATCTTCGTCGTTTGGATTCCGTTGGTGGGCCTCTACTTCTTAAGCATTGGACTGTCCTGGCTTGTTTACCTCAGGAAAAACCGGAAAAAGAAGAATGCCGAAGGTTAAGCCCCCGATAAAGCGGACGTGCCTGGGGGCATGTATCTTCCTGTCCATTCTTGTGGTACCCACTGGGGTTGCCGGTGAGGCTTCCGGCAGTAGCTTCGACGGCGGGCGGGCCTTTGCGGATTTGAAGCAATTGGTGAGTTACGGGCCGCGCCCTGCGGGCTCGACGGCCCTAGCGGAGGCGCGACGTTGGATCATCGCTCAACTCAAGGACACGGGCGCGCAGGTGGAGGAGGACAGCTTCACCGCCCAGACTCCGATCGGGGCGATCCCGATGGCCAACGTCATCGCCAAGTTTCCCGGCGAGTCCGCCAAAGTGGTGGTGGTGACGGGCCATTATGACACCAAGCTTTTTGAGAACTTTCGCTTTGTGGGGGCGAATGACGGGGGCTCAAGCGCCGCGCTTCTCCTCGAATTGGCCCGTGAACTGCGCGGGCGCAAGCACACCTTGACCTACTGGTTGGTTTTCTTTGACGGGGAAGAGGCCGTGCGCGAGTGGACTGACACCGACAGCGTTTACGGCAGCCGTCATCTGGTCCAAAAACTCTCCTCCGCCGGAGAACTCGGGCGCATCCGGGCGTTGATCCTGGTGGATATGATCGGCGACTCCAACTTGGTGATCCATCGCGAGGGAAACTCCTCCCCTTGGTTAACCGACACGGTGTTCGCCGCCGCCCACCGCCTGGGCTACGCTAAATACTTCCTGGATACTCCCAGCGCTGTCGAAGACGATCACATTCCTTTTGTGAATGCAGGCGTCGCCGCCATAGACCTGATTGACTTTAATCCCCAAGATGGCTACTGGCACACAGCCCGAGATACCTTGGACCATTGCAGTCCGGCGAGTTTAACCATTGTCGGCCGCGTGGTCCTTGCCACTCTTGCCGACCTTGAGAAATCACCCCACGTAAATTAGCATCTCTTCTTAACCCTCTGCCCTGATAACATGACAAGTAGATAGACCATGAACTCCCTCTGGCCGTGGATCATCTTCATTGTGTTCGTGCTGGCGCTCCTGGCGATGGACCTGGGAGTTTTCCATCGCCGCCCGCACCCGGTGGGGTTCCGCGAGGCTGCGGGCTGGAGCGCCTTCTGGGTGGCGCTGTCGCTCGCCTTCAATCTGGTGGTTTATTGGCGCCTTGGCCAGGAGGCGGCACTCCAGTTTTTCACGGGTTACCTGCTGGAAAAATCGCTCTCTGCCGACAACATTTTTCTGTTCGCAGTGATTTTTGCGAGTATGGGAGTGGCCGCCGAGCACCAGCACCGAGTGCTTTTCTGGGGCGTGATCGGAGCGCTCGTTCTTCGCGGAACTTTCATCGTTGCCGGAGTCCAACTCATCCGGCATTTTCATGGGATTCTCTACTTGTTTGGCGCCTTCCTGCTCATCATGGGAGTGCGCTTTCTGCGCCAGCAGGGGAAGAAATACGATCCCAACCGCAGCAGGATCGTTCGACTGGCTGGGAGGTTGTTGCCGGTTTCCGAGTGTTATGAAGGAGGGCGTTTCTTCACCCGTGTCGATGGACGCCTCATGGCTACGCCGCTCCTCCTGGTTCTGGTCATGATCGAGATCGTCGATTTCACTTTTGCCTTGGATTCCATCCCGGCCATCTTTGCGGTTTCGCAAGATGCCTTCATAATCTTTACTTCAAATGTCCTCGCAATTTTGGGATTGCGGTCGCTTTATTTCCTACTGGCGCGGGCGATGTCGCGATTCCATTATTTGCGCCCCGCGTTGGCGCTGATCCTGATCTTCATTGGGGCCAAAATGCTGGGTGGGCCTTGGGTGCGAATTCCCACTGCCTTTGCCCTTGTGGGAATTCTCTCAATCTTGGGAATCGCCATCCTGGCGTCGCTCGCGACCGATGGGAAGGGGTAGCAGGGGCAGGCTCATAGCGCGACGATGCAGTTCTGCGGGGCGATGAAGGCCTCGCAAATGCCGTCCCGCCCCGCTCGCGTATTCACTCAAACTCTTCGATTACATCGCTACTGCTTCAAAAGCTTCTCGACCTCCGCCACCACTTCTGGGGAGTCTGGTGTGGTTTTCGGCTCAAACCGGGCTACGATGTGGCCTTCGCGGTCCACGAGGAACTTCGTAAAATTCCACTTGATCTCACCGGCCACGGCCGGATTGGCCTTCTCGGTGAGGTACTGATAGAGCGGGGCGGTATCATCGCCCTTCACAGATATCTTCGAAAACATGGGGAAGGTTACGCTGTATTTCGTGCTGCAAAACCTCTTGATCTCGGCGTTGGTGCCGGGTTCTTGCGCGCCGAAATTGTTGGCAGGGAAGCCCAGGATCACAAGTCCCTGATCCTTGTACTTCTCGTAGAGCGATTCCAGAGCGGAATACTGAGGCGTGAAACCACACTTGCTGGCTACGTTGACGAGCAAAATGACCTTGCCCTTGTAATTCGAGAGCGGCGTCGGGTCGCCGTCAATCGAGGGAAGCGTGAAATCGAACAGGCCACCGGCCGCCAGCAAAGGCGCTACCCCGAGCAAAACCAGCCCGGCCACTACGACCAAACCACGGACACCTGTAGACCGCAGCATCATGTTCCTCCTTATTTGATGTGTACTCTCGATTGCCCTGACGTAATTGAACTTGCGAAGGAGTAGTTTAGCTTACGCCCCGGAACCGAAGCAAGGCGGCCTGAGCGCTGCCGTAATCGGACCGGTATATGAGCGGTCAGGCAAAAAATGGCGCAGAGGTTTTGGAAACGTAGGAGTGCTGGGGAGGTTTGGTGGAATCCTTCAGCGGGAAATCTGATCGGTAGTGTGCGCCGCGGCTCTCCTCGCGTGCCAGCGCGCAGCGTGCAATCAGCCGGGCGACGCTAAGAATATTTGAGACCTCCTGCGACTCTCGCGACGGCTGCAGGGAGACGGCCAGCGAGAGCTCCGACAGCCGCTTGGCTGCTTCGGAAAGTTGCTTGCCGCTGCGAATGATCGCGACCTTTTGCCAAAGAATTGCCCGAGCTTCCTCGACCACCTTGATGAGATCGGTCGGCGCCGCGGGTGCGGGGGCTGGCGATCTCTCCGCGCTTGGATTCGGCGGCGGAGAAGGAAAGGACGCGGCCGTGTGATTGTTGAGCATAGCGGACGCAGATCGAGCGCCGAATACCAACCCTTCCAGAAGGGAATTGCTCGCCAAGCGATTTGCGCCATGGACGCCGGTGGACGCGACCTCTCCGGCCGCGAAGAGTCCGGGCAGCAACGTCGCGCCGTGCAGGTCCGTCGCTACGCCACCCATGGCGTAATGGGCCGCGGGGCGGATGGGGACAAGGTCCGTGGTGATATCAATGTTGTATCGCATGCACGTCGAGAAAATCCGCGGGAACCGTTTCTTAACGTGCTCGGAGTTCAGGCTCGTCATGTCGAGGTAGACAAACTCGCCGCGCGTTTTCTGCATTTCCAAGGTGATGGCGCGAGCGACCACGTCACGTGGCGCCAGTTCCGCCGCCTCGTGGTAGCACGGCATGAAGCGTTCCAGCAGCAGATTGCGCAGGAAAGCCCCCTCGCCTCGCAAGGCTTCCGAAAGCAAAAATCGGGGCGCTCCCTTAACGTATAGCGCGGTGGGATGGAATTGCACAAACTCCATGTCGCTCACCAGCGCGCCCGCCCGGTAAGCCATGGCCGCGCCATCACCGCACGCAACCGTGGGGTTGGTGGTTTCCTTGTAGACTTGACCCAATCCGCCGGTGGCCAGCAAGACGGCGCTGGCCGAAGTGCGCTTTGCCGAGAGAATTTTTGAGTCAAGGTGCGCTACGCCACTGACCCTTCCGTCCTCCACCACCAGATCGGTGGCGAAGGTGTGGGGTTGCAACTGGATGGAGGGCAGCGTCCGCGCCTTGGCCATCAGCGCTCGCAGGATCTCGCTGCCGGTCGAATCTCCGTGAGCGTGGAGAACGCGCGAGCGGCTGTGCGCGCCTTCGCGAGTGAACGCCAACTTGGTGCCGTTGCGGTCAAAACGCGTGCCCCATTCGAGGAGTTGCTGGATTTGATCCGGGCCTTCCTCAACGAGCACACGGACGGCTTCTTCGCGGCAAAGTCCGTCGCCGGCCAACAGCGTGTCGTGTAGATGAAGCGTGACCTCGTCATCTTCGCCGAGCGCCGCGGCGATGCCTCCCTGCGCGTACTCGGTGCTCGATTCAAACAAATCGTCCTTGGTGAGGACGAGTACGCGTCCTCCGCGGGCCAGGTCGATAGCGGCCCGCATTCCGGCTATTCCCCCGCCGAGAACGATAAAGTCCACTCCGCTGTCCTTGCGCGCTACCATGAGTCATTACATCATAGCGATGGGCGCTCGGCTCCGCAACACTTACCACCGGATGATGCGCAGCGTCTTCGATTGTCGGCCTCGGTCCCATCTGGTATTTGTTAGAATGGGAATTTGTCGCGCACAATCCTGGGAGGCTTATGCGGTGTCTGCAAGTGAAATCGAGCGCGGGAGAGTACAGCGTAATCGTCGGGCGCGGAGCATGGCGCACGCTGCGCCGCCTGAAGGGATACTCCTCCGTTTTCGTGCTCACCGAGCCCAATCTGTGGAAGCGGTGGGGCCGCAAGCTGGCGCGCGACGCGGGCTGGGCGCGGGTCCGCCCCATCCTGGTGCCAGCGGGGGAAGGTTCCAAAAGCCTGAGCATGGCCGGTCGAGTTGCCTCTGATCTTCTAGACCGGGGCGCCGACCGCCATTCCTTGTTGGTGGCGTTTGGAGGCGGTGTGGTCGGCGACCTGGGCGGGTTCGTGGCGTCCACTTACATGCGCGGGATTGATTACGTGCAGGCGCCGACCACGGTGTTGGCCCAAGTGGACAGCGCCATCGGGGGAAAAACGGCCGTCAATATCCGCGCGATGAAGAACCTGGTGGGGACGTTTTACGCGCCGCAACTGGTGGTCTCCGAACCGGCCGTGCTGGCGTCACTTTCGCCGCGCGCGTTCCAATCCGGCGTGTATGAAGCGGTGAAACACGGGGTTCTTTCCGGCCCAAAGTTGTTCGATTGGCTTGAGAACCATGTCGCTGGCATACATCCAGGCGATACCGCGCTGCTGGAAACCCTCGTAGCGCGTGCCGCGCAGGTGAAAGTGGACGTTGTGAGCCGCGATGAGCGCGAAGCGGATCTGAGGCGCATCCTGAATTTGGGCCACACCTTTGGCCATGCGCTGGAAGAGGCGACCGCGTATCGACGGTTTCTGCATGGAGAAGCCGTAGCCTGGGGGATGCTGATGGCCACCCGACTGGCGGAACTCGTGGGCCTGCTTAATCCCTTCGTCGGCAAACGCATCGCGTGCGTGGTGCGATCGGTAGGTCCGCTTCCTACGCTTCGCGGCCTCCGCAAAGAAAGGATTTTGGCACTTTTGCCGCGCGATAAGAAAGCGGTGAGTGGAAAAATCCATTGGGTATTGCCGGAAGATATCGGCAGAGTGAGGGTCACACCGGAAGTGCCCGATGCGGCGGTAGCAGCAGCTTTCCTCGAGGTCCAGCGCGGAGTGGGGAATGATTAGCGCCGCGCGCGCGCCAGGGCAGGGAAGCCCGATGGGTGTCGGCGGCGACGAGGCCTCCACCAGCGCCGCCGTGCGCGATATGTTTGCCGGGGTCGCGCCTCGCTACGATTTTCTCAACCATTTTCTTTCGCTCGGCCGCGACATCGCTTGGCGGCGGGCTGCGGCGCGGGCGCTGAAGGATGTGCTATCGCTCCCTGGTTCGCGAGTTGCGGACCTTTGCTGCGGAACCGGCGACTTGAGCTTTTGTCTTGGCTGCCATTCCCGCGGACTGGTGATAGGCGCAGATTTCTGCGCCCCGATGCTGGCCATCGCTCGAAGCAAAGGCGCCAAGCGAGCCCTACCCGTTCACTTCCTGGCGGCTGACGCGCTCCATCTGCCGATTGGCGATGAGTCGCTCGATGCGATCACATCGGCTTTCGGCTTTCGCAACTTGGCCAATTATCGCCAGGGAATCGAAGAGATGCGGCGCGTCCTGAAAACCGGCGGGCGCCTTGCCATCCTGGAATTCTCGCAGGTTCGCTGGCCAGTGTTCGGACCGCTTTTCCGCTTCTACTTTCGCCGCATCCTGCCGCGCGTCGGCGCGTGGATCTCCGGAACCGAGGGTCCTTACAGCTACTTACCGGACTCGGTCGCGAAGTTTCCGGATCAAGATGCCCTCGCGGAAATGCTCGGGTCAGCGGGATTTCATAACGTGAGCTATAGGAACTTCACGGGAGGCGTTGCCGCGCTGCACTTGGCCGAGAAGCGTTAACGCTCGAGCAATTTGCTTTCCGGCCTGCGTTTACGAGGGCCAATAGCATGGAATCGTTTGATTGATAATCCGAACGCTATCCGGCTAAGCCAAAGACGTCCAGTCCCTCCTCGCACGCTTCTTTTACCCCTCAAGGAAGAACCTGACAATGGGGTCAAGTTTTCACCCGATTGAACTGCACCCGCAGGTCGATTAAAACATGAAAGTCGAGTAATGGGGAAGAGAGTGGGCCCCTCAATAATCTGCAGTCCAGTGAGAAGATTCTTGACTCCACCAACTCGAGGAGCTTATGCCATCCAAACTCTTCATTGGTAATCTCCCGCGGAACGCGACGGATCAAACTCTGAGTGAATTTGTGAGCGGCGCGGGCTTCCAAGTGACCTGCGCCGGGGTGATTCGCGACAGGATGCCAGGCATGCCCCGCGGCTTCGGATTCGTCGAACTCGCGGAGGGCGAGGATCGTCAACGAGCCATCGCCGGCTTGAATGGACAGTCGCTCGATGGCCGGCCTTTGACTGTCAAAGAAGCGCGCCCCCAACGCACAGACTTCGCTCAAACGCGCGGCGGTGGCGGCCGGAGTAACTTTGTTCGGCCGAGGGATTTCACAGATTTCTAGGTTTGCAACTGAAAACCAACGGGGCTGGGCAATTTCGGAATGCCCTACATTGAGGAGGACACGGATGTCACCGCAACTTCAGTTCGTCCTATTTCAGGACGATAAGGATAGGACTTTGTGGAGGGGGTCTTTCGCCGACCTCGAGGCGGCCAAGCACAACGCTCAAAGGCTTGCCGACGAGGAGTGCCAGGAGTTTTTCGTGCGGAGGTTCGCGGACTCCTCGGAAGTTGCGAGGTTGTTCCCGTCCGGTAGCGGGGCACAGGCGTAGCTGATCCACGTGCGACTTTCGCATCTCGTAGGGGCACCCACGAGGGGTGCCCCTACGAGAGCTTACTCGGCCCGCAACGCGTCGAGTGGCGAGATGAAGCTCGCTCGCACTGCTGGGATCAGAGATGCTACAAACGCCGAAAACTCGAGGGTCAGTACAGCCAGCAAGATGACCCAGGGGTCGTAGGGATTCAGTCCGTAAAGCTGGCTGCCTAAAAAGCGCCCCGCTGCTAAAGCCACCGGCAGGCCGACTACAAGACCCACTGCAACCAACCCGATCGCGCCCCGGAGTACCAGAGCGATGACTTGGGCGCGATGGGCGCCGAGCGCCACCCGCACGCCGATTTCGTTGGTGCGGCGTGCGGCGTTATACGCAGTCACTCCATACAATCCGATAGACGCTAAGACAAGCGACAGAACCCCAAAGAACGATGTAAGCCGCGCAATCAGTCGCTGCTGCCGGAACTGGCCGGCGACTTGCTCCTTCAGAGTCTGAACGGAAATGATGGGCAGATTGGGATCCACCGAAGCCATAGCCTGCCGAAGTTGGGCTGCGGACACGTGAGCTCCGGGCTGGGTTACAACAACAATGTCGTGGAGGAAGTGCGAGCCCGGGTCGATGTCCTTCCCATCGTGCGGTGAAACGTCGTGCTGCGGTTCGGGCAAAAAGAAAAACGGACCCACGGGCTTGTCGAATGCAGAGTCCAGGTAGCGAGCATCGGCGGTAATGCCTACCACTTGGTAAACGCGCGACGACTGCATTTCCGTACGCCCGAAGTATTTTCCAATGGGGTTCTGGTGCGGGAAGTACTTCCTCGCAAACGCCTGATTAATCACGGCCACGGGCTGGGAAGTCGCCGTATCCTGCCGGGCGATGCCGCGCCCCGAGAGGATCGGAGTTCCGATGACTTCAAAGTACCCTGCCGAGACACGATCCCAAAAAGCCAGGTTGTCGTCGTGTGGCCCGGGAGGGGGTTGCCCGTCTACCCACACGCCGGCACCCCAGTTGTTGCCACTGAGCGGCGAGTACATGGCGGCGGCCGCATCCCACACGCCGGGAACGCTCGATAGCGAATCGTGGATACGCCCGTAAAGTGTGCTGAGCTGGTTGGCCTCATAGCCGGCCAGCCCGGGATCAATCCTTACGATAGTCCGCCGGTCCTGGAGGAATCCGAAGTCTTGGTTTTCCAGATGGTGCAGGGCGGCCGTCAGCAGTCCCGACGCCGCCAGCAAAACCAGCGATAACGCCGCCTGAAACACCACCAGCGTTTTCCGCGGAAGCGAGCCCGTGCGCGCCGTGGAACGGCTGGCTCCCCGTAGGGCTTCACTCGGATCCACTCGCGTCGCCATCCAGGCAGGGGCGATGCCAAAGGCTATTCCCGTGAACAACGATATGCCGAACGCAAACAGCAGTACCGGCATCGAGGGCGACGCGCTGATGGGCACGCTCCCCATGCCGGCAATATGCGGGAAGGCAAAATGCAGAACAAGGCGGGTGCCGGCGAATGCTACCGCCAGACCCGCCACACCACCCGCGAGCGACAGCCAAACGCTTTCGGTGAGGGCCTGCTTAACTAACCGCGAGGCTTGTGCTCCCAAGGCCATGCTCAATGATATCTGCCGCCGCCGCTCCATGCCGCGAACGATCATGAGGTTGGCTACGTTGGCGCAGACGATGAGGAGTACGAATGAGGACACCATCATCAGAACTTCCAGCCAGTGCTCATATTCCTCGCGCATGCTGGTGATGCCCGCGCCTCCCGGACGCAGGAACAAGGTTTGCTCGGGGAATTTCACGCGGTCGTTTGCGTCCATATCAGCCCAGTGCGAGCGCAGCCACTGTTTGAGCTCCACCCGCATATCAGCCTCGACGGAGGCGGGGGCCGCGCCCGGCCGGATGCGCCCGATGAGGTCCAACCAGTACTGGTCAGGCTGATTAAGATCGCCCGCCGTGCCGAGCAGAGTTTCGCTGGCGAGCGGCAAAAAGAAATCGGGAGGGATGGCTCGCAGCTTGTCGCCAAAGAAACCCGGTGGAGTTATACCAACTACAGTAAAGGACTTTTGATCCAGACTGAAGGAGCCGCCGATAACGGAGGGGTCCGATCCGTACTGTTGCTGCCACAGGCGATAGCTCATGACTGCGACCGGTGGAGCACCGGCCCGGTCTTCGTCTGCGGCGAGCAGCCGTCCGGCATACGCCCTGATGCCGAACATGGTGAAGTAATTGCCGGAAACGAACTCACCCGGGTAGCTCTGCGCCGCTTGCGTACTCCCCGAGCGCCGGACACCAAAGAGCGCCCCCCCCGCTTGGAACGCCGCCAGTTCCTCGAAACCCTCGGTATGGTCCCGGAAATGTTTGTACAAATCGTAGGAGAAAATAGAGAACTCGCCCTCCTGGCTGAATCCGCCCCAATAGCAGCATCGCGATTCCTTTCCCAGGCGGTACAACTCGGCCGGGTTCGCCACGGCCAGCGACTTCATAATCACGGCGTGCACCAAGGTGAAAATGGAAGTGGTCGCGCCGATGCCCAGCGCCAGCGTCAGGATGACCGTAACCGTGAACGCGGGTGATTTTCGCAAGCGGCGTAGCGCGTAACGCGTATCTTGCAACCAGGCTTCGAAAAACGGAAGTCCCCGCCCATCCCGGTAATTCTCCTTGATCGACTCGACCGCTCCGAACTTCAGCACCGCCTGCCGGCGCGCTTCCGCGGGGGATATGCCGGCACGGAGGTTGTCCGCCGTTTGCAAGGCAAGATGTTCTTCAATCTCTGATTTCAAGCGGTCTTCATCCAGCGTCGTGCTCGTCCAGGACAACAGCCGCATGAGGAAACGCCGTAGGGTTCTCATTTCAAATCCTCCGCTTTCACGGCAAAGAATCGCCCGATGACGGCCGCCGTTTGCTCCCAATCCCGCGTCTCGGATTGCAACTGCTTGCGCCCATCACGCGTCAGCCGGTAGAAACGCGCCCTGCGGTTGTTCTCGGAGGAGCCCCACTCCGAAGCGATCGCCCCCTCCTGTTCCAGTTTCAGCAAAACGGGATACAACGTTCCTTGATTCACCGCGAGCAGGTCGCCGCTGATCTGCTCGATGCGCCGGGCGATTCCATAGCCGTGCAAAGGTCCCAATACATCCAAGGTCTTCAGTACCATCAAAGCCAGCGTGCCCTGTCGAACGTCCATTTTTGCTCCCGTCGAGTCCATTGGGTTTCCAACAGGAAGAGTGCCAGACTTCCCTTGGGAAAGCAACAGGAAAATTTCGTAGCGCCGGCTTCCAGCCGGCACAGAAGTGACACAGCCACTCCTGGCTCTGTCCGGACGGCACAGGCGGGAGTGCCTGTGCCACCCAGCGGGAGTCGGAGTTGCCGTCTCTCGTTCTCCGGGTGTTCGGCGTGAATCACGCGAGCATCTACACGCATCCAAAGGGATAAGGAGCTGGGATCATGCCGTCATTGAAGAAGCTCGAAGCCACGGTCGCGTCGTGGCCGCGGGTGTCCGTTCACCCCCATCGGTTTGGCGGCCGCGAGTTCTGCGTTGCCAAAGCGGAAGTCGGCCACATTCACGAGGGAGGGATCGTCGATATTCCATTCCCGCGTTCCTTCCGCGATGCGCTCCTCGCCGAAGGGCTGGCGGAAGAGCATCGATGGGTTCCCAAATCGGGATGGGTTACTTTTAGGGTTCGGAGCGACCAGGACTTAAAGCACGCGGAATGGCTGATGCGATTGTCATATCTTCGCTATGCCCTGAAGACAGCGGCTGAACCGCATGAGCTGTTTGCGGAGGCAAGTCGACAACTGGAACTGACGGCCCCGTTCAAGTCTCTCCTGGAGCAGTTCGTGCCGTCCGCCAAGCAAACGTAGCGCGGCCCCAAAAACCGGGGGTCGTGCTACGTTTGCTGTTGTCGCGCATTAAGGAGTGATTGAGAGCGAGTGCTGAACAAGGCGGCGTATGCTGTGAGCTGTCCCCTATAACCTGTCCCCCGTAACCTATCTGCGCTAGGGCTGCGTCGGCTCGGTCTGGCTCCAATCCTCGGGAGCGCCGCTGTCCTTAAATGCCGTCGCCAGGTCATCAAGGTTTTTCTGCGCGCCATCGGTTGCGGCCTTGTTCAGGTCAACCTCGGATTGCTTAGCCTGCACCTTGGAATCGAGGTCCTGCTTGGTGATAGGATCCATCTCCCGAGCCTGCTGGATTTGCAGCAAGTTCAGTTCGTCTTCCGACAATTGTTGCTGCTCTTTCGCCCGGGCCACGTCCTGGCGGGCGGTTTTGAACCGGTCCTGCCAGTAATCGTGGGTTTTGGCTTTGTCATCCGAAGGCTGTGAGGGTTTGTTTCTTGCCTCGTCGGGGCCCGCCGGGGCAGCGGGTTTGGAAGCAGTTTGCGCGGGTTGCGAAGGACTCTCCGGCGGCGCGTTAAGTGTGGTGACGGTCTCCATCGGCTTCGGCGCCGGCAGATTGTCGTTGGTAAAGACCTTGGTGGCCTTCTTCGTGTCCTTCGCGCGTTGCTCGCGTAATTGCCGCGCCACATCGCCGAGCGATTGATCCTGCTGAGGCCGGGCGAAAGTTGGCAGGGCAATGCTCAAGATCAGCGCCATAAACAGCAGCGTAATCCTGCTCATGCGCACCTCGATTAGCGCAGCCAACCGGGATCACCACCCTCCCGGCGAAGCTGCTCATGTAGATCGTCGATGGCTTTTTCGTCATCGGCAATCTTCTGCTTCTGGGCATCCATATCTGCCGTCAGTTTGTTGATGTCCTCGCGCGAATACTGCTGTTGGAGCGCCTTGTTGGGGTCCGGATAATACTGAATCTGACTCTGCGAGAGCTTTTGCTGCAACACATCAAGCTCGCGCTTGTCGGTGGCAAGGTTGTCTTGGAGCTTGCTCAGGTGCGAGCGGTAATACGCCGCGTCGTGGACTTCCGGGGGCTCCTTCGATGCCGACTCATCGGAGCTCTTGGTCGGAGGGTTGGCATGGAGCTTCGTCACGTCGTCGCTTCCGCTGGGCAGGTTGTCGTTGGTGAAAACTTTTGCCGGTTTGGGCTCTTTGGCTTTTTGCGCCTTGAGCTGGCGAGCAATATCCCCGAGCGAGGTGTCGCTCGAGTTGGGTTGCTGTTGGGCGAAACTACCCACTGCCGCCAGGGAGGAAAATGCTAACCCCAAGGCCAGAACATTCACACGTATCCTCATAAAACCCTTCCTCGAGGGGCGGCGCGGTCGATCCCTATGGACAATCTACCCCTTTCTTTGATTCAAATCAACTACTCCGCGGTACTAGGACTCCCGCGATGATCGCTATCCGAGCGCGTTGAAGCACATTTCTCCGTGACCTCTCTGTCTCCGTGATGAATTTTTTCTCCGCCACCGCATTTCAAGAGAACCGTTATTCGAGACAAAGGTTGCGCTTCCCAGCTATAATGACCGGCTTGCACAACCCGAACCTATCGTTGAGGCGAAGATGGCGATCGACAGCATTTACACCCTTTCCCAGGATGACCCCGAGGCGCGCAACTGGTTGAGTTTCTTCCACCGCCGCGGTTACAGCAAGCTTAGCAATGTAAGAATTGAACGAGTGGTTTGGCTGGAGGGGACGTTCAATTTGGAGCGATTGATGCCCCTGCTCATCAATTCGCTCTATCAGGTTCCGGCAGGCCACTCGCAGCTCGATCCTCGTCAGGGGCCGATTGTGGAGATCGCCTATCGACCCGCCGTTACCGACCCGGAGACGCCGTCAATCCTGGCCGGTGCGCAGGCTCTGGGTGAAAGCGGCCTGGAATTCGCCCGCTTGAGCCGGCGCTACCAATTCTGCGGGCTCGATGAGCCAGAGGCCAGAAGCCTCGCCGCACGCTTCCTTTACAACAAGATCGTGGAACGGATTCGCGAACCGCACGAGGTAATGACCACGCTCCGGCCCAGCGGCAAGCCCGATCCCGTAGGGTCGGTTTCCCTCCGCGGCCTCGGCCCGGATCAGCTTGAGGCCCTATCAACGGAACGCTCTTGGTATGCCCCACTCTCGCAGATGAAGGTGATCCAAGCGCACGAAGAGAAACGCGGTCGGCCCTACACTGACGCGGAAATTGAAATCCTGGTGCAGAGCTGGAGCGACCACTGTTATCACACCACTTGGAAGAGCCTGGGTTTGCTGAAGAAGCTGATGGCCGCCACCCGGCAGATCAATCACCTGCTGGTGGTTTCGTCTTTCACCGACAACGCCGGCGGGATGGATTTTGCCGACGGATGGGTTGTCACGATCAAGGGCGAGACGCACAATTTCCCCAGCTCCATCGCGCCCTTTGGGGGAATCGCCACCAAGCACGGAGGCGTTATTCGCGACACCCTGGGCTTCGGCAAGGGCGCGTACCCGATTGGCGGCACGACGGTCATGGGCACCATGGACCCGCGCTTGCCGGAAAAGGATGTGCCCGCCGGGGCGCTCCACCCGGAGCTGATCGTGGCGGAGTCCATTCGCGCCACGGCTTATTACATGAACCCCATGGGCATCCCCATGATGCACCCTCTCTACCGGTGCCATCCCGGCTACGCCAAGTGCTTCGCCCTAGGCCACTCGATCGGGCTCTTGCCGAAGAAGTACGTGCAGAAGGACCCGCCCCGGCCCGGCGACATTGCCGTGCTGTTTGGCGGCGCGACCGGGCGCGACGGCGTCCACGGCGCCACCGCCAGCTCCGCCGTCATGACCGGCGAGACCCTGGAGAAGGAATCGGCCGCCGTCCAGATCGGGCATCCCATCACCGAACGCCGCTTCACCACCGCTATTCCCATCCTGCGCGATCAGGAATGTATTCGCACAATTACTGATCTCGGCGCGGGAGGGATATCCTGCGCTGTGGGCGAAATGGGGGCCGAGACGGGCGTGGAAATCGATCTGGACGCCGTACCGCTGAAGGACCAGAGCTTGACCGCATGGGAGATCCTTCTCTCCGAATCGCAGGAGCGGATGCTAATGGCGGTTCCACCCGAGAAACTCGACGAAGCCCTGGCGATTCTGCGCCGCTTCGAGGTGGCCTCGTGCATTATTGGGCACTTCACCGACACCGGCCATTTGCGGGTGAAATGGAAACGGGAGCTGGTGGTCGACTTGGAGATGGAGTTCCTCTGGCGAGCCTGCCCAATCGATTCGACCCCGACGACGCCCCCGAAGCGACATCTTGTCCCCCTCAACATTCCCGAGCCGAAGACCCCGGTGGACTGGCAAGGCGCCGTCTGGCGGGTGTTATCCCACTTCCACTGCGCCGATCAGAGCCCCGCTGGGACGCGCTATGACTCGACGGTACAGGGCCGGACCGCGGTTGGACCTTACGCTGGTAAGAACCACCGCATGCCGACCAACATCTACGTCTCCGCGCCACTGCGCGGGAAGCCGAACGGCGTCATCACCACGCTGGCGTTCAATCCCTTCTACGGGGAGATTGATCCCGCCGCCATGGCGCGACTCATGATGCTCGAGGCGATCACCAAGGCGGTGGTGGCCGGCGCCGACTATCGGGAAATGGTTTTGTGCGACAACTTCTATACGCCTCGGGTGCGCCCGGAAACGGCCCACGAGCTGGTCGAGATGGTCGATGCCATCACGTCTCTCTCCGTTGAACTGGGTGTGCCGTTTATTTCCGGCAAGGATTCGAGCTCGGGAACATTCGAGGCGGCAGGGCGAAGGATCGAAGTGCCTCCCACGCTGGCAGTGGCCGCAATGGGCCGAGTCAACAACGTGAAGGCCATCGTGACCAAGGATTTCAAGCAGGCAGGGAATCGCCTGCTGCTGTTGGGCCGCTACGACGCAGAGGCTCTTGGAGGCTCAGTCTATGCGGACTCCTTCGGTCAGCGAGGGAATCGCCTGTTTGGTCCCTACGACGCTGCGGCGATGAGGGCGCAATGGGATTACCTTCGGGAACTCCACGCACGGGGGAGCTATGTTTCCGCCTCCGCCATTGCCGAGGGAGGGATTCTGCTGCGTTTGTTCGAAGCCGCCTTTGGCTCGGGCCTCGGCGCTCGGGTGGACTTCGAAGGCATCAAGACCGCTCGCCGCGACGGCCTGCTTTTTGGTGAGTTCATAGGGTCATGCTTGCTCGAGGTCGTGCCGGATTTCGAGGTTTCCGCACAATATGCCAGCATCCCGCACCTCTATCTCGGCGAGGTAACAGAGTCGCCCCGGTTAACGTTGGCAGAGCACGGGACCGTGATGTGGGAAGAATCCGTTGCGCAACTAACAGAGAAATGGACTGAGACTTTTCGTGAGGTGGTGAAATGAGCCAGGCGAGAACCGCCATCCTTTACGCTCCCGGAACGAATTGCCACGAAGAGACAGCCGCTGCGATTGAGCTCGCAGGCGGCAAGGCTGAACTCGTTCTGTTGAAGGATTTGATCGACGGCGAAACTCGGCTCGATGATTTTCAAGCGGCCGTGGTTCCAGGCGGATTCTCCTATGGAGACCATCTCGGTGCGGGAAGGATTTTCGCCACCATGCTCGTGGCCCGGCTGCGCGATCAGTTGGTGCGCTTTCTGGATGCGAAGAAGCCTTTGCTGGGAATCTGCAACGGCTACCAGGTGCTGACCGAAGCGGGGATTCTGCCGGGGCGCACTCCTGGCGAGCGCACCATGGCGCTGCTCGAAAACCAATCCGCGCGCTTTGAGGACCGCAAAGTCCACCTGATTGTTTCGACGCAAGACTGCCCATGGACCGACGGCTTGGCAGGTCAGGTGCTGAACATGCCTTCCGCCCACGGCGAAGGACGCCCGCTGCTCTGCGCCGCGGATTCCGCATCCACGACGCGCGCGGTCTTTTACTATGGCGACGAACAGGGCCATCTCACTATGGATTATCCGAGCAATCCGAACGGCTCGCCCGGGGCCGTCGCCGGCATCACCGACGAGAGCGGCCTCGTGCTAGGACTGATGCCTCACCCCGAGCGCGCGTCGCTCCCCACCCAGTACTCCCAAGATGGATTGAGAATTTTCCAGAACCTGGTGAAGTGGTTGAAGCAATGAACCCGCAGGCACCGGATCCAGCCGCGCAACGCCGCAGATCAGTGTTGGGGGTGCAGTCTGCCTCCGCGAACGGCTCCCAACGTCTTCGCATTTTCCGTTGATCGAACGAGGGCAGCTAAGTGGCCGGTGGGGATGACGGGCGATCTCGAACGATGCAGGCTACGACTTCCACGGCTCCCGCGCGGTCGCGGGTAGGGAGGACAGAAACTTCGACATGGCGCTCAGTTCCGACCGAGCCTTGGAATTGGATGGGTTTCTTTCGGGTCTCCGTTCCCACGTCGAAGCACTCACCGATGAGTTGCGACAATTCCGGAATCTCCTGGAGTATTTCACCATATCGCCGCCGCGCCCAGGTGTCGACGGCAAGGAACTGACGTACGAGTGGATTCGAGAAAGTGACGTAACCAGCGGGGTCAAAAATCATCAATCCGCAGTCGAGTTCGCGGGCGAGGAGTTCGAATTTGTGGGCGTTCTCATCAGCACGGCGCTCGGCGGCGACAAGCTTTTCCTGCGTCGCCTTCTGGTCGGTCTTCAATTCGGCGATCACGCCCTGCACGGTCGAAAGCGCGAAGCCCGCGTCTCCTTCCAGGCGCACCCGCGTGAGCGTGGATTCGTCCGATTTCAAGCCGCGGCCAAGGGTCTTTTGCAGAAGATAGACGGCCATGATCAAAACGAGGATCACCAATACGGCGACGCCCGCGAGCAAGATCATCTGTTGCGAGTTGAGGTGTGGATTCATTGTTAACCTGCCATCCCTGTCCAGCGTAAATAACTGTCGAGAAGCCCGCCGCCATAGAGGGCCGCGTAGATTGCGGCAACTCCCAGAAACGTACCATACGGCCAGGCATAGTCGCGGAAGCGGGAACTTATGGCAATCATGACGAGCGCGAGAATCGATCCCCCGAGCGAGCCCAGAAGAATCGTCATCAACGTTAACGGCACGCCGAGAAACGTTCCGACCATCAACATCAGCATGACGTCGCCGAATCCCAGATATTCTTTCTGCTTGCCGCCCAAATAATAAAATGCCTCTCCCACTGCATAGAAAAGCCCGCCTCCTACCAAAGCTCCGGCGACGGCGCCAACGAGGGACCCGAGACTGCCGTCCAGGTCGACATTCCAATGCCGCAGAATCCAACCCAGCGGCCTGGTATCAACAGGAATGAAAATGCTGAACACGAGTCCAACTGTTATCCCCAAAATCGTCACGGCGTGGGGAATGCGGCGGTCCAGGATGTCCGTAAAAATGAGGACGATCAGCAACATGCCAAAGAGAGAATATTTGATGAGCTCCGGTCCCAGCCCGTAAAGGTGGAAGGTTAACATTAAAAGCACTGCCGTTAAAGCTTCCACCGAAGGATAGAGCGGCGAAATCAGCGCGTGGCAATCGCGGCAACGCGCGCGCAACACCAGGTAACTGATCAGTGGAATGTTGTCGTACCAGCGAATGGCGTGATTACAGCGCGGACAATGCGAGCGGGGTAGGACAATCGATTCGCGGCGAGGCAGACGCGAAATGCAGACATTCAGAAAGCTTCCGAAGCAGAGCCCGAATAGCCCAATGATGAGATACAGAATTGCCACGCGATGTTACTCCAGGCCTCAGGCGCCCGCAGAATCAGAAACTGGAAAATCGAAACTCGAATCTCGCAGAATTCAACAATTTTCCCGTTTCGAGTTTCGACACTACCGCCTACAGGCGTCCGTCATGAATCAAACGACGATAGAGGTTCTCCGTACGCTCGACCATTATAGCAGCAGAGAATCCTTCGGCCCGTTTGCGACCCGTGCGGCCGAACGCTTCGAGCCTTTCGCGGTCGCAAGCGGCCAGGATAATCGCATCCGCGAGGGCCTGAGCGGAACCCGGCGGAATAAGCCAACCTGTTTCATTCTCGACCACAATTTCCGCAAGGCCGCCCACACGGGTTGCAACCACGGCAAGCCCGTAAGCCATCGCCCACAGGGCGGAAGATCCCAGCCCTTCGGCCCGCGAAGGCATGATGAAGAGGTCGAGGCCGGGGAAGAAACCCGCGAGATCTTCAATGAGGCCGAGGCGACGAATCGGACCGCTGTGCATCAACCATCCGCGGGGTTGAGTGGGGTCGCCGGCAAGGATCAGCCGTGCCTGCGCCAATTGCGCCCTAAGCAAAGGCATGGCCGCCATGGCAACATCGTGCCCCTTTTCTGGAGTAGGCACACCCAGAACTCCAATAACAAAATCATCCCTCTCACATTTCCACGAAGTTCTGATCCGCAGCCGATCGGCAGGACTTGGCAATTCTGCGGGAATTTCAATGCCATCGGGTATCACCGTGATCCGATCGCGCGGGACGCCGGCCTGCACGGAAAGCTTCAGGATGTTCTCCGAGACGGCGATCACCGCGTTGCACGTGTGACCGTACTTGAGGCGGTAAGTCCAGCGGTCGGAGGGAAAGAAGGTGACGCGCCGGCTGGCAACCCGGAGCACCGGCAATCCCACCGATGCGAGGCACGCGAGCGTCTGCCCGCGGCCGTCGTGCGCATGTATCAATTGAGGGGGCCATGCTTTGAGCTGTTGGCGCCAAAGCGTGACTCCAAATGCGTGTCCCGGATCAGACGCGGGGAGGGAGAAAACGCGAAAGCCATCGCGCTGCGCGCGGTCTTCCAGGCTACTGCCTTCCAGGCACACGATCGCCTGCTCGTGGCCGCGCTCGCGCAAGCCCTGGGCCAGCAACAGCATTTGCCTCTGGCCGCCCCGGAGCGCCGGTCCCGTATCAATATGGGCGATTCTGAGAACGCGAGGTGCGATCATGGGCTCTGGCGCTTCCGCAATTCTTCCAGTTTCGCGTATTTTCGGTGCACGTAACGCGAGGCCATCTTGGCGATGAAATAGCCCGGCATGCCGTCGATCATTCCCAGACGGAACAGATATGAGTTTACAAAAACCCATGGTGGGCCTAACGCGCGGCGTAGAGGTCCCACGTTCTCGCCCCGATCAAGCATCTCCTTCGCGGCGAGGTCGGTGTAGAATTCGATCCGCTGTCGATGTTCGTCCAAAGAATTGCAAGTGTAGTGAAGAATCTCTCCCGGCAGCGTCTCGACCGCACCATCCACTGCCACGGACTCATGTACATATGCGCCCGCCCAGCGCCCGTGCCGGCGATCGAACAGGCGGACTTTATAGTCGGGATACCATCCCGAGTGTAATATCCATCGGCCGAGGTACTGGGCGCGGCGCGCAAACTGATATCCCGCGAACGAGGGGTTGGAGCGCTTCCATTCCGCGACCGTGGCTTGAGCTTTGGAATCCAACTCTTCATCCGCATCCAAGCTCAGGACCCAGTCGTGGTGAGCCTGCGAACTGGCGACGTTCTTTTGGGCAGCAAAGCCCTCGAAGGGATGGGTGATGACCCGTGCGCCCAGTCCCTTCGCGATCTCGCGCGTGCCGTCGGTGGAGTCGGAGTCAATCACGACAATCTCGTCGGCGCAGGAAAGCGAGCGGATGGCGCGGGCGATGTTTGCCTCCTCGTTGTGAGTGATGATTGTCGCAGAGATAGCTGGCATGGCAGATCAAAATTCGCGGTCCGGCACGATGAGACTGGAAAGCCCGCCCGCGGCAATCAGCCTGGCGATGCCCGCGATGTCCAGGTGCAAGGGGCGGTCCTTGGCGATGTGCGGCGAGATCTTGCGAACCACATGCAGCGCTCGCTCCGCCAGCTTGCCAGAATGCAGAGGCGCTAGCAAATCGAGCGCCTGACAAGCACACAGCAGCTCGATGGCCAGGATGTTTCTCACGTTAGCGATGACCGGTTCGAGCTTCAAGGCAGCGGCCATTCCCATGCTCACGAAGTCTTCCTTGTTTCCGGAAGTGGGAATGGAATCGGCCGACGCCGGATGAGCCAGCACCTTGTTTTCCGATGCCAACGCGGCGGCGGCGACCTGCGCGATCATCAGCCCCGATTCCAGGCCCGGCAAGCGGGTTAGAAATGGCGGAAGCTCCGAAGTGAGCGGGTTCACCATGCGATCGATGCGCCTTTCCGCGATTCCGCCTAGTTGGGTCAGCGCCAGGGCCATGAGGTCAAGCGCCAACGCCAGCGGCTGGCCATGAAAATTGCCGCCCGATATGACCTCGCCTTCTGTGACGAAGACCAGAGGATTATCCGTGGCGCTGTTCATTTCGATCTCGAAAACCCGGCACGCGTAAGTCAAGGCGTCGCGCACCGCGCCGTGGACCTGGGGCATGCAGCGCAGGCTATAGGCGTCCTGAACACGTGAGCACCCTTGGTGGGATTTGTTAATGGTACTGCCGCGATTGAGCCGGGCGAGGTTGCGCGCAGAGATCATCTGTCCGGGATGCGGCCGCGCCGCGTGCAGCCGTTCATCAAACGCGCGCGTGGAGCCGCGAAGCGCGTCGAGCGACAATGCGCCGGCAACGTCTGCCGTATTGATCAGAATCTCGGCCTCGCGCAAGGCCAGCAAGCCGAGAGAAAGCATGGCCTGGGTACCGTTCACAAGCGAGAGCCCCTCTTTGGCCTCCAGGGTCAGGGGCTTCAGCCCCAGGGAATTCAGCGCCGCCGCCGCACGTTGCCGTCGGCCCCGAAACACCACGTCGCCTTCACCCACCAAAGCCAAGGCCACGTGAGCGAGCGGCGCGAGATCGCCGCTGGCCCCTACAGAGCCGCGCCGAGGGACAACGGGATGCACGCCACGGTTCAAGAAGGCGCAAAGGGTCTCGGCAATCAGGGGCCGCACGCCGGAGAGTCCGCGTGCCAGCGTGTTCGCCCGCAGCAGCAGCAATCCGCGGGTTTCCGCCGCGCTTAACGGCTCACCCACGCCGCAGGAGTGACTGCGAACCACGTTCAGTTGCAACTCGCGTGCGGCGGACGGGTCAATGTGTTCGGTGGAAAGGCTCCCCACGCCGGTGGTCACGCCATAGACCACTTGTTTTTCCGCGATGATCTTCTCGATTAACGCGCGCGATTTCCTCATCGCCGCGCGCGCGCGTGGGGAAAGACCTACCGGGCGATTTCCCAGCACCACGGCGGAGAAATCCCGCCGCGTGAGTCTCTGACCGTCTAGGAGTATGGGTGCGGACATAAGCTTCGTGGGCGCAAACAGTTGACTCGTTCTGCATGCGACTTCAGAGTGTACGGGGCTCGGCCGTCTTGAGGGCCGCCGAAAACAGCTCACGGTACTTGTCAGGCAGGGAACGGGGGCGGCCGTCGCGATCGGTGATAACGTGCACGGTTTCCCCTTCCGCCAAGAGGTCATCGGTCAGCGGCCGTAGGACCTCATACTGGAAAATCAGGACGCGTCGGCGGAATTCCTTGAGACATGTGCGCACCAGGATTTCGTCGTCGTAGCGCGCCGGAGCTTTGTATCGGCAACGCGCCTCCGCCACCATGATGTATAGGCCTGCCTCATCTTCCATGTCGCGGTAGACAAACCCACTCTGGCGGCAGAAGTCGGTCCGCCCGATTTCAAACCAGATCAGGTAGTTTGCGTGATAGACCACTCCCATCTGGTCGGTCTCGACGTAGCGGACGCGCAGGGTGGTTTCAGTCCAGAAGCTCGGAGGGTCGGTGTTCACGCTGTTCCTCTTTCGTGCGTTCGAAGGAAGTCGTTCACACGCAGTCTATAGGAAAACCACGGCTTCGCAAACCCTGACGATAGTTTCACAACAGGCTTTCGCCCACGTCGTCGATCGGATTCGCGAGGACGTGCCGCAAGCAAGCAAAGAAACCCCGCAACAGCGTCTCGAAAAAGCGGTGGCGTTCCTGCGCCGGAAGGATCTGGGCTTGGATACCCGCACTCTCCGCGCGGTCGACCTGTTGGAAAAACTCCGTCGCGGTGGGCCAAGACAAAGTCACGGCCGGATGCTTGGCGGGGCGCCGTTCCACTTCAAATCTCCCGCGGTGGAGGAACACGGTCCACTCCAGGTCCCAGTCTTCTATAATCCACAGGGTGATGATTTCCGCCTCGCGGATCTGGTGCCGCAAAACTTTGTCCCGCCCCATCAGAACGAAAGCGCGTTGGATGATCCGGCGCGCCGCGCGTTTTGAGAGTGAGGTGGCAGGATCCTGCCGGGGCAGTGTCTGTTCGGGTGATGGAGTATTGGGCATTTCAGAGCTGTCAGCTTATCCGGCGGGAACTCCCTTCACATTCTTGCGGATAAATTCGACGATGGTCTCAGTTGACGCGCCAGGCTGGAAGACCTCGGAGACGCCGGCCTGCTTTAGTCCTGGGATATCCTCGTCGGGAATAATGCCGCCCACCACCAACAGGACGTCGGACATACCTTCGGCCCGCAGGAGTTCACAGATGCGAGGAATAATCGTGTTGTGGGCGCCCGACAAAATCGAGATGCCGATGGCATGAACATCTTCTTGGATGGCGGCGCTCGCAATCTGCTCGGCGGTCTGGCGCAATCCGGTGTAAATGACCTCCATACCCGCGTCACGGAGCGCGCGCGCTACGATCTTGGCCCCACGGTCGTGGCCGTCTAAGCCCGGCTTGGCAACGAGTACACGAATGCGTCGATCATCCATGGCGAGTTGATTCCAATTATCTCTCAAACACAGTCTTCAAATCGAGCGAGAAGCCCGGGAGCAGGTCAGGGTCTTCGAGCGGCTCATGCTCGCGGCGGACAGAGCTCCCACCGTCGGCGCGGAAAACGTGCACATCCCGAGTCTTGGGATAGAAGACCCATACCGCCTTAGCACCGGCAGTGAGATACTGCGCGACCTTCTGCGTCAACTCCTGCGCGAGATCGCTCGGAGAGACGACTTCGATCGCGAGCGCAGGGGCACCGGGAATGCGCCTGTCCAAGTCAACTTCACGCATTTGATCCGCCGGAACGAAGGAGACGTCCGGAATTCGCACGGTCTCGGAAGTGAGTTGATAACCGGTTTCCAGGAAAACCCTGCCGAGGTGTCGCGGGTGAGCGAAATCCCTTAAGGCCGCCGCGATGTTGTCTCTCACCCAGTTATGTCTCGGCATCGGTTCGGTCATGGTGACGACCTCTCCCTCGTTGAGCTCATAGAGGATTCCTTCCCTAACAGGAAGCTGATCGAATTGTTCAATTGTCAGGAGGGTCTTGGTTGCCACGGAGCAGTCTCCCTTCGATCCATCATCTGTAACGCCGAGCCGCGGTGTAGGTCGTCACCGCGTTCCCTTCGGCAGGGAAAAGCCGCGGACCTACACTACAGGTCCGCGCTACATTCGCTGCCGTCTGCGGTTCATAATTCACAATTCATAATTCATAACTCAGAATTACTCTTCATCTGAACGCCGGCTCTTCGTAAGTGCCGAACACCTTGCGCAGGACGTCGCACATTTCGCCCAGCGTCGTGTAGTCGCGCACGCATTCCAGGATGATGGGCATCAGATTTGCGTCGGTCGCGGCCGCGCTTGCCAGTGCCTCGAGCGCCTGCCGGACGCGGGTGCTATCTCGCCGCTTGCGCACTTCCTCTAGTTTTTCGGCCTGGTGGCGCGCCACGCTGTCGTCGATCACCAGCAGCTTGATGGAGCGGTCCTCCTGGGTCACGTAGTCGTTGACGCCCACGATGATCTTTTCCTTGCGCTCGACGGCCTTCTGGTAGGCGTACGCGGCGTCGTGAATTTCCTTTTGGGGGTATCCGCGCTCGAGGGCAGGCACCATGCCGCCCATGGCGTCGATCTTCTCAAAGTAGTCGTAACAGGCCCGCTCCGTCTCGAGCGTGAGCCTCTCGATGAAGTAGGAACCGGCCAAGGGATCGACCGTATTCGTCACGCCGGTTTCGTGCGCCAGCACCTGTTGGGTGCGCAGGGCGATAGTGACGGCTTCTTCCGTGGGCAGCGCCCAAGCCTCATCCAGAGAGTTCGTGTGCAGCGATTGTGTTCCGCCCAGCACGGCGGCGAGCGCCTGGATCGTGGTGCGCACGACATTGTTATACGGCTGCTGCGCCGTCAGCGAGCATCCCGCCGTCTGGGTGTGAAATCGACACAGCCAGGAGCGGGGATTGGTTGCCCCAAACCGCTCGCACATGACGCGCGCCCAAATCTTGCGCGCCGCCCGGTACTTCGCCACTTCCTCGAATAGATCATTGTGGGCGTTGAAGAAAAAGCTCAGGCGCGGCGCGAATTCATCCACCGGCATTCCCGCCCGCCGGACCCACTCCACGTACTCGATTCCATCACGCAGGGTGAAGGCCAGTTCCTGCACCGCCGTCGAGCCCGCCTCGCGAATGTGGTAGCCGCTGATGGAAATCGGATTCCACCGTGGAACCTCGCGCGCGCCAAAAGTGATCGTATCAACCACCAGGCGCATGGAAGGCGCCGGCGGGTAAATGTACTCTTTCTGCGCGATGTATTCCTTCAAAATATCATTCTGCGTGGTGCCGGAGATTTTCTTCCAGTCGGCCCCACTTTTCTCCGCGACCACCAGGTACATGGCCCAGATCATGGCGGCGGGCGAGTTGATGGTCATCGAGGTGGTCACTTGTTGGAGCGGCAAGCCCGCCAGCAAGGTTTCCATATCGGCGAGGGACGAAATGGAGACGCCGCATCGGCCCACTTCACCCTCGGCCAGCGGGTGGTTGCAGTCGTAACCCATCAGCGTGGGCAAGTCAAAGGCGATGGAAAGACCCGTCTGGCCTTGTTTCAGTAAATAATGGAGCCGCTCGTTGGTGTCCTCGGGGCTCCCAAAGCCGGAAAACTGCCGCATCGTCCAAATCTTGCCGCGGTACATGGTGGGGTGAATCCCCCGCGTGTAGGGGTACTCGCCGGGGTCGCCAAGATCTTGGGAATAGTCGAACTCGGAAAGGTCAGCGGGGGTGTAGAGCCGGTTGATCGGAACCCCGGAAAGGGTGGTAAATACTTCCTCGCGCTCGGGCGACTTAGCCAGCGCCGGCTTGAGGATTTGCTCCTCCCATCGGTGCTCGCCGGGAGAGGGCTGGGGGTGGGGAATCTCGTTGATGACCTCCGCGCCCGTCTTTTTGTTTTCAGTCACGCCGATGTTACACCCCAGAGGCATGGTAGAGCAGGGGCAGATTCAAAGTCAAACGCCGGAACTGAAGGCAACGATGAATTATGAGCGATGAATTATGAGTTTACACCCACCCTTCACTCTCGCGCCGCCGCCGATTGGCGTGACGACGGTTACCAATCCCTCCGTTTCGCTCATTCTCAGGTTGCAACCTTGCCAATTTGACCATTCCCGATGCGCCCGTGAGTTACTGCAGGGTCACCGGTTTCGGTGTCTCCGCCGAGCCGGGGATGTTGGGAACTTTGGTCACCTTTCCTTGCAGAGCGTCATTGAGCTCAACGTTGTAGTCGGAAAGGATGGTTCCGGTAACTTGACGGAACTGTGTGAGGGCCTTGGCGTAAGTCGAGCGGGCCGTGACCTCGTTCCCTTCGGCCGTCGACAGGTCGCGTTGCGCCTGAATCACCAGGAACACGGTCGATTCACCCAGCCGGAACTTCTTTTGCTCCGCATCGAGGGCCTGTCGATTGTAAGTCACGGCCTTGCGCGCCGCCTCAATGCGGGCCTTGGCTTGAATCACGCCGATTTCAGCGTTGCGGACGTCCTGCTCCACCTGGTTTTTCGTCCGCTGGAGAGTCTCCACCAACTGGCGCTCTTCGAGCATGGCCCGCGCCGCGTCGGCCTGAGCGCTGCGGTTGCGGATCGGAATGGCGAGCGAGAGGCCCACGGAGTAATTGGGGTAGTCGTTGTGGAAGATCTGTGAAAGAGACGTGCCGGCGCCGCCGTATTTGTTACCCGTGATGGGCGGCGAGGTGGCAACGCCGGTGGTGGTGCTGACGCATTCAGTCGAAGAGGGAAGGTAGCCGGCGGGGCAAGCGCCGTAAATCGGCTCGACGCCGGAGAGTCCGCTGCCGGCATAGGTGGCGAAGAAATCCAGGGTGGGCAGGAGGGCGTTGCGATTTGCCTTGATGACAATGGATTGGTAACGCAGGTTGAGATCGGCCTGTTCGATTTCCGGCCGGTTTTGAGCAGCAATCTCCAAGGCTTTGGTGAGAGGAGGAATATCATCCTGCTGGGGCTCGGGAAGCTTGTCAAGGGTGTCCACCTGTGCGCTCACCAAATCGGCGTCCACTTTCTTGGCCACAGCTGTTTTGATCAACTCCCCTTGCTGCTCGACGTTGGTCTGGGCGACAATCAGGTTTTGCTGGTCGGTCGCGACTTCCGCCTCTGTCTGCACCACTGAAATTGGGGCGAGGGTGCCGATTTCCACTTGGCGTTTGTTGTCTTCCAGAAGCTTTTGGGAGTAGGTCAGCGTCTGCTGCGCAACGGCCACTTGTTCGTTGAAGGAAAGGTAGTCCCAGTAAAGGTTCAGGACCTGCGCCACGGTGGTCATCACCTGCTGGCGAAAGACGCTTTTGGCGATTTTCACATCGTTCTGGGCGATGCGGATGAACTTGGCGTTGGCGCGATATCCAAACCCGTTCAGGAGGTGCTGGTACATCCCCAAATAGAGCGTGGTGGGAACCACGGGATTAAATAGCAAGTTCGCGGAAGTGTTGGTTTGTGTGTAACCGGGCAAGGCAACAACATAGCTTGTGCCGGTTAGGAAACCTTGGACGTAGTAAGGAGAGAAGCTGGTGGTCTGAGTCGTTACTACGGGGATTCCGCTCACCACGGTATAGTTCAGAGGAGAGGTCGCCCGGTTCCAACCGACCTGCACGCCCGCACTCGGATCACAGCAGGGCACAGCCCCAAAGTTGAGCGCCCCGCCAGCGCCCGTGAGACCACCCGAGCTCACCGAACTGGAAGCGCTTGATGCACTGCTAAGGCCGCCTCCGATTGCGCCGGAAAATAACGCCGACGAGGAGAATGCGCCCTGCACGCCACGGGGGGCGCCGCCGCTCTTGGCGCGAAGGAGGTCGGTTTCGGCGTAAGCTGGCTGATAGCGAGCAATCGAAATGTCCAGGTTGTTTTCGAGCGCGAGCGCGATCGTGTCATTTAAGGAAAGATGCAACTTGCCGTCGCTAAGCAACGAGTGCAACCGCTCCGAATTATTCATGTTTTTTTCGGGAACGTAGGGCGTTTGATACGGGTCCCAAAACGTTGGGAACCAGCGCGTGTTCCCGTATTTCATGACATTGAAGTTTTCGACGGGCGCGGCGTTGGGCTCCGGCGTGGCCACCTGCGCATTAAGGCAAGGGGCTCCAAATACGAGTATATTTACTGCGAAAAGCAAGGCGACGAGGCGTTGACGGTTAGGCTTCATCGAATGTCCTTCTCCCATATGCGGAAAATTTCTTCTGTCATCGGCACTATCCGGTATTACGCAATCATTGGACGCAAAGTTTCACGGATTGTCATTAGACGTTGACTTCGACACTGACGGAAAGTCCACTCCCGAGTAGGCGGAATGCCTATGTCGGTCGGTAGCTTTGTAGGTTCGCCGGAACTGGGACTACCGGGCGCTCGAATGCCGCCAGCATTCCCTGGCGCGAGTGGCCGCCCCGGAGTCCGAGGACTAGGAAATGCGCGAGCCTCTGGACCAGTGCATTCAAAAGCAAAGCATGGAAGTTTATCACCCGAATGCCGGGTAAACAACCTTTGTGGTTCCCGTTTGTGCTGCCTGCGATGCCCAGAGGGCATCTCTCCGCACCCGTCGGCGTTGAATTATTGGACGCCTACAATTATTTAACTAACCAGATAGTTAAATAACACGCTGCGGGTCTTCAGGTCAAGCGGATTCCGCCTCGTTCTTGACGGCCGGTTCGTTGGCCTCGCCGCCAGTGGGGGATGGTAGAATAACGGGTTCATGCGAAACATTCGATTAACTCTGGCTTACGATGGAACCGACTTTTGTGGCTGGCAACGTCAACCGGATGAGCCCACAATCCAGGCATGCCTTGAAGGCGCTCTGCACAAGTTGACGGGGGCTCCCACCGAAGTTTGCGGGTCGGGGCGCACCGATGCCGGCGTCCACGCCGAGCATCAAGTGGCGAACTTCCACACCGAATCCGCTATCCCTTGTGCGAATTTTGTCAAGGCTCTGAATGATCTGCTCCCGCCCACCGTGCGCATTAAGGTTGCAGAGGATGTCGCCCCGACTTTTCACGCGCGGTACGACGTCCGGCGCAAGACCTACCGTTATCGAATTGTGACGGCTGCGGTATGCTCCCCGCTATTGTGCCGGTATGTTCACCACCACCCGTATCCATTAAATCGTGCATTGATGTCGGTGGCGGCGGGGGTTTTTGCGGGTGAGCATGATTTTACCTCCTTCGCTGCCGCCGAAGCGCAAAGCGATGAGGAAAACAAGTCCAACGTCCGCACGGTTTTTGACTCGCGCCTCCTCTGGCGGCCCAAATCCTCGATGTTGGTGTATGAAGTGACGGGGAAGGGCTTCCTCCGCTACATGGTGCGCAATATTGTTGGAACCTTGATCGAGGTGGGAAGAGGCAGGCTTGATCCCTCCGACATGCTCACGATCGTTGAGGCGCGCGATCGCAGTCAAGCCGGCCCCACTGCGCCCGCGCCAGGGCTGTGCTTAATGAATGTCGAGTACGGGCCTCGTGAGAACGGGTGACCTGCAATGAATCGGTTCAAAAAAATGGCCCGATCAGGCGGTCATTTCCGCTCTCCGCTTGGATTTCGGCAACCGGTTCGAGTAATATAGCTCGTGACTTTCGATTCGGGGCCCCTGCGCGGGTGAGCTTGCGTCATCCAAAATCGCAAATCCGAAATCCAAAATGGAGTGAGCCGCAGTGAGCACAGCAACCTTGAAGGTCAAAGATAAGAAGCCCGGCCAGCGCGCCTGTGACGAAAAGGACGCCAAGGGCGAACTGTGCGTTGGGCATCTGAAGCGGTGGTATTACTACCACCCGCTGCGGCTCGCCTTCAGCGACGAAGAAGAGGCGGCCCGGAAGGAATTCGGCAAGAACGCCGAGATTTACCGCTGCGAGCGCTGCCACACGCTCTATCGCCCGGTGGCGGCGGATAATTCGACGGCGGGGCAAAAATTCAACGTTCGCCCCGTAACCCTTTGGGGCGATTTCTTCGGCAAAAACCCCAAGTAACTGTGCACGAGCCGCGCGTCCGAAGCGGGCAGGGAATCCCCCATCCTCGCCATCGCCTAATCGCTAAAAAAGAGGTTTCCAGGATTGAGCCAGCGCACGAAAGCTGAATTGCTCCTCGTCGTCGCAACCTTCATTTGGGGCTCGACTTTTGTGGTCGTCAAAGGCGCCCTTGCCGACGCTTCCCCTTTCCCATTTATCGCGATCCGCTTCATTTTCGCGGGTCTACTGATGTTCGCCGTCATGGCGCGCGGGAGGTTGCCCCGCGTCGTTCTTCTGCCCAGTTTGTTTCTGGGAATTCTGCTCTTCGCCGGTTTCGCGTTTCAAACCTGGGGGCTGAATTTTACGACGCCTTCCAAGAGCGCATTCATTACCGGCTTCAGCGTGATTCTGGTGCCGTTGCTTTCTCTCTTTCACGGGTATCGCCCGCGTTCCGCGAATGCCGCGGGCGCGATCTTGGGCTTGCTCGGGCTTTACTTTCTCGTTCTGCCGGCCGGGACCGGGGCGGTGAATCGTGGTGATTTGCTGACTCTCTTTGGTGCCATCGCCTTCGCCGTCCATATCGTGCTGGTTGGGGGCTACACGCGCCGGTATTCATTCCTGCACCTCGCCCCGGCCCAAATCCTGGTGGTGGGCATTCTCTCCACCCTTGCCGTGCCTTTAGGCCCAGCCTTTTTCGTGCATTGGACCGCGCGCCTGATATTCGCCCTTGCCGTGACCGCAATATTCGCGACAGCGTTTTGCTTTAGCACCCAGGTGTGGGCGCAGCAGTATACGCCGCCGGCACACACGGCTTTGATTTTTGCCTTGGAACCCGTCTTCGCCGCGCTCGCCTCGCGCGTCGCGATGAAAGAACACCTGGGGGGAAAGGTGCTCTTGGGATCCGCGCTCATTCTGGCCGGGATGGTAATTTCCGAAGTGTGGGGTGGGGCCGGGCCAGCCCCCGTTGAAGGGTAGCTTCGCTCGATAAGGCCCCACCTTTCGGGGCCGACCCGCAGGGCGCCAAAGACGGGCGAGACAATACGAGCTCTTACGGTATTTTGGAGCGATGCGGCACGGCTGCCGCATAAAACCAGGTTCTCTTCAAAGCGCAGGTACGTTACAATGTGTCGGGGCGCAAAATGGCGACGGCAAGGGGACACCCATACATCGTTAGTGACAACGAGATCCTCGGCGGTGAGCCGATCATCTTGGGCACGCGCACGCCGGTCCGGGCGATCGTCGAAACCTGGCGGTTGGGCGTGGCCGCGGAAGAGATTCCCATCGCCATGCCGCACCTGACTCTGGCGCAGGTTCTCGACGCTCTCAGTTATTACAGCGATCATCAGGAAGAGATCAACGCCCACATCGAAAGGAACCGCATTCCGGCCCACCAAATTGACCCACGGGTGTCCACTCGTTGAACCGGCTCTTTATCGACCTATACCCTGACGAAGACGTAGACGTACTGGTCGCGGACGAGATCGAAAATCGAATCCTCTACATTTGACACCCTCCTCGCCCGAGTTCAAAGGGTTGGCACTCGTGATCGAAAGAGTGTGTCGAAACATCTGCGGACCGGCTGTTCCCGGTTTTTCTTCGCCCCCTGGGTCGGGCATCCTGTCCGATTCTAAGGTATACACATCTAGTCAAAGATTGCGCTTGACTAAGGTCATAACATAGATGTATACTCATCTAGTGGATAGTAAACATCGAGTATTAGGGGGGACTTATGTCGGGCGAAAGCAAACCGCAATTATCGAATACGCACGAGCAGGAAGCGAACGCCGCGAGCGCTTCGGCGGGATCGATCCCGGAAGCCGAGGTTACCCCCACCGTACCCAATTTCCGCGAGGCCTTCATGAGGGGCTCGCAGTTCGAAATTCTACTGGGGATGGGGGAGGACCCGCGAAAGGACGGGCAGATGATGGAGTCCCTGCTGGAGCACTTACGACTCGGTCTGGAGAGCCATCGGGCGGAGCAGATGGGCGAAACGTCTTGGCGGATGCGGCGCGCATCCGTGACGGCCTGGCGCTCAAGAACATCAAGGTGCCGGGTGAGGACATGGCGGCGACGGTGCGATCCTCCCAGGCCTTCGAAGCGGTGGAACCCTTCGAGCGCCTCAACAAACCGAGGGAGGCCACGATATCTTAGAAAAAGAAGGTACTTAGGTGCTGAACCCAAGAAATTCCAGAAAATGTATGTCTATGATAAAGAATAATTTAGTTGGATTCGCAGTCGCGAGCGGAGGGGAAAAAGGGGGAATTAAAAAATGAGGCTACTCCCACGATATTCATGAAAACAAGCGACTTAGATCGGGATAGCCACGATATTCATGAAAATAAAGGTAGTTGTGCGCCGGGGTTCGACCGCCCCGAAGGCCCTTGAGGGCTCGACGCGGGGGGCGGAGTGAGCCCCGCCGCAGCCCATTTCCGGCAGCGGGAGCAAAACAAAATTATTAAATATACGTTCGAAGCCGGAATGTGCATGAAAACAAAGGATCGCAAGACAAAGTGCCCGAATAGAAACAGACTTTTGGGTCTCGATTTTCGACATTTACGTCGAATCGAGCGCTATTTTGCAGAGAAATGCAGATTTTGAACGACAATCTGTCAGGTCGATTCGGATTTTCACGGCTTTGTTCGTACCGGCGGTGACCCTTCTGCCAAGGACCAGCGCTCGCAGTCTCCGATGTAGCGCCGCCTTCCAGCGGGCATAGAGCCGCCAGGATGGCGACCCTACCTCCAAACCGGGACGCACCCGCTGGTAGTGGTGTCATTTAGTGTGGCAGGGCCCTCTTGGCCGTGACCGTTCACGGGCGGGACGCCCGTGGCACTTCCAGATGAGACCACGACCCGCACCCGCTATCGAGGATGGTGAAAACCCATTCGTGGTGTATACTGAAGAATAGTGCTTCATGGTGGTTTCCGGATTGTTGAGGGAGAAATCAAAATGATTGGAAGCGGTCGACGGGCCTTGCCTGCCTTGGTCATTGCGGTGACCCTGGCGATTGGGATTCTGATTGGCACGGTAGTATCGCACAGTGTCCGCGCGGCCAAGGGCTTCGCTGGCGCGGAGGCCAAGCCCCTCCCCATGCCCTCCCCGGTGGATCTTTCCAACTCGTTTTCCCAGGTCGCTGACAACATTGTTGATACGGTGGTGAACATCAATACGGAAACGACGGTCCGCATCAGCCGCCGCGGTCCGCATTCACCAAACGATTCCCCCTTCGACGATTTTTTCGGGCAATTTTTCCAGGGCCCGGGAGGCTCGGAAGGCGGCGAAGGTGACTTTCGTCAACAAAGCCTTGGCTCAGGGATTGTCCTCGATAAGTCCGGATTCATCCTCACCAACGATCACGTGATTACCCAGAGTTCCCGAGATGGTGACGATAAGCCCGTGGACCGCATCACCGTCTTCCTGCACGGTGACGATACCAAGTACAAGGCCCGGGTGATTGGCGCCGACACCTGGACGGACCTCGCGGTCATTAAGATCGACGCGGGCAAGCCGCTGCACTCGGCTTCACTCGGTGATTCCGATTCGATGCGCGTGGGTGACTGGGTTCTGGCCATCGGAAGTCCATTCGGTCAGGAAGGCACCGTGACCGCCGGAATCGTCAGCGCCAAAGGCCGGGACATCGAAGGCGGAACTCAGGGCCAGTTTAAGCGCTATCTGCAAACCGACGCCGCCATCAATCCCGGCAATAGTGGCGGGCCTCTGGTGAATCTGGCGTCGCAGGTGATCGGCATCAACACGGCAATTGCGACGCGGCGCGGGAGCTACGAAGGAATCGGCTTTGCCATCCCCTCGAACACCGCCCGCAAGGTTTACAACTCGCTGGTCAGTACCGGAACGGTGAAGCGTGGCGCCATCGGTGTGCAATTCCAGGCCCAAGCCAATCCGGCCTTGCTCAGAAGTTTCGGCACGGACCACGGCATTGTGGTTGACAGCGTCCAGCCGGATAGTCCCGCCGATCACTCGGGCCTGAAACGGGGCGATGTGATTCTGAGCGTGAATGGCCGTGCCGTGCATAATGGCGACGAATTAGTGGGAATCGTCTCCGAAACCGATGTCGGCAAGAAACTGCGCGTGGAATACCTGCGCGAAGGTAAACACGCCTCGGCCGACGTGGAAGTGGCCGATCGTAACCAGATTATTGGTGAGAACCGCGCCGAACAGGAAGGGGAGCGTGGTTCTGAATCAAGCCCGGAAGGTGGCGGCATTTTGGGCATGGCGGTCAAGAGCCTGACCCCGGATCAGGCCCAGGAGATGACCACTCAACTCCACCTGGAATCCAAGCAAGGTGTGCTGGTGAGCGATGTGCAGGGAAGCGGTTTTGCTTCCGATCTGGGTGTGCAGCGCGGCGATGTGATCCTCAGCATCAATCGGCATACCGTGGCCTCGGTGGACGACTATAATAAACTCCAAGGCCAGTTGAAATCCGGCTCGGACGTTGTATTATTGCTGGCGCGTCGAAACGGCGCACATGGCTTCACGACGCTCTTCCTGGCTGACCGCCTGCCCTAGGGAGAGGAGAGGAGCGATTTGACTTTCTCGGGCCATAAAACGAGCGAGATCTTGCTGGGTGTGGTGACGGGAGTTTGTCTGGCCGCGAGCGGCCTGTCCGCCGGCGATAGCTCGACCGCCAGCACCAAGCCCACGACGCACCTCGCTACGGGATCGCCACATTCCGTGCCGACACACGCTGTGGCGAAGAAGGCCGGCGCGCCCCGAGCGGGGTCCCATTCCACTGCCAATCTCCAGGCCACTCATCGTGCCGGGACGGCAAATTCCGGCGCGAGAAGCGCCTCCTCGCACCCTTCCACCGGGGCAGCCGCAAAAACGGCGCCGAAACACACCACTGCTTATGCTTCCCAGCACAAAGGTTCGAATGCGCGCACCCATAGCGTGAGCTCGCTCACCGGCCGCCAGCGCCTCGCGCGCCTTCATTTACAGCCGGAGCGCACGCAAGAGATTCAGGAAGCGCTGATTCGCGAGGGTTATCTGAAGGGTGATGCCACCGGGCAATGGGACGCGCGCACGCACGAGGCCATGCAGCACTATCAGGCTGACCACGGGTTCCCGGCCACGGGCCTGCCGGAAGCCAAATCGCTGATGAAACTAGGACTGGGTTCACATCCCTTGCCTACCGGTCTCGATCATACCCAGGGTGGCCCCGCCAGCCCGGAGCCCGAGCCTGGCGGCGCCCCCTCTGCCGCTCCCTCGCCGCCCGTATCCCAGGTCCGGCCGCCTTCCTAGCTAGGTATCAATCTGCGCGCGCTGGAGCTTGTCGCTGTAATCCACGTAGATGGATTTCCACTCGGAGTAGAAATCGAGCGCCGCGGTGGCGGCCTCGCGGTGGCCGTTCCCCGTCTGCTTGGTTCCGCCAAAGGGCAGGTGAGTTTCCGCTCCGATGGTTGGAGCATTCACGTAGAAGATCCCGGTTTCCATTTCCCGCATCGCGGTGAAGGCGTTGTTCACATTCCGGGTATAAAGTGAGGAGGAAAGACCATAGGCGATACCGTTACCGATTTCAATAGCATGGTCCAGGCTATCGCAGGGAACGACGGAGACGACGGGGCCGAAGATTTCCTCCTGGGCGATGCGCATCTTGGGGTCACAATCGCCGAAGATCGTGGGCATGTAGAACCAGCCATTCTCGTATTCGCCGCCACTGGGCCGCTGGCCTCCGCAGAGAAGTTTGGCTCCCTCGTTCTTCCCGACGTCGACGTAGGATTCTACGGTCTTCCGCTGCGCTTCGTTGATGAGGGGACCAACTTGCACAGTAGAGTCCAGGCCATTCCCGATCTTCAAGGCGCGGGTTCGCTCCACGAACCTGTCGACGAAATCCCTGTACACGGCTTTTTGCACCACCACGCGGCTGGCCGCCGTGCAGCGCTGGCCGGTGGTCCCGAAGCCGGCCCAGACCGCGCCATCAACGGCGAGGTCCAGATTGGCGTCGTCAAGCACCATGATGACGTTCTTGCCGCCCATTTCCAGGCAACAGTGCTTGAAAGTGGCGGCGCAGGTTTGTGAAACCTTGCGCCCGGTTTCCGTCGATCCGGTGAAGGAAATCGCGGCCACGTCGGCGTGCTGCATCAAGTGCTCGCCCACAGCGCGACCGGGGCCTGTAACCAGATTTACCACGCCGCGCGGCAAGCCCGCTTCCACCAGAACCTGCACGAGGTTGTACGCGGAAAGCGGAGTGTCCGTCGCGGGTTTCAGCACTACGGTATTGCCGCAGATGAGCCCGGGCATGATCTTCCACGATGGAATGGCCATGGGGAAATTCCAGGGAGTGATGAGACCGCACACGCCCACCGGGCTGCGAACTGTCATGCAGAACTTGTTGGGAAACTCAGAGGTGGTGGTTTGCCCGAAGAGCCGCCGGCCCTCGCCCGCCATGTAGAACGTCATGTCGATGGCTTCCTGCACATCGCCCCGGGTTTCCTCGAGCACCTTGCCCATTTCGCGCGTCATGCTTTGCGCAAACTCCTCCTTGTTCGCTTGTAACAGGGTGGCGGCGCGGTAAAGGATGTCCCCGCGTTTGGGAGGGGGAGTGTTCCTCCACGATTTGCTGGCTTGTTTCGCCGCGCGGATGGCGGCCTCCGCATCCTCGGGGCCGGATTCTGGAAACAACCCGACGAGGTCGCTCCGGTCGGCAGGATTGAGGTTCTCGAAAGCTCGACCACTGCTTGAGTGAACCCACTCGCCATCAATGAAGTTCGAATAGACTTTGGGTGTGGTCATCGTCGATGTGCTCCTGTCGTTCGTTGCGGTTCATTCCACAGTCGCGCGAGCAGAGTGCACCTGCCCGACGGCGAACGTGACTGAATATAACAAACGGCCCTCGGGAAGGGAAGTTGCACCAGGTCGCGGAAGCACTGCACCACGTACTTACAGAACCGCTAGGCCCCTATGTTAGAATCGCCGCAACTCAACCGGGAAAAGGAGAGGTTCGATGGCAAGCCAACGCGAGTCACCGAAGACGGCAGTGAAAGTGGACGCCTCGGTGGCGGCAACACTGACGGGGATCATCTACCAAGCCAAATTGTTTAACCGGCAGGCAAGGGTCAATGTTTCTGAGGAGAAGCTGGTGGAGGAAGTCCTCGGCATTTGGCGCACGGTGATGGGCGCGCTGAGTTCAGTGCCCAAATCGGAGGTTAGCACCTAGCCGTGCTGGGATCAGTATGGCGACCGTGCCGCTAAGGGTTGGAACCGTGGGCGAGGTTGAGGACGAAACTCTGCATGCGGGGATCAGCCCAGTCCGTCGGGCCCACCACTTTTTCCGCGAGCAACCCGCGGTGGTCGAAAATGTAAGTTTCCGGGAATTGGACCGTGCCATAGCGGGCTGCGAGGGCACGGTCCGGATCGCGCCCGACGGGATAGGAGATATGGTATTTCTGAATGAAATCCTGAAGCGCGCTGAGATCCTCGTCGACGCTCACACTGACCACCGTCACTCCCTGGTCTCGCATCTTCTCCGCGAACTGCTCCAGGCTGGGCGTTTCCTCCACACAGGGAGGACACCACGTTGCCCAGAGGTTAAGCACGATGATTTGCCCGTGGTACGTCTTCAGATCCAACTGGCCCGAAGGAACAGCGGGCACAGAAAAATCCAACGCGCCATCGCCGATGGCCAGAGGGCGCGCTTCGCGTTGGCGGAGCGCGCAATAGGTGGCCCCTCCCAGAATCACGGCCAAGATTGCGATCTTAATGGCGTTGGTTTTACTCATGGCTGAAGGGTCTATTATAATGAAACTTCGCATTCCGTCATGGGAGATTACGGAGGAGCTGGGAGGTAGAAGCCAGGAGATAGTAGCTAGGAGGGGTCGGCGGGTAGCTTTCTTTCAGTACCTTCTCACTTCTAGATCCTAGCTTCTTTCGTGGATGGATACGACTGATCAGCAACGGGTATCTGCGATCATCCCGGCACGCAATGAAGAAGCTAACATCGCGCGAGTGGTGAGGTCGCTCGCTGCACAAGGCGGTATCCGGGAAATCTTGGTGCTGAACGACCAGTCGGTCGACCGGACTGCGGAAATCCTGGCTGCGCTCGAACCAGAGATTCCTCTGCTTCGCACGATCAGCGTGGAAACCTTGCCGGAAGGTTGGTTGGGAAAGACTCACGCGGTGGCAATGGGAGCAGCGGTTGCCACGGGGGACTGGCTGCTCTTCACCGACGCCGACACCGAGCATCTCCCCGGGAGCTTGAGCGAACTCCTGAAGCGGGCGGAAGATGAGCGTGTTGACCTGCTTTCGGTGTCGCCCGGCCAGGAGACGCCGACGTGGTGGGAGAAGTCCGTCATCCCGTTTGTGTTCGTAAAGCTCGCCTCCCTCTTTAGCTTTGAGGACGTTTCCGATCCGCATTCGCCCGCGGCTGCCGCGAACGGCCAGTTCTTGCTCGTGCGGAAGGATGTGTACCAGCGAAGCGGCGGGCACGAGGCGGTGAAATCGGAAATCCTAGAGGATGTGGAGTTGGCAAGGCGAGTCAAAGCATCGGGGGGAAAGCTGTTGTTTCTACCGGGCGCGCGCTGGGTTCGGACGCGCATGTACCACACCTTTCGTGAGATGTGGCAGGGATGGACCAAGAATCTCTACCTGCTTTACGGCGGCAATTCTTCCAAGATGCTTGCGGCGGTGGCTTCACTCTGGCTTTTGGATTTGTTCCCCGCATTGTGCTTTCTGGCGGTCTGCTTGTGGGTGGCCTTTGCCCGCGCGGGAGTTGCCCTCATCGTGACAGCTTTGGGCTTGTTTCTGCTGGCATTGGCACGTCAGTGGAGTTACGGGCGGGACCTCGGTCGCATGGGATTTGCTCCGGACCTTGCGAGTTACCAGCCCATCGGCGCTGCGCTGCTAGGGTTGCTGATGCTGAGCTCATTGCGTGCCCATCGCCGCACCGGAAGCATCGAATGGAAAGGGCGTTCTTACGCCACGAAAGGGAAGGAATGATCTACGTAACGCGGCGAGCGGAGTTTTCCGCATCGCATTACTATCACAATCCGAACTTCACACCGGAAGAGAACCGCCGGGTGTTTGGCAAATGCAATAACCCTCTGGGGCACGGTCACAACTATACCGTTGAAGTCACTGTCGGTGGCGCGATTAATCCCACAACAGGCATGGTGCTCGACCTCAAGGAGCTGAAGGTCTTGCTGGAGCAAGAGGTCATTCGATTGATGGATCACAGATTCCTGAACAAGGAAGTTCCCGCCTTCGAGGAGAAAAACCCCACCACGGAAAATATCACGGTTGAGATCTGGAATCTGCTGGCGCCGAAACTTACGCATGGCAAACTTCATCGAATCAGAGTGTATGAAACGCAGGACCTATTTGTGGACTACTACGGAGAATGATGGTTTACCTGACGCGCCGCTATCGATTCTCAGCCGGACACCGTCTTCACAATGACGATTTAAGCGTGGAGGAAAATCGCCTCGTTTATGGCAAATGCAACAATCCCAACGGACACGGGCACAACTACCTGTTGGAGGTGACGGTGGCAGGGATCATTGATCCGGCGACTGGCATGGTTTTTGACCTCGTGGCGCTGGATGGAATTGTCGCCGAGCACGTCCTGGAGAAGCTCGACCACAAGAATCTGAACCTTGACATGGAGAATTTCCGCACGCAAGTTCCTACAACGGAAAACGTCTGCCTGGAAATCTATAGACTCCTGCGCACTCCTTTGGAAGAAGCCGGAGCAGGTAGACCCTTGAAACTCGACCGCATTCGCCTGGAAGAGACGAGCTTGAATTCGTTTGAATACGTGCCCGATACTGCTGACGCGGGGAAGGGAATTGGTTCACAACAATTATGAATACACATGAGCTGGAGAATCTCAAGGATCTTGCCACGGCGGGTCCTGCCGACCCGATTGCCGTGGCGGTTCGAAGCCTGATCGCGGAAGTGGGCGAAGACCCGGATCGCGAGGGCATCCTAAAGACGCCGTCGCGCGTGGCCACGTCTCTGCGTTTTTTGACCAGCGGCTATCACCAGGACATCGACAAGGTTTTAAATGGCGCGCTTTATTCAGTAGCATATGACGAGATGGTGATCGTGAAAGACATTGAGATCTTCAGCCTGTGCGAGCATCATTTTCTGCCGTTCTTTGGCCGCTGCCACGTGGCCTATGTTCCCAACGGCAGGGTGATTGGCCTGAGTAAGATTCCCCGCATCGTCGATGTATTTGCGCGGCGGCTTCAGGTGCAAGAGCGCCTGACCGTGCAAATCGCCGAAACCATCATGGATAAGATCAAGCCCCAAGGGGTCGGCGTCATCGTGGAGGCGCGTCACCTCTGCATGATCATGCGCGGTGTGGAAAAGCAAAATTCCGTCGCGGTGACCTCCCACATGCTCGGAGTCTTCCGCGACTGCGAGGGGACGCGTTCGGAATTTCTCCGCTTGATAAGAGAGCGGGCCTGAGAGACCGGCCCAATATCAGAGCGAGGAAGCCGCCCTCCAGTTGCGGCAAGTTATGGGAAACCTTGAAGGGAAGGTCGTCCTCATTACAGGCGCGAGCCGTGGAATCGGCCTGGCGATCGCGCGTGCGGTTGCTAAAGAAGGCGCCAAGCTGATTCTGTCCGCTCGGAATCCCGGCCCGCTGGCGCGTGCTAAGTCCGAGCTTGCCGGCACAGTGCTGAGCATGCCTACCGACGTTACCAAGCCCGCCGACGTGAAGCGGCTCTTAGCTGCGGTGAAAAAGCGAATCCGCCGGCTTGATGTGTTGATCAACAATGCCGGGGTATTTACGTTCAAGCCTTTCGTCAAAACCACAGCGGAGGACTGGCGGCGGAATATCGAGACCAACCTCACCTCTATTTTCCTCGTGACCCAAGCGGCGCTGCCGCTCCTCAAGCGCAGCCAGGGCGACGTGGTGAATATCCTTTCTGTATCCAGCCGAGTGGCTTTTCCGAACTGCTCAGCCTACAGCGCCTCGAAGTTTGGTGCATTGGGATTGACGGGTGTTCTGCGCCGTGAGCTTCGGGGGGACGGCATTCGCGTGATGGCGATCATGCCTGGGATGACCGCGACGCGGATGAAAGATGAGCTGGATTTCTCCGTGCGAAGCGAGGACCTGCTGCAGCCTGAGGATGTGGCCGGGGCGGTGTTGAGTGCGCTCCTCCAGCCGCGTCACGCAACGGTGGAGGAGATTCTCCTCATGCGTTCCGGAGGGGCTCTGGGCGGGGAAAACTAAGCGGATTCGCTTTTCGCCGCCTGTCCCTTATCCAGGCCGGGCATGTTTCCGACATACTGTTTAATGGCGTCGCGGTCCGGTGGTTGCATCTCGGTGAACAAGACTCCCATCCCCATTTTTTCGATCACATAATTCACCACGGCTTCAGCGGTGATGACTCTGTCTTTCTGATCGAGGTTGAAACGGACGGTGAAGGGCGTCCCCACGTCGAGCGGGGCGGAGGTTTCGATGAACATTCCGGCTATGCTAATGTCGCGCGAGAAGGCCAATGTCATGCATTGCTCGCATTCAACCTGGGTAGCCAGTGGCGCGCGAGGTTGCAGTCGGCGGTCCCTCGTCTTTTGATGGATCAGGCGGAGGACCTTGTGACGATCGTCTTCACTGATTTCCGTGAAGGCAACAGCCGCGCCTTCCCCCGTAACGATATACCTAACGCTGGCTTTGGCTTGGATCACAGGCAGGTGCTTGGCCGGCCGAAAGCGCATCGAGATTTCATTTCCCGGCTCGAGTCCGTCGGCATCGGCGAGGAAAAGCCCGCCCCCGCTCAGGGTAATGGCCACGGAGCGGTAGGTCTCTTTTCCTGAGGTGTAGTTCACCGGCACCTTTACCTTGAGCCTGGGATATCGCCTTGAACGCATTTCGTCCATGAGCCAGCTTGCGACTTCAGTTATAAAACTAAACCGGCTGGCATTTTAGCATAAATCAGAGTGGTTTCCAGGACTCGGCCCAACGGGGTCAGCCCAGCCTTCCGTTGAACATCACGGTATGGCGTGTTCCTCCCCGCAGGCGCGTTCGTTGATTTCTTTTGCCAAAACTGGGGGGTTCATGTTAATCTTTTTGCGTACATAAGAAGAGATGAGAAGCGAGGAGAGAGGCGGATGCCGTTAGCCCGTGAATCGAAAGCCAATACCATAGAGCGGTTTCGAGTCCATCCCAAGGATACGGGCTCACCTGAAGTTCAAATTGCGCTGCTCAGTGAGCGAATCAGCTACCTGAACGAGCATTTTCGTGCCCATCGGAAGGACCATGCTTCACGGCGTGGATTGCTGACCATGGTGAACAGGCGCAAGAGGCATTTAGAGTATCTAAAACGGCGTGACCCCGAGGCGTACAAGGCGGTCATCGAAAAGTTGGGCATCCGCAAGTAGCCCGGTGCATACAGAGAAGGTTTCAAGATTTCAGGCAAGACAAGATCTGTTGTCGAAGCGACTCCCCGGTTTCCCGGCGTGGGTCGCTTTTGCTTTTTGGGCGGCTTCAAAACGGGCTTGGGGCTCCCATCCGTTCAACAACCACCTCGATTCGCAGCTCCCTGAATAACCCGCATGCCGCATAGCGCCGCGAGGTCAAACACCTCGGGCCGCATGCGCATGCCATGACCCGCTATGTGGCGCCTTGACGGCGCTCGGCGTGGATTGTTGGAGGATTATATGGAACAAGTTAGCATTACCCTGGGTACACAAACCCTTTCAATCGAATGTGGCCGAGTGGCGAAGCAAGCCAATGGCTCCGCCTACGTTCGCTACGGTGACACCGTCGTGCTGGCCACGGCGTGCTCGACCAACCCGCGGGAGGGGATCGATTTCTTCCCCCTCACCGTGGATTATCGAGAATACACCTACGCCGCGGGAAGAATTCCCGGCGGCTTTTTCAAGCGTGAAGGACGCCCGACCGAGAAAGAGATTCTCACCAGCCGCCTGATTGACCGTCCCATCCGGCCTCTCTTTGCCGATGGGTTCAGAGACGAAACCCAAGTTATTGCCATGGTGCTTTCCGCCGATTCGGAAAACAACCCCGATGTGATCGGGTTGGTCGCGGGCACGGCGGCGCTCTACCTTTCGGATATCCCGTTTCTCAATCCCGTCGGCGCTGTGCGCGTGGGACTGGTGGACGGACGCCTGACCACCAACCCGACCTACAGTGAGATCAAGAGTAGCGCGCTGAACCTGGTGGTGGCGGGCACGGAAGACGCCATTGTGATGGTGGAGGCGGGCGCGAAGGAAGTTTCCGAAGCGTCGATTATCGAGGCGATCCAATATGCGCATGGCGAAATCCGCCGGATTGTCGCGGCGCAGAAAGAGCTCTTTCAAAAGCTGGGCTTGAAGAAGCGCCAGTTCACAGCGCCGACTCGCGATGAAGCGCTCTACGAGGAAGTCCGCGGAAAAATCGAGGAGTCTCTCCACGAGGCGATGGACACTTCCAAGTACATCAAGCTGGAAAGTCATCGCAAGATTTCCGACCTGCGCAAAGCCTTGGTGGCGACGTATCCCGAGGACGACGAGGCCAAGCGCAAGCTGGTGGCGCGCTTTGTGGACGAGGTGGAAGAACGGCTGTTCCGCGATGACGTGCTCACCAAGCGTCAGCGACCGGACAAGCGCGCCTTCGATCAGGTGCGTGCCATTAATTGCGAAGTGGGGATGCTTCCCCGCACCCACGGTTCCGCACTCTTTACGCGCGGTGAAACGCAAGCGTTGGTCACGGCCACGCTCGGGACCGGCGAGGATCAGCAGCGCCTGGATGTGCTGGAGGGTGAAGCGTTCAAACGCTTCATGCTCCATTACAACTTCCCTCCGTTCAGCGTGGGCGAGGTCGGATTCCTGCGGGGACCCGGACGGCGCGAGATTGGCCACGGGGCTTTGGCCGAGCGCGCGCTGTTCAACATCCTTCCAGAGGAGAAAGATTTTCCCTACACGGTTCGCGTCGTGTCCGACATCCTGGAATCGAATGGTTCATCGTCCATGGCCACAGTCTGCGGTGGGACGCTGGCCTTGATGGACGCGGGTGTTCCGTTGAAGTCCCCGGTGGCGGGAATTGCCATGGGTCTGGTGAAGGAAGGCGACAAGTACGCCATCCTCACTGACATCGCCGGACCTGAAGATCATTACGGTGACATGGATTTTAAGGTTGCGGGAACCAAGGACGGAATCACTGCGCTCCAAATGGATATCAAGATCACGGGAGTTACTCCCGAGATCATGGCGGAGGCTCTGACTCAGGCGAAGGCCGGGCGTTTGCACGTGCTCGGAAAAATGCTGGAGACATTGGATTCGCCGCGCACCAACATTTCCACCTATGCACCGCACATCTACGCGATGAAGATCAATCCCTCAAGGATCGGCGAGCTCATCGGGCCGGGCGGCAAAGTGATTCGCGGCATCATCGAGCAGACGGGTGTGAAAATTGACGTCGAAGACGACGGCAGTGTGAACGTGGCCGCCACCGATGAACCCTCGGCCAGCAAGGCCTTGAAGATGATTCGCGACCTGCTGGCGGAAGCCGAGATTGGAAAGACCTATCTGGGAAAAGTCGTGCGGCTGGCGGATTTCGGAGCCTTCGTCGAGATCTTCCCCGGCACTGACGGTTTGCTTCACATCAGCGAGGTTGCGGAGCATCGCATCCGCGATATCCGCGAGGAACTGAAGCTGGGCGACCAACTCCTGGTGAAGGTCATTTCCGTCGAAGGCAACAAGGTGCGGTTGAGCCGCAAAGCGGTTTTGCGGGACCAGCGCGCCAAGACGGGTGAGCCCGCGCCGCCCGCCGAGCACGCGGAACACGCGGAACATTCTGAACATCATCCGCGCGGAAGACACTAGGTTCGGCCGCGGGAGAAAGATCGAACGGTAATCGATCGGTGCCGGTCTCGCTATGCGGGGCCGGCGTTTTTGTTGTGGCTCTGAGATGGGCGCTCCCAGCCAATTCTTCCCCTTTCTTTCCCCCCACGCCTATCTAAACCGTCGAGGAAATAGGAATGTAGGTCTCTGTCCCGGACTCCCGGGCCGGGTGTTTCATCCGCCGGCGATCTTCACCATTGATCGCGCGGGGAAATCTGAGTCGTTCTATGATGATTCTCTGGACGGTCGGGGAAAATCGCTCATGCTTCGAGAATCGGCCTTGATCTGGATGTTTCTGGCGTGCGGGACGCCCTTATTCGCTCAAAGCGTCAGCTTGAATGGCGCGGTCGTGCTCGTCCGGCCTGGGTCAATACCGAATGCTGAAAGGACCGCTGCCACTGTCCTGCGCGAAGAACTGGAGAAGCGCACGGGCATCGGGATCGAAGCCACGACGCATTGGCCAGCGGGCAAAGCCGTCATCGCGATTACCTCAACTTCCGACGTTCCTGCCTGGGACCACCGCGTCCCCGCCCGGGAGGGAGAAGGGTTGCCGGAAAAGCGGCCCGAAGGGTACCGGCTTTTTGTCGAAGCGCAAAAAGGCACCGCGCCGGTCGTGTGGGTGTTGGGTGCCGACGCCCGCGGCGCACTGTTTGGCGTAGGTCAACTCCTGCGCCGAATCGATTGGGCGCGCGGCAAGCTCGAAGTCGCAGCCCCGCTCGACATCGCCACTACTCCCGCCTATGCGATCCGCGGCCACCAACTCGGCTACCGCGCCCAGGCGAACTCCTACGACGCCTGGAGCCCCCACCAATTCGAGCAATACATTCGCGAGCTCACGTTTTTCGGCGTGAACAGCATCGAGGGCATTCCCTTTCAAGACGACCGTCCCACGCCCGTCATGAAGTATTCCCGGCGCGAGATGAACCGCGCGATCGGCGAAATTTGTGACCGATATGGCCTGGATTATTGGGTGTGGGCACCCGCGGATTTCGACCTCAGGGATACCCCGCGGCGCAACCAGGAACTCGAAAGGTATGCGGAATTTTTTCGCGATACCCTGACTTTGACCGGAGTCTTCTTTCCGGGCGGAGATCCGGGCCACAACCCTCCAGAACTTGTGTTTCCGTTTCTTGAAGACATGGCGAAGCTCCTTCGTCCTTCTCATCCGCAGGTCAAGATTTGGATTTCCTTGCAATGGTTCACGGCGCCCCAGATCGACGCGATCCACAATTATATTGGCCGCAACGCCCCTGAGTGGTTTGCGGGGCTGGTGGCAGGCCCATCGGGTCCGTCCATTGCCGCGACTCGCCAGCGGCTCGCGAAACAGTACCGCCTGCGCCTTTATCCGGATTTGAGTCACAACGTGCGGTGCCAGTTTGAAGTGCCGGAATGGGACCAAGCGTATTCCTTGACCGAGGGCAGGGAAGCGGTGAACCCGCGCCCCGCCGAGTACACCGCACTGTTTCGTAATCTCGCTCCCTGGAGCGACGGATTCATTTCCTACTCCGACGGCGTACACGACGATGTGAATAAAGCCATCTGGAGCGCGCTCGCTTGGGATCCCAGCCTCAGCACGCGGGACATTCTCATTGATTATGCGCGCGTTTTCTTTGGCCCCGTGGAGGCGGAGCGAGCCGCGGATGCCATGCTCGCCCTGGAGAAAAACTGGCATGGCCCCCTTGTTGACAACGGGGCAGTGGAGGGAACCCTTTCAACCTGGCAGCAGCTAGAGCGCGGGTCGCCGGAACTCCGGGAAAACTGGCGTTGGCAGATGTGCTTGCTGCGCGCCAATTATGACGCCTGCGTGCGGTGCCGCCTGATTCACGAAACAGACTTGGAGGCGCGAGCCAACGCCATTCTCGCGGAAGCTCCCACGCGCGGGGCGGATAACGCCATGACCGCGGCGATGGCCACATTGAATGACGCCGTCATCCACACTGCGGCACCCGATCTAAGACAGCGCATTTCTGATCTTTGTGATGAACTGTTCCATTCCATCGGCCTGCAAACCAGTGTGAAGAAGTATTACGCGATTGGCGAGGAGCGAGGAGCAGTGCTCGACCTTGTGGATTATCCCCTGAACAATCGCTGGTGGTTGGAAGACGAGTTTCAGAAAACCCGGCAGCTTGGATCCGAGGAGGAAAAGTGCAGCCGGCTGCATGTCATCGCCACGTGGGAGAATCCCGCGCCGGGCAGCTACTACGACGACGTCGGCAACGTGGCCACATCCCCCCATGTGGTACGCACGGAGGTTTATGGGCCGGGCATGGATGCGGACAATGGGCACACGCCAACCTTCTGGTGGTGGGATGAAGGTATGAGCCGGGCGCGCCTTTCCTGGCAGGTGACGATGTGGCCCGAGCGGATGGTTTATGGCGGACTCGATCCGAAGGGCACGTACGTGGTGAGATCGACCGGCTATAAACAGGCGCTGCTGAGGATCAACGGAGAGCGAATCCAGCCTATGGTCGATGGCCAGGAGATGGGAGCATTCAAGGAGTTCCCCGTGCCGCCGGAACTCTTAAAAGGCGGACGGCTGATCTTGACGTGGGACCCGCCCGCTGGCGAGGAAAACCTCAATTGGCGCGACCAGTCGCGACTGGCGGAAGTCTGGCTAATCAAAAAGGACCACCACTAAGAATTGCAAAATAAAGTGACAGTAACGAACGTAGCGCGGGCATCTTGCCCGCTGTCGCGGGAGCGTCCCGCTCCCGCCAGGGCGCGGGCAGGATGCCCACGCCCCAGAAGCTGTGAATTTATTGATTTTTTCGATTTTCGACCGCGTGCTTTCAACTACTTGCGGGCCAAAATACGCGGTTT